>JAJPJC010000191.1 GCA_021324445.1 Isosphaeraceae bacterium
CCGAAGCCAGTGGGGTCGGCAAGGACGGCGGTGCCGAGCAAGCAGGCGGCCTGGTCGAGTTGCTGGCGCCGAAGCAGGTCGGCCAGGGGCTGGGGACGAAGCAAGGGCTCGTCTCCAACCAGGATCAAGGCGGGACCTTCGTAGTCGGCCAGGAGGGGGCGGCAGGTCTTGGCGGCATGTCCGGTGCCGAGCTGCTCGCTCTGGGTGGCGAAGAGCACGTCGGACTCGAGGTGGAGGTAGACTCGGACCTGGTCGGCCGCGTAACCGACCACCACCACGATGGTCCGCGCCCCGGCTCCACGCGCCGCGTCGACCACGTAGCGGATCATCGGCTGGCCGCATACCTCGTGCAGCACCTTGGCCTTCTCCGACTTCATCCGCTTGCCCTGGCCGGCGGCCAGGATGATCGCCACGGGTCCGTTCATCGACTTCGGGCCTCTGCTCGCCGGGGTCGGGGGGTCGTGTCCGAGAACGTCCGCCGCCCCATCATAGGTCGCGTTCCCGGCGGGCGTCAATTTCACGCGCCCACACCGTCACGCCCGCTCGCGGCCATCGGACCTAACGCCGAACCTTGAACGGCCGGGGATAATCTGTCAGACTGAGGGCCGATCGCGAGACTGTCCCTGGTCGTTCGTCCTCCGCCCTCGACGGGCCGGCCGCCGACCAGCCCGGACCACGTTCGCACCTATTCCGAGAAGCCTCACCGCCGACCTGGGACGAAAGGGATTCAAGCCCATGTCATTGTCGAATGCCGACGTGGCCAAGGTGGCCCTGCTGGCGCGATTGCGGGTCAGCCCGGAAGAGCTGGAGACCTTCACCGGCCAGCTCAATTCCATCGTCGACTACGTCGCGCAGCTCCAGGAGGTGGAGACCGAGGGAGTCGAGCCGCTCGCCCACGGCGTCGAGGTCCGCAACGTCTTCCGCGACGACGTGCGCGGCGAGCCCCTGCCGCACGAGCAGGCCCTGGCCAACGCCCCCAGGCGGAACGCCACCAGCTTCCTGGTCCCCGCCGTGCTGGACTGAGAAGGAATGGCGAGTGGCGAGCGGCCCGCGGCGAGCGAGGGCCGGTTCCGCCCGATTCGCCGCGGGCCGC
This sequence comes from Isosphaeraceae bacterium, assembly GCA_021324445.1. Taxonomy (GTDB): domain Bacteria; phylum Planctomycetota; class Planctomycetia; order Isosphaerales; family Isosphaeraceae; genus JAJPJC01. The sequence goes on from JAJPJC010000191.1 coordinate 1,094, forward strand.
TCGCCACTCGCCACTGAAGGACCGAAGGACGCCGACCGATGAGTCACGACACCGCCGCCGCGCTACTGGCCCGCATGAACGCAGGCGAGACGACGTCCGAGGAGATCGTCGCTTCGCTGCTCGACCGCGCCGGGCGTGACCAGCGGCTGAATGTCTTCGTCCACCTGGACGCCGACCGGATCCTCGAGCAGGCCCGCGACGTCGATCGGCGTCGACGGGCCGGGGAGCCGCTCGGCCCGCTGGCCGGCGTCCCCGTCGCCATCAAGGACGTGCTCTGCGTGCAGGGCGAGCCGACGACCTGTGGCAGCCGGATGCTCAAGGGCTTCCGCCCGCCCTACGACGCCACCGTGATCGCCCGCCTCAGGGCCGCGGATGCCATCCTCTTCGGCAAGACGAACATGGACGAGTTCGCGATGGGCTCCTCGACGGAGAACAGCGCCTACGGCCCGACGCTCAACCCCTGGGACGAGTCGCGCGTGCCGGGCGGCTCGTCCGGCGGCTCGGCCGCGGCCGTCGCGGCGGGCCTGGCGCCGCTCTCGCTGGGGTCGGACACCGGCGGCTCGATCCGACAGCCGGCGGCCGTCTGCGGAGTCGTCGGCCTCAAGCCGACCTATGGCCGGGTCAGCCGCTACGGGCTGATCGCCTTCGCCAGCTCGCTCGATCAGGTCGGTCCCTTCGCCCACGACCTGGCCGATACGGCTCTCCTTCTCAAGGTGATATCCGGCCATGATCCCCGCTATTCGACGAGCGTGGACGCGCCGGTCCCCGACTACGCCGCGACCCTCGACAAGCCCCCGGAATCGCTGCGGATCGGCGTCGTCCGCGAGTTCTTCGGCGAGGGCCTCGATCCCGAGGTCGGCGCCGCCGTCCAGGAAGCGGTGAAGGTCTACGAGAAGGCCGGGGCGACCATCAAGGAAGTCTCGCTCCCCCACTCGCGATACGGGGTGCCGGCGTACTACATCGTGGCGCCGGCCGAATGCTCGAGCAACCTGGCCCGGTATGATGGCACGACCTACGGCCACCGCGCCGAGGATTATTCGGCGAAGTACCCCGGCGAGGAGAAGATTGCCGATATGGTCCGCATGATGATGGTCAGCCGGGCCGAGGGCTTCGGACCCGAGGTCAAGCGCCGGATCATGCTCGGCACCTTCGCCCTGTCGGCCGGCTACGCCGACCAGTATTACAACAAGGCGCTCCAGGTCCGCCGAAAGATCCGAGGGGACTTCGATGCCGCCTTCCGCGAGGTGGACGTGCTCATCGGCCCGACCTCGCCCACCCCGGCGTTCAAGCTCGGCGAGCGGACCGCGAATACGCTGTCGATGTATCTCTCCGACATCGACACGATCACGGCCAACCTCGCGGGCATTCCGGGATTGAGCATACCCTGCGGCCTGACCCGGGCCAACCTCCCCATCGGGCTGCAGCTCCTGGCCGCCCCGTTCGCCGAGGAGACGCTGCTGCGGACCGCGCGCGTCTTCGAGCGGCAGACGGATTGGCATACCCGGCGGCCCGGTACCCGATAAAGTCCCCGTTGCCCAGGAAAGGCACCATGCCTTCGCAAGAGGCTCACCCCATGGACTACGAGATCGTCATCGGCCTGGAGATCCACGTCCAGCTCCAGACCGAGAGCAAGATGTTCTCCTGGAGCGGCACCGACTTCGGCCTGCCGCCGAATACCCAGACGGACCCGGTGTCCCTGGGGCTGCCGGGCACGCTGCCGGTGATGAACCGCAAGGCGTTCGAGCTGGCGCTCAAGACCGCGGTGGCCCTCGGTGCCCAGATCGCCCCGTTCACCAAGTGGGACCGCAAGAACTATTATTACCCCGACCTGCCCAAGAACTATCAGATCAGCCAGTACGACCTGCCGTTCTCGAAGGGCGGACACCTGGAGATCCCCGTGCGCAAGGATGGCAGCGGTGGCGGACGATGCGGGCTCACCCGCATCCACCTCGAGGAAGACACCGGCAAGCTGACGCACGGCGCGGGCAACATGTCGGAAGTCGATCTCAATCGCGCGGGGATCCCCCTCCTCGAGATCGTCAGCGAGCCCGAGATCCGCAGCGCCGCCGATGCACGCGGCTGCCTCGAGGAGCTGCGCCTGACCTTGCGGTATCTCGAGGTCTCCGACTGCGAGATGCAGGAAGGCTCCCTCCGCTGCGACGCCAACGTCAACCTGCACATCACCCGCGACGGCAAGACGATCGCCACGCCGATCGTCGAGATCAAGAATCTCAACAGCTTCCGGGCCGTCGAGAAGGCCCTGCTTTTCGAGGCCGACCGCCAGTATCGGAAGTGGCTGGAGGATGGAAAGACGATCAAGGATGCCCCCAAGACGACGAGAGGGTGGGACGACGACGCCGAGGAGACCAAGCCCCAGCGCAAGAAGGAGACGGCCGCCGACTATCGCTACTTCCCCGAGCCCGACCTCGTGCCGGTGGTCGTCGACGCGGCCTGGCTCGACCGCGTGCGCAAGTCGATTGGCGAGCTCCCCTCGGCGCGTCGCCGGCGGTTCGAGACCGAATACGGACTGCCCCCTTACGACGCCAACGTCCTCGTCGAGCAGGGGCAGGACGTCGCCGACTATTACGACGCCGTCGCCCGGGCCACGGGCGAGTACAAGCTGGCCAGCAACTGGATCCAGCAGGACGTGCTCCGCACGATCAAGGATCGGAAAACCACGGTCGCCGAGTTCCCAGTGCGCCCCGAGGCGCTGGCCGACCTGATCAACCGCGTCAAGCGGGGCGAGCTGAACACCAACCAGGGGCGCGAGATCCTCGGCCGGATGATCGACACCGGCGATCCCGCCGAGACGATCATCAAGCAGGGAGGCTACCAGATGGTCTCGGACCGCGACGCGATCGCCGAGGCCGTCGCCGCGGCCATCGCCGCCAATCCGCAGGCCATCGACGAGCTCAAGAAGGGGAAGAAGAAGCCGGAGGCGGTCAAGGGGTTCCTCCGGGGCCAGGTGATGAAGCAGACCGGCGGCAAGGCCAATCCGGCCCTGGTCGTGGAGTTGCTGGAGGCAAGGCTGGCCGAGATGCAGCTCTAGCGCGGAAAACGAGGGTACGAAGATTGGTGGAGGGAGCCGCCTCCAGGAGAATACGGCCGGATTCCGGTGTCGGAGGGGGCTCCATCCCCCGACCGGTCCAGACTGAGCGTTCCTCGCTCTGGGGGCCGTGTCCGGCAGGACCCGTTGTGATCGGCCACCGACCGGCTCGAGGAGACGACCATGACCGACCCCGATTCGATCCGGCTGACGCAGTTCGCCAAGCGGGCCGGGTGCGCGGCCAAGCAGCCGCCCGATTACCTCCTCTCGCTCCTGGCCGGCCTGCCCCCGGTCGACGACCCCAACGTCCTGGTCGGCCATGCAACGGCCGATGACGCCGCAGTCTACAAGGTCTCCGACGACCTCGCCCTGATCCTGACCACCGACTTCTTCACACCGATCGTGGA
>JAJPJC010000178.1 GCA_021324445.1 Isosphaeraceae bacterium
GACCCCGCCCTGGTGCCCCCGGCAACGGGGAGCCCGCATAGCAACCTGCTGGACGCTCGTTCGGGATGCGCCACGCCGTGGGGACACAAGTTTTCATAGCAACCCAGCCGCCAGAATGGCAGCCAAGGCCCGCCATGCCGGCACAGCGTTCACGAGCAGGAAGGCGGGTGTGTCGAGTCCGTGGCTGGCTTGCCGGACGACCGGTGGCCAGGGCGATCCGCGCGGCGCCCCGATCACCGCGCTGGGCGGGGGCGCGATCTCGGGACTTGACGCACGCGCCTCCTGCGGTTTACATTCGGTTGACTTACAATTTGGTGCGCATCTTATCCAGAGTGGCTGAGGGACGGGCCCGACGACGCCACAGCAACCGGTTCGCCCTGGCGAATGCTGGTGCTAACTCCCGCCCAGCGGACCTGCGCCGGGATCGTGATCGGCCAAGGCTGATCCGAGCCTGCGAGGTCTCGCCGATGGGGCAGATAAGATGGTCAACGGCGAGCGGTCCCTCCGCAGTCGTCGTTCCCTCCCTGATCGCTCCCATCCTCACAGCCGTTGGGCCGAAGATTCTGGATCGGAACCACGGCGCACCAGGAAACCACCTGGGACAGGCGCGGCCTCAGGGGCGCGGTCGTTCCCGGGGTGTGCTTGATTGCGAGTGGGTCCTGACCAGCATGGGTGGGCCGGCTCGACCGCGCCGGGTTTGGGTTTCGGCGGAGGAAGGGTCGCCCTTGTCTTCGTGTCCGATCGATCGGGAGGGAGTGATACCGGTGTCCCTGGAAACAGCGAGCGGTTTGAAGTGCCGGCTGTGCGGCAAGATCTACCCCAAGGAAGCGCTGAATTTTTGCACGGAGGATTTCGGTCCGCTGGAGGTCACCTACGACTACCAGCAGGTAGCCCGGACCCTGAGCCGGGCGGCGATCCAGGCGCGGCCGCGGTCGATGTGGCGGTATCGCGAGCTGCTGCCGATCGACGGCGAGCCGACCGTGGGCGAGCACGTGGGGGGCACGCCGCTGGTCCGTGCCGATCGGCTGGCCCGGGCGCTGGGCGTCAGCGAGCTGTACATCAAGAATGACGCCGTCAATTACCCGACCCTCTCGTTCAAGGACCGCGTCGTGGCGGTGGCGCTGTCCAAGGCGGTCGAGCTGGGGTTCCAGACCGTGGGCTGCGCCTCGACGGGCAACCTGGCCAACAGTGTCGCGGCCCTGGCCGCGGCGGCCGGCCTGGATGCCTATGTGCTCCTGCCCGAGGGCCTCGAGCAAGGCAAGGTCCTGGGCGCGACCATCTACGGCGCCAAGGTGATCGCCATCGAGGGCCATTACGACCAGGTCAACCGCCTCTGCTCCCAGATCGCCTTCCGGTTCGGCTGGGGATTCGTCAACGTCAATCTACGCCCTTTCTACGCCGAGGGGTCCAAGTCGGTCGGCTTCGAGATCGCCGAGGGCCTGGGCTGGCGCGCGCCGGATCACGTCGTCGCCCCGATGGCCGGCGGCAGCCTGATCGGCAAGATCCACAAGGCGCTCAAGGAATTTGAGCTCCTGGGACTGCTCGATGGCCCCGTCGCCACCCGGATGCACGGTGCCCAGGCCACCGGCTGCAACCCGATCGCGGCCATGGTCAAGACCGGCGCCGCCAAGGTCAAGCCGATCCGCAATCCTCAGACGATTGCCAAGAGCCTGGCCATCGGCGACCCGGCCGACGGCTACTTCGCCTCCAAGCTGATCCAGGAGACCGGCGGCTGGAGCGAAGACGTCGATGACGCGGCGATCCTCGAGGCGATGCAGCTCCTGGCCGAGACCGAGGGGATCTGGACCGAGACCGCAGGCGGCGTCACGCTCGCGGTGACCCAGAAGCTCATCGACCAGGGCCGGATCGACCGGGACGAGTCGATCGTCATCTGCATCACCGGCAACGGCCTCAAGACCCAGGAACCCCTGCTCCAGCGCGTGTCCAGGCCCGTCGTCATCAAGCCCCGCCTGGAAGACTTCGAGGCCCTCCTGGAAACGCTCGCGCCGGCCCTGCTGGCCGGGAGCAGCGCTTGACCATCCCCGATCACGGCCCAACCCTTCCGAGGCGGCCGCGGCACTCCGCCTCGATGATTTCGCCACGCGCCCCATTCCATTCCATTCCATTCCCGTGGAGGATTGAATCCATGGCCCTTGTCCGAATTCCGACCCCGCTCCGCCCCCACGCCGGAGGTCTCGACCGGGTCGAGGCGTCCGGTTCCACGGTCGGCGAGATCCTGGGTGACCTGGCCAACCAGCACCCGGCGCTGCGCGAGCGGCTCTTCGACGGCGCGGAACTGCGGCGGTTCATCAACGTCTACGTGAACAATGAGGACATCCGGTATCTCGATGACCTGGCAACACCCGTCGCCAGCAATGACGAGGTAAGCATCATCCCGGCCGTCGCCGGCGGATGAGCCGATTTGTCCGTTGTCCGTTGTTGGTCCTGCCCAGGCGCTCAGCGAGTTGAACAATTGCTACCAGGCGGAGGAGATGCAGCATGGACTCGGCGCTCGACACAACGGACAACGGACAAAAGGACAACGGACTGGACCGATACAGCCGTCAGATTCGCTTCCCGCCGCTGGGCGAGTCGGGCCAGCGTGCGCTGCGGGAGAGCCGGGTGACGCTCTGTGGTTGCGGGGCGCTGGGGACCGTGCTGGCCAACCACCTCGCCCGGGCCGGGGTCGGGATGATCCGGATCATCGATCGCGATTTCATCGAGATCCATAACCTTCAACGCCAGATCTTATTCGATGAGACGGATGTCGCCGAGAACTGGCCCAAGGCGGAGGCGGCCGCGCGGAAGCTCCGGGCGATCAACAGCACGATCCGGGTCGAGCCGGTCGTGACGGATCTGGACCACACGAACATCCTCGACCTGGTCGGCGACGCCGACCTGATCCTGGACGGGACCGACAATTTCGAGACGCGGTACCTGATCAACGACGCGGCGGTCAAGCTGGGCAAGCCCTGGATCTACGGCGGCGTCATCGGCAGCGAGGGCCAGACGATGACGATCGTGCCCGGCAGAACGCCGTGCCTGCGCTGCCTGATCGAGACCGCGCCCCCGCCGGGGATGACGCCGACCTGCGAGACGGCCGGCGTGCTCGGTCCGGCCGTGGCCGTCATCGCCTCGTTCGAGGCGATCGAGGCCATCAAGCTCCTGTCCGGCCATCCCGAGACCGTCAACGAGCACTTGATCATGGTCGACGTCTGGGACTGGACGTTCCGGCAGCTCAAGGTCGCCGGCTTGCTGGGCAAGGTGGACTGTCCCTGCTGCGGCCAGGGGCGATTCGAATGGCTCGAGGGGACCCTGGGGTCGCACACGACCTCGCTGTGCGGTCGCAACGCCGTCCAGGTCGCGGTCCGGCGGCCCGAGCCCCTCAACTTCGCCGAACTGGCCCAGCAACTGGCCAGCCTGGGAGACGTCCGCCATAATGCGTTCATGCTCCGCTTCGCGACCGAGGGCTACGAGTTTACCGTCTTCCCCGACGGCCGCGCCATCATCAAAGGGACCAATGACATCGCCAAGGCGCGGACGCTCTATGCGCAGTTCGTGGGGAGTTGACCTTGAGCAGGCGGATCCGTCGCCCGGTGATCGTCCTCGAGCCGACAGCGCGGGCTGAGTTTATCATGAATTGAAAATTCCAAATTCCAGATTCCAAATAATTCTGAATACAACATTCGAGGAGGCTCCGTTGAGGTATCAGCGATTCGAGGAACTGCCTGTCTGGAACGACGCGATTGAGCTGGCGGCTCGGTTGATCAGCTTATCGCAATCGGGGGTCTTTCACGGCATCGGCGACCTGAAAAGCCAGCTCGAACGGGCGACCATCTCCATTTCCAATAACATTGCCGAGGGATTCGAGCGCGGAACCAACGACGAGCTGATCAGCTTCCTTTACATCGCCCGGGGTTCCTCCGGTGAAGTCCGATCGATGCTCCATTTGCTCAGGAGACTCCTGGAGAGAGCTGATCTGAACCAGGACATCGACGGTCTCCTCCATCGCGTGGAGAACATCTCGAAACAGCTTGGCGGTTGGATCGAGTCCCTCAAGGACTCGAGCTTCAAGGGTACGCGATCGCAGAACGCCCGGACGAGAGAAGCGGCTCAGTCTGCAAGACGACGAGACGAATTCCTCGCCAAGCTCCGGGCGATCCAGGATGAAGCGTCGCGGATCCTCCGCCCTTCCCGAGATGGGGGTCCCACCGAGGGATGAATCGCTCCTTTGGAATTGGGAATCGCTCGAAGCAGGGCTCAACTCGTTTCCATTTGGAATCTGGAATTTGGAATCTGGAATTATCAAATGATCTATTTAGACAACGCCGCAACCAGCTTCCCGAAGCCCGAAGCCGTCTACCAGGCGCTCGACCGCTTCGCGCGGACCAGCCTGGCCAATCCCGGCCGGGCCGGGCATCGCATGGCGATCGCCGCCGAGCAGATGCTCGACGCGACGCGCCACGCCCTCAACCAGTTCTTCGGCGGCGCGGCGCCCGAGCGCTGGATCTTCACCCTGAACTGCACGGACGGCTTGAACCTGGCGATCAAGGGGATCGTCCAGGCCGGCGATCATGTGGTCACGACCGACCTGGAGCACAATTCGATCAGCCGGCCGCTGCGCGCGCTGGAGAAGGCTGGGGTGATCGCGCTGACGCGCGTCGGTTCCGAGGCCGGCTACGTCGACCCGGAAGCGATCCGGCGAGCGATCACGCCCCGGACCAGCCTGGTCGCCATGACGCACGCCTCGAACGTGCTGGGGACCGTCCAGCCGATCGAGCCGATCGCGGAGTTGGTGCGCCAGGCCGGCGCGCTGTTGCTGGTCGACGCGGCCCAGTCAGCCGGGGTCGTGCCGATCGACCTGCGCCAGACCCCGATCGACCTGCTGGCGTTCCCCGGCCACAAGGCGCTGTACGGCCCGACCGGTACCGGTGCGCTCTACGTCGGTCCCCGGACCGACGGCCGGCTCCGGCCGTGGCGCGAAGGGGGGACCGGGGGAGATTCGTCCAGCCCGACTCAGCCGGTGCTGCTCCCCTATTTCCTGGAGGGGGGTACGCCCAATGTGCTGGGCATTGCCGGCCTGGCCGCGGGGGTCGCCTGGGTCGCCGAACAGGGGCCGGCCCTCGTGCGCCGTCATGAAGTCGAGCTGCTTCAGCGGGTCGTCGACTGGACCGCGGAGTCCAACGATTGGCGCGTCGCGGGCCGCTGGGACCCGCAGACCCACGTCGGGGCGCTGTCCTTGATCGTCCCGGATTCGCTCACGCCGCAGGACCTCGGCGCGATCCTCGATACCAGCTTCGAGATCGCCGTCCGACCCGGTCTGCACTGCGCGCCGTACATCCATCGCACTCTGGGGACCTTCCCCAATGGGACGCTCCGCCTCAGCCCCGGCCCGTTCAACACCGTCGAGCAGATCACGGCCTTCACCGAGGCCCTCTCGGCCATCACCGCCGGAGTGCTCTGAACGGCCGGGGGCGATGCCGGGTGGGGACGTCCCCAGCCGAGATTCGGAGCGGAGGTCTTGAGCTTGCGTGAGCTTGCCCTGGCGGTCCTCATGGTCGGGAATCTCCTGCTGCTGCCCTATCTCCTGCTGTTGCTGGCGACGGCGGTGGCGGCGGTCTTCACCCGGCGATCGCCCGGGCCACGCCCCGAGGACGCGCCCCAATCCCGGTTCCTGATCGTCATCCCGGCCCACGACGAGGAGTCGGGCATCGCGCGGACGGTCCAGAGCTGCCGGTCCGTGGCTTATCCCGAATCGCTGTGCGGCGTCGTGGTGATTGCCGATAACTGTGCGGATCGGACCGCCGCCGTGGCTGCCGGGGCCGGTGCCCGGGTGGTCGAGCGGTTCGATGCCGAGAAGAAGAGCAAGGGTTACGCGATCGAGTACCTGATCGAAAAGCTGGTCGCCTCCGGTGAGTTCGACGCGCTCGACGCCCTGGTGATCGTCGATGCGGATACCACGATCGACGCCGGCTTGCTCCGCGCGTTCGACCGGGACCTGCGTCGCGGTCGCGACTGGATCCAGTGCTACTACACGGTCGCCAACCCCGAACAGAGCTGGCGGACCCGGCTGATGACTTACGCCTTCAGCCTGTTCAACGGCGTGCTCCCCTTGGGATTGAACGCGCTGGGGGCCAGCGCGAGCTTCCGGGGCAACGGGATGTGCTTCTCGACCCGGGGATTGCGCCGGACGCCCTGGCGTGCCCATGGGCTGGTCGAGGATATCGAATACTCGTGGACGATCCGGATGGCTGGCGAGTGGATCGCCTTCGAGCCCGCCGTTTCGGTCGCCGGCGCGATGGTCGGCTCGGGTGGACCGGCTGCGGCGCATCAACGCCGGCGCTGGGAGTTTGGTCGTCGCGACCTCCGGAGGAAATTCCTGGCCCCGCTGCTGAGATCGGACCGCCTGGGATGGTGGGAGAAGATCCTCTCGGTGTGCGAGCTCACCATGCTGCCGATGGGGCCGCTGCTGTCGGTCTCCTTGCTCGTGCTGGCCCTGGACCTCCTCGCCTCGAGCGCCGCGGGCCGGGAGTGGTCCGTCGCGCGAGGGTCCCTCCTGGGTTTCAGCCTCCTCTCGACGGTGTCCGTCGGGGCGTACGCGCTGTCGCCGTTCTGGGCCATGCGCTTGCCGTGGAGGTATCTGAAAACACTCGCATTCTTCCCCTTGTATGTGGGTTGGAAGCTGCTGGTCTCCTTCGGTGGCCGGCCCACCGCATGGATTCGAACGACGCGGGACTCGCACGCCGATGGGCTGGGTTGACCCGTCGACAGCACAGCCGGCCACCCGGCGGCCGTCCCAAGGCGGGAGCGAACCCCAGGTGACTCTGAACCCTCAGAGAATCGACGACCGAGTAGATCGGCGGGTTGTACGAAAACGCGCGCCGATCTGCTACGCTAGGAGGGCTGAACCCGACTCGGGATGGGGCAGTGACGCATCCGGATCTCTTGACAACGAACGAGGAGGTTGCACGTGGCATTACGTGTGGGCATCAATGGATTTGGACGGATTGGCCGGCTGGTCTATCGGGTCCTGGCCGAGCGGCCGGGGGATTTCGAGGTCGTGGCGATCAACGACCTTTCCGACCCGAAGCACCTGGCGCTGTTGTTGAAGTATGACAGCACGCAGGGGCGGTTCAAGGGGACGGTCGAGGCCCGCGAGCAGAACATCGTCGTCAACGGCACGGCGATCCCGATCACCACCGAGAAAGATCCCGCGGCCCTGCCCTGGAAGAAGCTGGGGGCCCAGGTCGTGCTGGAGTCCACCGGGCGGTTCACGGACCGCGCCAGTCTTCAGAAGCACCTCCATGCGGGTGCCGAACGGGTGGTCCTCAGCGCGCCGGCCAAGGACGAGCTGGACGCCACGATCGTCCTGGGCGTGAACGACCACATCCTGAACAAGAATCACCGAATGATCTCCAACGCCTCGTGCACGACCAATTGCCTGGCGCCGATGGCCAAGGTGCTGCACGAGGCGTTCGGGATCGACAAGGGCCTGATGACGACCGTCCACGCCTACACCAACGATCAGCGGGTCGCCGACCAGATCCATGAGGACCCCTATCGTGCCCGCGCCGCGGCGGTGAACATCATCCCCTCGAAGACCGGGGCCGCCAAGGCCGTCGGCGAGGTCATCCCCGAGTTGAAAGGGAAGCTGACCGGCTTCGCCCTCCGGGTCCCGGTGCCGGACGGCTCGGTCACGGACCTCACCGCCGAGCTGAAGACGAATGTGACCAAGGAGCAGGTCAACGCCGCGCTCCAGAAGGCGGCCGAGGGTCCGCTCAAGGGCATCATCGAGTATTCCATCGACCCGCTGGTCTCCAGCGACATTATCGGCAACCCGCATTCCTGCATCTTCGTCCCCGATCAGACCCTCGCGATCGGCAATCTCGTCAAGGTCATCGGCTGGTATGACAACGAGTGGGGTTATTCGAATCGCACCGCGGAGCTGCTGACCCGGTTGGGCAGCCTCTGATCGGAATCTGGGATTGGGGAGGTGCCCATGTCCAAGCAATCCGTTCGCGACCTCGCCGTGGCCGGCAAGAAAGTACTGGTCCGGGTGGACTTCAACGTGCCCCAGACGCCCGACGGCGGCGTGGCGGACGACCGTCGGATCCGGGCCGCGCTGCCGACGTTGCGATCGATTCTCGACCGCGGCGGCAGCCTGATCCTGGTCAGCCACCTGGGCCGGCCCACCGGCGACCCGGCCGCGGACGCTCCCTTCCGCCTGGACGCTGTGGCGGCGCGGCTCCAGGAGCTGATCGGGCGGCCGGTCGTCAAGGCCGGCGACACGGTTGGCCCCGAGGCCCGGGCGGCCTGCGCGCAGCTCCAGCCCGGCGGGATCGTCATCCTGGAGAACGTCCGCTTCAACAAGGGGGAGAAAACAGGTGATCCCGAGTTCGCCAGGCGGCTGGCGGGCCTGGCCGACTGCTATGTGAATGATGCCTTCGGCACCTGCCACCGCGATGAGGCCTCGATGGTGGCCGTCCCGCAGCAGTTCCCTCCCGATCGGCGAGCCATCGGCGTGCTGGTCGAGAAGGAGCTCATGATCCTCGACACCTTGCTCCGTTATCCCAAGCATGCCTATGTCGCCGTGATGGGCGGCGCCAAGGTCTCGGACAAGATCACGGTGATCGAGAACCTGATCAAGAAGGTGGACCGCCTGCTGATCGGCGGGGCGATGACCTATACGTTCCTCCAGGCGCAGGGGATCGCCATCGGCCGGAGCAAGGTCGAGGCCGACAAGCTCGACGTCGCCAGGTCGCTCCTGGACCTGGCCGGCGAGAAGTTGGTCCTGCCCGCCGACCACCTGGTTGCCTCGGCGCCCGAGGCCGGGGCCGCGACCCAGGTCGTCGGTCGCGCGGAGATCCCCGAGGACGGGTTCGGCATGGATATCGGTCCAGCCACCTGCGCCGAGTACGGGGCGATCATCAAGCAGGCGGGGACCGTCGTCTGGAACGGCCCGATGGGCAAATTCGAGGTCGAGGCGTTCGCGCACGGGACGCGGGCGATCGCCGAAGCCATGGCCGCGTCCTCGGCCGTGACCGCCGTCGGCGGCGGCGAGTCGGCCGAGGCCATCGAGAAGTTCGGACTGGCCGACCGCGTCACCCATGTCTCGACCGGCGGCGGTGCCTTCCTCGAGGCCCTCGAGGGCAAGTCGTTCAACTCGCTCGCGGTGATCCCGGATCGGTCGTAGCCACGGGTCCGCGCAGGGGCGCATCGGCCCGGCAACAGCTCAATACGGGACCTGCGGCGGGGCGCCCACGATGATCTGCTTGACTTCGCCCACGAAGCCCGCCGGGACGCCGATGAACGTGGCCGCCGCGGCCTTCACGATCTTGTTGTCGCCGGAGGATTCCCAGTACTGCCTCGGCTTGACGAACAGGGGATGGCGATCGACGAAGCTGACCGTCCGAACCGGAGGCGCCGTGATGGTGCCGTCGCTCAGCTTGGTGTCGGGCTCGACCGCGCCGGTCAGGCCGGGCCCGGCCGTGACGGTCGTCGACTTGGTGCCGGAGCTGTGGCAGCCGTTGCCGACCGTCGCCACGACCACCAGCGCTCCGATTGCCAGCCATCGTGATCCACGCATCGTCCTTCGAGCCTCCTACCAAGCAGAGCCGTACCTTGGGCTTCGCCGGCCGGCAACGCACCCGGGGGCGACACTCAACCATACCCGACGAAACCCCGGGCCTGGGACGATCAGCGCCGCAGGGGAAGTCCGAAGGTAACGCACCAATAGCGTTTTCCATCTACATCGATCGCGCAACCCACACCGATCTGGGAAAAGCCACCGAGGATGTTCCGCTTATGGGGTGGGCTGTTCATCCAGCCTTTCATGAGTTGGTCGACCGAGAAAAGACCGGCGGCGATGTTCTCGCCGGCGCGGCGGTAGGGATAACCCGTGGCTTTGATCCGATCGATCGGACGGGATCCCTTGCTCCCCTGGTGGATCATCTTTCGCCGCACAGCCATGTCCCGCGCATGCGCCTGGGCCGCAGCCTGAAGTCGCTCGCTGGTCTCCAGCGCGGGGAGCTTCGCGGCCGCGCGAATCCGGTTATGGGCCGCGACGACCTCGACACGGAGGCGCTCCAGATCCGGCTCGTCGCGATCCTGGCGAGAAGGCGGAGGGGTCCGAGGGACCCGGGATGGAGGATCCTCCCGCACGGCAGCCGAGGCGCAGCCGGCCACAACCGCTGTCCACGCCCCGAGGGCCCAGACGTGGGCCTGGCGGCTTGTCCTGGGGATCATGCCGGAGATTCCATTTAGGCCAAGGACGCGATCGCTCCGGATTGGGCCGGGCGACCGCGGCCGGACCATCCGTGTTGATGGGCCGCCGCCCAGTGGTTAGATTATCATCGTCGCGATTCCACGCTCTTGTGAGGTCCGAGCCATGCTGACCCCCATCACGCTGGTCGTTCTCGCCGTTGTGTGCCGGTTGCTCACCCCCTGGCTCCATGGCTGGAACTTCGTTCCCATGGGGGCCCTGGCGCTGTATGCCGGGTCGCGCCTGCCACGACGCTGGGCGTGGGCCGTCCCGGTCGCGGCGATGGCCTTGTCCGACTTCATGCTCGACTACGGGACACAACGGCCCGAGCTGACGCGTTGGGTAATCTATGCCACCTTCGCGGCGACCACGTTCCTCGGGCCGATCAGTCAGCGGCCCCGGTTGCGGACCTGGTCGCTGCCGCTCCTCTCTTTGAGTGCCTCGACGCTCTTCTTCGTGACGAGCAATCTGGCGACGTGGGCCGAAGGCTTGCTCTATCCGCTGACGCTCCCTGGCCTTGCCGCGTGCTTCGTCGCAGCGATTCCCTTCTACCCCAACACGGTGCTGGCCGATCTCCTGGGCACGGCCGTACTCTTCGGCCTGGGTCCCTGGGTCGAGCGAGCCTTCCGACCGATCCATCCCGGCGCGGCCGCGGCGTCCGCCGAGCTGGGCCCCGTCGATCCCCACCAAGCCGCCTAACCGGCAGCGAAATCCTCCCGTGGCGAAACTGCTGGTGAGCGTGCGATCGGCGGACGAAGCGCAGGCGGCGATGGCTGGCGGCGCGGCGATCATCGACGTCAAGGAGCCGTCGCGCGGCTCCTTGGGAATGGCGGAATTCTCGGTCTGGCGCGCGGTGCGCCAGGCGGTGCCGGCCTCGATGCCGATCAGCGTCGCGCTCGGCGAGCTGAAGGCGTGGTGGAGACCGGTGCGACTTCCTCCCGGCTGCTGGTCGGAGATCGCTTTTCGCAAGCTGGGCCTCGCGTGTGCGGGTCCCGACTGGCGCGATCGATGGCGTGATCTCCGCGAGAGGCTGGATGCTGGAGCAGCGAGCCGACCGGGCACGTTGAGCGCACAGCCGGATTGGGCCGCCGTCGTATACCTGGACTGGGAAGCGGCCCGGGCGCCCGAACCCGACGCCATCATTCGAGAGGCCGCCGCGATCGAAGATTGTGCGGGCGTCCTGTTCGACACGTGGGACAAGTCGCGGCGCCACGACTACGACGCAAGCTGGGGACAGCGGATTGCCCGCGTGAAAGCATCGGGTCGCTTCGTCGCCCTGGCCGGGTCACTGGATCTCGAGGCGATCGGTCGGCTCCGGACGCTGGAGCCCGACGTCTTCGCCGTCCGGGGCGCGGCCTGCCGGGCCGGGGATCGTCGCGGTCCGATCGATCCGGAGCGGGTCGCGCGGCTCGCCGCGGCGGCCGCGCGGGGTTGAGGCGAACACCCAATCAACTGAAGGTCATCGTCGATTGGCCGGAAGTGTAGAAGGGTACGCTCAAGGTCTGGGCCTGGGTAATCCCCAGCGTGCCGCTCCCGCCTTTGAACGCGGTGTCGCTGCCGTGCGCGACAACAACCCGGTAGGTGTAACTCCCCGGCGCGGCCGACCGGGAGACGTTGAGAATCATCGAGCCGCCGGTGTTGCGCACATCGAGCTGGCCGACCAGCCGGCCCGCACGGGCGCCCGGACGAATAAACAGCGTACCGCGCAGCCGCGCCGAACCGACGCCGCTCAAGGTCCCGGAGGCGGCGTAACTCCGGATCGAGGCAAAGCCGGGGGCGCTGACGTTGCTGTAGGGCCCCGTCAAGGTACCGCTGAACGCGGCGGCCGCCCGGGTGACGAGCGGGGCGGCTGTCACGTGTGGCGCGACTTGAGGCATCCCCGAGCCGGTGGAGAGCAGGGTTTTCTCTTCGAGCGATTCGCCCCGCGGTTGCGTGCGTCGACGTCTTTTGGTGGAGGTTCGCATGGGATCGCGTCGCTTTCACAGGAGATCAGTCGCCGCGCACCCATTCCTCCCCGCACCCGCGCACGAGTCGAGTGAGCCGGCGCGCCATCGACCTGAGAAGCCCTGGGGAGACAACCAAGCAAAGATCATGCCGAGCGTGGCTCGGCTGGCACGGACGGGGACGCAGCGGCGCAGCCAAGCAAGAGCTTTGCCCTTGCGCGATTCGCCGGCCTCGGCGAAGATTCGGCCGCCCGACGTGGGATCTTTACCGGCCGATGTCTGGCTTGCCGATGGTGCGGAGTGAATGAGCAGTCGCACGTGGCGCCGGCTGTTCGCCAGCGTGACGGCGATCGCAATGCTTGGCATGGTCGCGTCTCGCGCGGTCGCCGACCCGCTTTATACGGTCACGAACCTTGGCAACGGCGATTGGACCCTCTTGAACAACAGCGGTCAGGTTGCCGGAGGCGGTTACACGACCTACCATTCCCTGGGTACGTCCACCGAGGTCTACCACGGCGATACGGGGCGGGTCAGCGTGATTGGCGTCACACCCCCGAGTAGCAGCGGGCCTGGGTCGTATAACTTCAGGAGGCCGGGCTGACCCACTCGACCGGCCTCGTGCCTTGGCTTGGTGGCCGAACCGTGCGACGGGAGTGCTCTCGACCCGCTCCGACTGAAACCCACCGCAACTGAGCGTGATATGAGCACCACCTGCCGAGTGGCGCTCGGGCAGTTGAGTGTCAATCAGGCAAGGTTTCGCACCCGCGAAAATCGGCGGTCAATGGCCGGGTTTGTCGTCCGGCCCGCGCACGGCCTCCGGCTCGATCGTCAGGAAGACACAGCCGTTGCCCGCCACGCGGACGGTGAGGCGGATACGGCCGTCGGCCGCGCGCGGATGCGACGTCGTGGTCGTCGGGTGGTACTGGGAGAGTTGCCGGATCCGTTCGACATCGGCTCGGGGATAGGGCGCTGGGGCGAGGACCTTTGCGAGCGCATCGCGAGCCGTTGCGCGGAGCGCCTCATTGCCCGCCTGCCCGGCCAGCTTCAGGATCGCCGGCAGGACCGCCTGCCGGTCGATGGGGGCCAGCTCGTGCACGGTCTCCAGGGCCGCGCGCTGGGCGCCGGCATCGCCGCTCTCCAGGGTCCGGGTCATCGCCGACAACCGGGCGGGGTCCGAGCGGCCGACCGGGGCGGGCCGGTCGCGGAGCTCGCGGGCCAGGCGGAAGGGCGAGTTGTGATCCCGATCGAACCGATCCTCCCGCACCCGCACGGGTCGCGCGCCGCCCAGTCCGCCGAGGTCGAGGGTCACGTCGAAGGATGCGTCCGATCGCGACTGCGTGTCCTGCGCGTGGTGGGCGTAGAGCAGGATCCGGACCACGCCCTGCTCATCGCGCGAAGCGAAGCCGCTGATGACATGGCCGCCCCTGGTCTGCTCGGGCAACACCCAGTAGCGATCGCCCAGGTCCGAGAGCATGCCCAGCACGTGGAAGATCGGCATCGGGACGGTCACCGTCCGGTCCTTCCGGCCATCGCCGTCGTCGTCGGTAGGGAGGACCCGTGTCACGGCGTTCAACCCGGCGAAATTCGCGGGGGGCGGCCAGACGGTCAGGATCGTCTCGCCAAAGGCGTAGCGGGGGTCGCGCGCGGCGCGCAGGAGCTGGCGGTGCACGACGTCGGCGCACCAGGTGGGGAAGTAGCCGTTGCCGAGGTAGGCATCGGCCGCGGCCTCGTCGGGGGGCGGCATCCAGTCGGGGCAGGCCTCGTGCGAGTTGACCCACAGCGTGCGGTAATAGTCCGGGTCGATCTCCAGGGCCACCTCCTTGGCCCGGACCAGCTTGGCGGCCATCAATTCCGAGCGGTTGTAGGCGTGAATCGAGATGAAGTCGCAGGGGCTTCCCTTTCCCGCGTGCGCGGCACAGAGCGCCTCAACCCTTCGCGAGCGCTGGCCGACGAGCCGGCGATCGGCCACGGCGGCATTGCGCGGCGCGGCGCCCTCGGCCCGGGCGCGGGGCGAGCAGTGGGCGAGGAACTCGCGGAGCTTCAGGTTCGTGCCGAAGATCCCGCCCAGCTCCAGACCGCCGATAAAGACCTGGCTCGAATCGAACCCGCGCTCCTCGAAAGCCCGCAGGATGGCGTCGGTTGTGTAGTCGTAGAACGTCTGGAGCTCGTCCCAGCCGGCCCGCCAGAAGACCGGACCGAGGTCGGGCTCGTTGAAGACGCTCCAGGTGAAGCCGAGGGCATCGGCGCCGTAACGGTCGATGATGTGGCCGGCGATCGTGCGGGCGACGTCGTGCCACTGGACGTAGTCCTTCACGGTGGTCCAGCTCCGGCCGTCGCGGGCCAGGTCGCCGGGGGCGTCGGCGAAGTTGACCATCAACCGACGTCCGTACCTGCGGTGGACGAGGTCCCACTCCTTGTCCAGGCGGCCCCAGTAGTAGGCCGGCGTGCCGGAGGGCTGGAACTTGCGGAGGTAGCAGCCGCCGGGCGGGAACAGCCCGGGCGCGTCGGGGTCCTCCCGATCGGGGAGCGGCCCCTCGTAGGCGATCTTCCACCCGCCGGGCGGGGTCGCGATCGGGGCGATGGTGACCGTACCGGTTGCGCTGTCGGCGGCCAGGACCTTGGTGCGGGCGTCGTGGAGGCCGTCGGCGATGAGCACTTCGTCGCCGGGGTGGTAATCCGCGCCCACGGGCCGGCCGGCCGGGATGCCATACTGATGGTTGCCGAAGACGTCCTCCACCCGCAGCAGGACGCCGCCCGGGCGCGGCTCGATCGCGGCGATCCGGCGCGTTTCGCGCTCGCGCACCATGTTGGGGAGCCGCTGCGGCAGGAAACCCGCCGGCCGGTACTCCGTGCCGGTCGGCCAGAAGTCGCGCTGGTAACTCCAGGCGCGGGGGTGCTGCTTGCGGGCCTCGGCCATCAGGTCGTAGGTCGGCCCATAGCTCGCCGCCTGGCTACAGAAGATCACGTTGCAGACGCCCGAGAAGAACCGGCCGTGCCAGCGGACCGGTTCCGTCCCGAAGTCGAGCGGGAACGCCAGCGCATGGACCGCGGCCGCCGCCTCGGTGGTGAAGCTCCAGGTACCGGCATCCGCGGGCGGCCCGGTCCCGCCCGCGACACCGGCCGAGACGTGCACCGTGTAGGTCGTCCCAGGCTTGAGGGCAGCACCAGGCTCGAGGAAGACGGCCAGCGACCGGGCCCCCGAGAGGTCCTGCTTGGGCCGCAGCCATCCCGAGCCCCCTGCCACGAAGCGCCGGCCTGGCTGGAGCAGCGCGACGGCCTCGCCCCCCTCGGGCCGCAGGCGGACGGCCACCGATTCGGGGTCCACCGCGCCGGTCTTGGCATCCGCGGGCATCCCCAGCTCGAGGTAGAAGCTCGTCCGCAGCGGCACGGCCCGCGCGGCGCGCGCCGGCCGGGGGCTGCCGTGCGGGTCGGGCGCGCGTTCGATCAGCTTGACCGTCTGGCCGAGGGCAGGGGCGGCCAGGATGGGTCCAATCGAGAGGATGAGGAGGACGGCCGGCCGACCGATGACTCGACCCATGTCCATCGCTCAGACACTCACTTTCTTGCCGCCGCTCCGCTCGGCCCGCTTGCGGTGCTCCTCGTTGAGGACCTTCTTGCGGAGCCGGATCTTGGAGGGAGTGACCTCGACCAGCTCGTCGTCCTCGATGTATTCGAGGGCCAGCTCCAGGGTCAGCTCGCGCGGCGGCTTGAGCAGGATGTTCTTATCGGACCCGGCGGCGCGGATGTTGGTCAGCTTCTTCTCCTTGCAGGGGTTGACGACCATGTCCTCGCCCCGCGCGTTCTCGGCGATGATCATGCCTTCGTAGACCTCCTCGCCGGGCTGAACGAACATCGTGCCGCGCTGCTGGAGGTTGTCCAGCGCATAGGCCACGGCCTGGCCGCGCACCAGGCTGACCATCACGCCGTTGGGCCGGCGGGGGACGTCCCCCTTGGTCGGCCGGTAGTCGTGGAAGTTGTGATGCATGATCGCCTCGCCCTGGGTCGCGCTCATCAGCCGGTTCCGCAGTCCGATCAGGCCCCGCGCCGGGATGAGGAACTCGAGGTGGGCGTAGGCGCCCTTGACGTCCATCTTGGTCATCTCACCCCGACGCACGCCGACCAGCTCGATCACCGGCCCGATGTGGCCGTGGGGCACGTCGACGACCAGGAACTCATAGGGCTCGCAGGTCTGACCCTGGATGGTCCGGAAGATGACCTCGGGCTTGCCGACGGCCAGCTCGTAGCCCTCGCGGCGCATCGTCTCGATCAGGATCGAGAGGTGGAGCAGACCCCGGCCGGAGACCGTGAACGAATCGCGCTCGTCGGTCGGCTCCACGCGGAGCGCGACGTTGGACTCGAGCTCGCGCTCCAGCCGCTCCTTGAGATGGCGGGACGTCAGGTACTGACCTTCGCCGGCCAGGGGAGAGTCGTTGACCGTGAACAGCATGCTCAAGGTCGGCTCGTCCACCTCGATCCGGGGCAGGGCGACGGCGTGATCGGGATCGGCGATCGTGTCGCCGATGTCGACCGAGCCCAGCCCGACGATCGCCACCAGATCGCCGGCCTCGGCGACCTCGACCTCGGCCCGGCCCAGCTTGTCGAAGACCAGGACGCTGTCGATCGAACCCGGTACGCTCAGGCCGCCGGCCTTCAGAAGCATCGCCTTCTGCCCGCGCCGCACGCGGCCGGCGGCGATCCGCCCGATCGCGATCCGGCCGACATACTCGGAGAAATCCAGGGTCGTGCAGAGCATGCGGAACGGGCTGTCGGGATCGACGACCGGCCCGGGGACTTGCTCGACGATCATGTCGAAGAGGGGCTTGACGTCCCCGGACCTCGCGCGGGGGTCGTGGGTCGCGAAGCCGGCCTTTCCCGAGGCGAAAATGTAGGGGAAGTCGAGCTGTTCCTCGCTGGCTCCCTGCTCCGCGAACGTGTCGAAAATCTCGTTGAGGACCTCGATGGGCCGCGCGTCCGGACGGTCGATCTTGTTGATCACCACGATGGGCCGGATCCGGCAGGCAAACGCCTTGCGGAGCACGAACTTGGTCTGGGGCATCGGGCCTTCGAACGCGTCAACCAGGACCAGGGCCCCGTCGGCCATCTGGAGCGTCCGCTCGACCTCGCCGCCGAAGTCGGCATGGCCCGGGGTGTCGATCAGGTTGATTTTGATCTCCCCGTACTTGATCGCGATGTTCTTGGCCAGGATCGTGATGCCCCGCTCGCGCTCCAGCTCGTTGGAGTCGAGGATCCGCTCCCCCTGGAGCTGCGCGGCGCGGAACTGACCGCACTGGCGGAGCATCGCGTCGACCAGGGTTGTCTTGCCATGATCGACGTGGGCGATAATGGCCACGTTTCGAATGTCGTCGCGTCGGTTCATCAGTTTCTCGGGCCGCCCGCAGGCGGACGGGACGGGTGTGCGGCTCGTCTTCAGGCCAGGGGGCCGAAACAACAGAGGGAGACGGGCACCCCTCGGGAAGCAGCCAGGGGTCAGTGGCCAGAGGTCGGTGGTCCGAACCGAGACGATGCGAGCGAACCGGCTCGGTCCCTCGGGTTGACTCGCTGACTACCGACTCCTGACTACCGACTCCCGCTCGGGAGGAGCCAGTCCCCCTTGATTGATCGATTGAGCGTCCGCCGGGTTCGTGGGCAGCCGAGTAATCATATCGCTGGCCCATCACCCCGACAAGGCCGGTCGACACCGTGTCAGAGACCATGCACGCCCAACCCAACCCGGTCCGGCGCGGCGGAACCTGGCACGGGATTTGCCCACATAGAGGATCGCCGTGGTCCGTACCATTCGTGGCGGTGGGCCAGGAGAGGCCGCCGGGGTTCTGACCCCATGCCTGAGTTCACGTCTGTGCGGCTCAACTGGCCTGAGGCCATGGCGGGCCTGAGTCCCGTCCGGAGGCTGCCCTACGATTGCAACCCGGGTCGCCCGGGGCTGATCCCGCGCGCCCAACCGGAACTGAAACCTGCCGAGTGGCCATCCATCACGACGGCCACGGACCTGCGCAGGTTGGCATCGATGGGAATCCGCAGCAATTTGTCTGAATTACACGAAGGGTGAACCATGTGGGACAAAGCATCCTTACATGAATTGATAGCAACGAGAATGTCGGGTTATCAGGTGATCGTGGTTGCCAACCGGGAGTCATACATGCATCGATCGGGCAGTGGCGGCTCGATCGTCTGCATCCGCCCAGCCAGCGGCATGGCCTCGGCGCTGGATCCGGTGATGAGGGCCTCGGGCGGCATCTGGGTTGGTCATGGGGCGGGGGACGCGGATCGGTCCACGGTGGACGAGTTCGATCATGTCGCGGTTCCGCCGGAGGATCCCTCGTACACGCTGCGCCGGGTCTGGTTGACCAAGGAGCAGGAGGAAGGATACTACCACGGCCTGGCGAATGAAGGGCTCTGGCCGCTGTGCCATATCACCTTCACACGGCCGGTGTTTCGACCGGAGCACTGGGCGATGTATCGCGAGGTCAACGCGCTCTTCGGCGAGGCCGTGTTGCAGGAGGCCGGCGACCGGCCCAGCTTCGTCTTCATCCAGGACTACCACTTCGGGTTGTTGCCACGCTACCTCAAGGAGCGCAATCCCAACTTGATCATCGCGCAGTTCTGGCACATTCCCTGGCCGAATCGCGAGGTCTTCCGCGTCTTCCCCTGGAAGGAGGAGCTGCTCGACGGCCTGCTGGGCAACGACCTGCTGGGCTTTCACGTCCGGTACCACTGCCAGAACTTCATGGATACCATCGATCGGACCTTGGAGGCGCGGATCGATTACGAGCAGGCGGAGATCGTGCGTCAGAACAAGACGACCCTGGTCCGGCCGTTCCCGATCAGCATCGATTTCGAGCGGCAGGAGGCGATGGCGGCCAGCCCCGAGGTCGAGCAAGAGATCCGGCACTGGCACAGCGAGCTCGGGTCGCGGAGCCAGTTCCTGGGCATCGGCATCGAGCGGATCGACTACACCAAGGGGATCCCGGAGCGGCTGCGAGCCCTGGACCGGTTCTTCGAGAAGTACCCGGAGTATCGCGGCCGCTTGACCTTCTTCCAGGTGGGCGTCCCGAGTCGCGGGCATGTGCCCCAATACCAGATGATCGGCGCCGAGATCGATCAACTGGTCGAGAAGATCAACTGGAGATGGAGCACCCCGGGGTGGCGGCCGTTGATCTATGTCAAACGCCACTTCTCCCCGGTCGAGATGATGGCGCTGCACCGGCTCGCCAATTTCTGCGTGGTCAGCGCGCTCCATGACGGCATGAACCTGGTGGCCAAGGAATTCGTGGCCAGCCGGTTCGACGAGGACGGCGTCCTCCTCTTGAGCCAGTTCACCGGCTCCGCACTGGAGCTGACCGATGCCTTGCTGTTCAATCCCTTCGCCGTCGATGAGATGGCCGACGCCATCCACCAGGCGCTGGAGATGACCCCCGAGGAACGGCGGCGGCGGATGCAGCGGATGCGCGCGGCGGTGCGGGACAACAACGTCTACCGATGGGCGGGCAAGATCCTCTCGGCCCTTGTCAAGGTCGATGCCGCCGACCCGGTCGGGGCGCCGTCCGGGAATGGGACGGCAGCCCAGGTGGGACCGTCGGTGAGCCCTCTGCTGGCGGCCCGCTCGTTCCCCGCGTGATCGGGCGGGCCCGGCTCGGCGCTTGGGCGACAGGTGTGTGGAAACCCACCCGAAACCACCGACAGCGCGGAAAGTTCCCCCTACCAGCCCGAAGCGCCAGCGAGGGTCGTTCTGGTAAGGCCACGATGATCTTCCGGGCCGGCTCCGCGCTGGTCCAGTGCGCGAAGCGCCAGCGAGGGTCGTTCTGGTAAGGCCACGATGGGGTAAGTGAATTCCTGCCGGTCGCCTTGGGAACGCTTCCCAGGCAGCGTGGCCCCACGGGTGCCTGGCACGGAGTCGTGAGCGACGGGGATCGGCGGTCGCCGCTGAGCCACGGCGAGGTCGAACGACTGGCACGGTGAGCGCCGGCTGGGGTTCAAGGCGATTCGCCCTCGGTTGGGGCCGGCTTGGTTTGGGTTCCGGGCTTCTCCTGCGGCTCGGGCGGCTTGGCCATGCGAACCTCGACGACCCTCAACATCTCGATCAGGCTCATCCCCTCATCGTCGTAGATGACCATCTCACGGCCATTGGGTGAGACGGCGATGAATTCGGGGTGATCGATCCGGAACGTCCGGCCATCGGCCAGCTTGACGTGGAACGGCCGGAACGGCTGGGCGCGCATCGCGGTGCGGACCTGATCTCGTGTTGCCCTGAGCTGGCTCCCGGTTCCTCAGCGGTGGTCAGTAGCCGGAGAAGGCACCAGCGGCCGAGCGGTCGGTCCATGCTGACCACCCCACATCAGCCCGGAGCCCCTGACTTCTAATGGTAGATACCGGCGCGAGGTCGCTGCAAGTGAGATTGTGATCGAAACGAGACGCATCGGAACGGCCTGCCGAGGTTTTTTTGATTTTTTTTCAGGGGTGACCATCGATGTCCTACCCCGGCCCTTACGATGGGATCATGATCGGGTGCAGAAGGGGGGCCGGGCTTAGGAAGACCCTCCGGTCCCTGCTGGGCGCTCTTGCCGACTCGACAACGCGACTTCGCCGAATCCGATGCTCACCATGTGGCCGATTCCCAGGCCGGGGGCGATCTGGAAGTTGATGGAGAAGCAACCCAGGAAGCCGACCATTTTCTGCTTCTTGACATAGACCCGCGTCGGGCGAAGATCGACCATCGCATCCAGCCGCTGGGCAACGGCGAGGTCGAAGGACTTGCACAGAGAGAGGACGTTGCCGATCAGGATGCGCTTCAAGAGATGCCGCCGTTCGTGCCACGAGCTGGCTTGATAGCGTGCGTAGTTTTCCTGGTTCAAGGCAAGCCAGGGAGAAGCGAACGCATAGCGGCAGGGCTCGGCCCTCTCGTCGATTTCGATCTCGCTCTCCTCGTAGTCCACGCCCACGACGCGATAACGCCATCCTGCCAGCTCGAGGATGTCGAGGTCCTTGGTGGCATGCGCGACGGCGGCAACCCCCTCGGCAAGACCGAGGATCAGCGGGACACCGTCCCGCAAGCGATATTGCACGCGTGGATAGAGATAGATCAGGCGAGTCTGCGCACCCTCGCCGAGGTGCTGGTGAAGCAGGACGCTTTCGGGCTGGCGATGGCCGAGGAAACCGCGGAGCAGGGCCGGAACGCCGCGTACGGGCTGGTCGGTGCGTAACCGAGCGGTGAGGAGCGGTACCCTCATAGGGTGTTCTCCGGCATTGGCGTTGGTCAGAAGATCGCCGCCGGGCCCCGGGGAACGCGCTCCAGTGGGGCGGGTTCGGGGTAGCCGTCGGGCCAGGCCAGGCGAGCGACTCTCTGCAAACCGAACGCGGGCTGCGCGAACTTGAGTTGATAAACCTTCGGGCAAACTGCGTTCTGGACGAGAGGGTAGGGGAACAGGTTTAACATCACGCCCCGAATCGGTCGGGAGACCAGCGGATCAACCGGATGATCCACGGGCGCCGGGCCGGGAATCGCCTCGACGGACTCGGTGGCGTCCACCTCGAGCTGGGCCACGCCGCGAAACGATCCCAGGCGAATCCGCTGGGGAAAAGAGATCTTGTCGTCGTTGGTCAAGGCCAGACCCACAAACTGGGTCTCGGGTGGCAAGAAATGGAGCTGGGTCGCTTTGAGGATCTCGCCCGCCTCCACGCGGAACAGGAAACCCTCGGTGTCTCCCTTGGTGATCTCGGTCCAGTCCCTCGGGTGACCTTCGACGGCGGCGGGCGTAAAGTAGAAGCGACGGCTGGCCCGACTGTCGGCGTAGCGGGGAACGTCCATCCCGCCATTGCTCTCGGCAATGACGAAGGGCTGCCGCTCCGGGTGCAGTCCCAGGGCGGACGTCATCGCGTGATTCACGGCGGTGCCGTGAAGCACGTGCGGTGTGAACGCGCCGAAAAGCCCTTCGCGGGCATAATACAACGGATCGAACAGGGTGATCCGGTAGCGGAAGAAGCTCATTCCTCGCTCTCCTCGGGGCCCGTTTTCTTCCGGCCCTTCGCCTCCTTCTTGGCGCTGGACTTCTTTGTGCCCGCGAATTCTCGCACCATCGACTCGCACTGCTCGGCGAAACTTCTGAAGGCTTCATCGGCAGACGGCAATTGAAGGTCGGCGTCGGCACTCAAACTCGGCGGTTCTCCGCAGGCCAGCTCATAGCTGGAAGTCTCTTCCTGATCGCTCAGATAGTAACCCTCGATCGTCGTCTGGCAGCGGCCCCACTCGCGGGTGCTGGCGCCCACCCGCGTGAGGCGCAGGAGCGAGTCCCGCACGATCGCGGCCGAATCCTTCGTCGGGTCGCGGAGGGTGATCACGCCCCGGAATTCCGTCTCGGCCGGTGCCTTGACGAGGGTCATGAGGGCCTGGCCAGTTGTCAGGCTCTTTTCGTCGACGGCGTTGGCCGTGTAGCTGTTGATCGTGTCGACCCGGTCGGTCGAGATGAACGTGTCGCCGAGGACGCGGGACAAGAGGTTGTAGCCGACCTTGGCGGCGGACACGTCCCCGGTTCCCCCGAAGAGGATGCAGCAAGGGCACTTCATGCAAAGCCCGTCCTTGAGGTGGCAATCGGGGGAGATGCCCAGCCCGCGCATCTTCTCCATCGCCGTGCGGCGGACCTTCCCCTTGATTTTCCGCCAGGGGATGATGAAGCGGTTCCCCAGGTCGTGGTTCTTGTAGGTATAGGTCAGCACCTCCTCCGGCTCATTGGATCGAATGATCGCGTCGTCCAGCAGCTTGATGCGCGCGACGTATTGCAGGTAGGTCCCGCGCGCCAGGACCCGCAGGTCCGACCAGAGAGAAACCATGCGGTCACTCCTCTTGCGAAACGAGGACAGACTTCAGAGTGGGGTAACGAGTGAACATGTACACGGCAGATAGCAGGCCGTTCTTGTACCGCAGGAAGTCGGTGACATCCGCCACGCGGATGCCCTCGGCACGCTCGATGATGCGGCGGACACCGGCCACGAAGGCGTTCAACTCCTCCGTCCGATCCGAGGGGATCTTGACGCTTAAGTTCTGCATGAACTTGTTGAGAGCGAACTCCACGCCCCGACCCAGCATCAACTCATCCAGAGCCTGGCTGATCGGCTTGGTCGCGCTGTGCTTGGTGATTCTGTGTTTTTCCTCGGGCTTGTAGTTGCAGAAGGACCAGATACCGCCCCGGCGCTTCAGCTTCCGGCCAGCCGGCTCCTCGGGTTCGTCTTCCAACGCCAGGGTGTCCTCATCCTCCGGCTCGCCCGCGTCAACCAGCGAGGGCGCCAGGAAGGCGGCGTCTTCCAGAAGATGTTTCATGCCAACGGCTCCTCTCTTGGACGTGGCGGGCACGTTGGCCCGGATCAGGTATTTGAGGAACTCCCACAAGAATTCGGGTTTGAGTCCGAAACGGTCACGGCCGTCGCCGGCGGCGTAGCTGAGGGCGACCGAGGGCGATCGGGCGATCAACTGCGAGGCGTAGACGTAGGCGTTCGTCTTCTTGTCCAGCACATCCGCGAGCAGGATGACGGCCAGCGACCGGAGATAGCTCGGATCGTCGGTCACGACCGGTTCGCCGAAAAGACCGTCCTGCTCCTCGGTCCCGAGCGAGACCTGAAGGCCCAGGAAGTTGAGGATGTGATAGACCGGCTCGAACTGGCCCCGCAGGTCCTTGGGGCCCCGCGAGGTGCCCGTGTTTTCCAGCCGGAGAAGGAGACCGCGCTCATTCAGCGGAATCCGGATTGCGGCCGAGGGCTCACGGCCCTCCTCCGAGACCGGGATCCGCAGCCGAGGCGGAAACGGCAAGTGGGAAAGCTCCGGGATCTCTTGGAGGCGCAAGAGTTGACGTGGTCGACGCACGCCGGAAACGACACGGGCGACGAGTTCCTCCAACCGCTGCAGGTTGGTCAGCAGATCGGGCACCTTGGCCTCGATCCGGGCGTAGACCCAGGAGGTATCGGACCGGACGTCTTTGCGGACCACCAAGTTGTCGTAGCCACAC
The DNA here is from genome assembly GCA_021324445.1 of Isosphaeraceae bacterium. Classification (GTDB taxonomy): domain Bacteria; phylum Planctomycetota; class Planctomycetia; order Isosphaerales; family Isosphaeraceae; genus JAJPJC01. The sequence continues at coordinate 24,216 of JAJPJC010000178.1, forward strand.
AGGGGGCAGACCGCACGGTATTGGTACTTGGGCTTGATCTGCGAGAACGCCTGCGGCGCCGTGGCGAAGTTGAGGCCGGGCTGCATCTTGGCCGCGACCGGGCAGGCGCAGCGCTCGCAAACGCCCTTCTCGGCGTCGGAAGTCCGCTTGTAGGTCTTGTAGCGGTCGAAGATCTCCCGTGCCACTGCCGCGAAGTCCAAGTCCTCCTCCATCAGCAGTGACGCATGAATGTATCGGCGAAGCGGGCTCTGGGCCGGCCTGGTTTCCGCGGGCGTGGCCAGGGCCTGGAGAATGGCGAAGAGCTGGCCGGCCTTGAGTTCTTTGAGGGGGGTCGAGTAATCGAGCGGAAGTGCGATGCCGGCCGGGACCAGGTCCCGAATGCACGCCTCCTCGAACAACGGATCAAGCATGTCCCGGTTAACCTTCTCTGGCGCCGACCGCCCATACACTTCCTTATAGCGTTGCTTGACACGGGGATGACCGCTGGTGCTGTTGGCGCTATCGACCAGATCCAGCAGAGCGCAGGAATCCTTGGCCTTGTTGTTGATCCGATTGCGGACATTCAGGATGTCGCGCACCAGCTTCACGAAAACCATGGCCCGATCGACCGAGCCCAACTGCTTGACGATGACATCTCGATTGCTCGCCAGAAAAAGATCAGGATACTGACTCGACAACAGAGTCAAGAAATCGCCGGTGTAGCCAGTCGGAACGGACTTTTGAAGGGCTAGCGATTGCTGGATGATCGCGTCTTCAACGGCATGGGCGAGTTCTGTGCGGAGGGGGCGTTTGCGCCCCGGCGGAGCGGAGAGGACCGCCCCCTGCGGAAAGATGACGAGCGGGTCCCAACCCTGCTGCCGATAATGATCCAACGCGATCTGGACGACCAGGTAACTTGTCGGCGAGGGGAATCGCGAGAACTGGAAGTAGGCCAGGGAGAGACACTTGGGGCCGATCGGTCCCCCGAACAGATCCTGGAGCCAGGCCAGCGTCTCGAAGTCCGGCTGCTCCATCGAGGCGATCCAGTCGGCAGTGATCAGCAGCCGTCCCGGCATCGCGGCCCTGGCGCTGGTCTGGTTGCGGATATCCGCGCCGGAGACGCTGTGGTGGGTGCGCGCGATCTCCAAGATCTGGCGGACCTGCTCATCGCTCAGCGGTATGCGATTCCCCAGTTCGTCGCGGAAGTAGGCGCTCAGGTCCTCGAACCCCAGCTTGTGGTCGCCGGCCCCTTTCCCACTTCGGAGGCGCCCTTGGTTCTCTTCCCGACGTTTCAGGATGTCGTGCGTCAGGCAGGAGAGCTCCAGCAAGTCGGTTTCCTCCGGGCTCAGGGACGGGACGAGCCGGGCGAGTTTTCGTCCGACGCTCCAGACCGTGTAACTGTGAGCCCAGAGCAATTCGCCGCTGCTCTTGGCCCAAGCTCCGCTGAGCCATTGCGGTCGGAGCACTTCGAGAGCCTCGCGATGATCCATGGGCTGGATTCCCGTGTGGGCAGGAGCCTACTCCCGCTCGAAAACGAATGGCCGGCCGGCCGAGACGTACAGGCCGTCGTCACTCTCCCGGCAAGACTCCACCCGCTGGTACTTCCCGCGCAGCGACCCGAGCAAGAGCCCCCAGAATGGGAAGACTCGATCCCGCAGGAGAATCTCCTCGGCCGCGTTTGCCCCAACTCCCCAGTCACGAAGCACATCCGTCTTCTCCGCCAGGGACAGCAGCCTCCAGTGCTCGATGGCATCCTCGATGTCGAACAGGGCAAAGATCGATTGGTCGTAGAAGCAAGGCCGGCGGGTCTCGGAATCGATCAGCGCAAAGCCATAGTTGTCGCCGCGGAACATCTCGCCGCCGATCATCGCCTCGGACGGTTCGAGGAGTGCCGGGCGCAAGACCTCTTGCTCGAAGTCGTTCCGATCCCACTCCGTTCGCCCGTGCAACGACGGCTCGAAGACCCGGCGGGAGAAGATCACGGCTCTCCCCGCCTCGAAGCGCCCGACCCGGCCTAGGCGCTGGATGGCCGACGGCCAGAAGGTCGCTTCCATGATGAGGGAGCGGAAGATCATGTCAATGCCCACCTCGATCGCCGAGGTCCCGAGCACGACGGTGCGATCGGTCAGGGCGACGCGATCCTTCCGCAGGCCGCTCCATTGGAGAAGTTCGAGCCCCTGCTGTTGCGCGAAGGGGGCAAGTTGGCGATGGACCCATTGGAGCCGGTGGACGCTATCCAGAATGACGGCGGCCGGCCGCGGCAGTGCGGGCAGCAGGTCCTCCAGCCGGCGAACCAATTCTTCCAGGTTGGTTGTCTGGAAGGACTCGAGCCGGACCTCGAGCGGATGGTTGAAGGTCCGATGCCCCGCCGTCCCGGGTGTCCCCACCGAGTCGGGCTCGAACTGGATCGTCGCCGTCGAAAAGCGGCCGAACAAGTCGCGCAGCTCCTGACTTTCCACCGGTGTCGCGGAAAGAAGCACGATCCGGCCGTTCCATTGCGTGAGGATCTCCTCCAGCAACGACACGAAGTTAGCCAGGTTGTGATAGAGGTGAAACTCGTCGAAGACGAAGAGCCCACCCGCGTTGAGATACTGCTGGATCCTCTTGGATGCCTCGTACTTCCGTTCGGCGATCAGGTGGAGGACATCCGGCGTGGTGACGACGGCGCTCTCGCGGCCGTACCACTGCTGGGCCAGGAACAGGCTTTGAAGGAGATCACCCCGCTTCCCCAGCTTGGCCTCCGGCCCCATCTGGCGAAGGAGCTTCAACAGACTATCGGTCGAATAATTGACGAGGTTGACGGCCCCTCCGCGGAAGTCAAGATCGGGGTCCGGCCAGACGCAGACATCCCTTCCGCGCTCCGCCAGCTCGCTCCGCAACGCTCCCACTTGGGCCTCCATCAGAATCTTCGTTGGGTACGTGAGAACGAGAATCCGGCCATCGCGCGGCTGCTCCAGCAGGGCGCGGATGACCCGGCTCTTGCCACTCCCCACTGGCGCCTCGGTGCGGAGGATGCGCACGCGATCGTCAGCGAGTGCACCCACCACCTGACGCTGAAACGGGTGCAGGCCGTCTTCGACCTTCGCCGCGCGGGGTGCGACACGAACCGTTCCAGGCCCCATGGGTATTTCTCCAGCGGAGGCAGCGTCAGTTCGATCCTTGTTTTGGCGGATGGTTGCTTCAATGACAAACGCACAAGAGAACTTTTCAATCCTTGTTGTGGTGGATTGGTCGTATCAACCGCGCATTGTCCGCGCCGAGGCGCCCGTGGGATCGGGATTTCAATCCTTGTTGTGATGGATTGGTCGTACGAACCCTTGTTCATCACCCTCTGCCAAGCTGAGCAGGATGCTTTTGAGCTTCCGTTCCGCCTTGCGAAGGATCTGGTCGACTCGTTGTCGGCTGATGCCCAGGGGCTTTCCGATCACGACGTCTTGTTCTCGGGCGCTAGAGTCTGTTCCGGAAGCCCCCGAAGGGGGCGGAAGAACGTAGCCAGGGGCGTCAGCCCCTGGGGAACCGCCGAGCGACCCACCCCACCCCTTCGTGTGGGCCTCGCCGCCGCAACCTCCGGCAAAGCCGGAGGTTGCGGCGGCGAGTGGGATGGATTCCGGGGAGGGCCCCCAGTCCAGGGGCTGACGCCCCTGGCTACGTCCGATC
>JAJPJC010000089.1 GCA_021324445.1 Isosphaeraceae bacterium
AGTAGTTGGTCCAGTAATACCCATCCGAGTACAGGCCCAGGGTGGACTTGAGGTGGTAGGCCAGCGAGTCGACCGTGGCCGAGTAGGTCAAGGGCAGGCCATTGGGGTCGCTGCCCTGGAGGGTCAGCGTCAGGCTCTGGCCGGCGGCCACCGTCTGATCCGGGATTGGTGCCAGGGTCAGCGAGCTGGCCTGGACGACGGTGACTTGATCGAGCAAGGCGGTGGAGTCGGCCCCGGTGGGATCGACGCCGACCAAGGTGATGGTGTGGCTCCCGGCCGTGAGGTTGAACAAGACGGTCGTGTAGGTGGTGTAGCTGGTACTGGTGGGGGTGAAGCTGCCCACCACCGTGCCGTCCACCAGCACCTCAACTGTCTCGCTGCTGGAGCCGTTGTTGCCCCGCTGGGCGGCACCGACTTTAATCTGGTAGGAGCCGGCCGCCGCGAAATCCACCGCCTGGCTGATCGTGCCGGTCTCCTCGAGGAAGGCGACCTGGCTGCCCTCGGGGTCGTTGGGGTTGCCCGCGGTGATGTCGCTGCCGTTGCCCGCCACACCGGCCGTGCCGCTGAAGCTCCACGCCGAGCCCGTCGGATCGTACTGGTACGCCGCACCGCCCGTCCCCTGGGGCGGATCGTCAAACCCGGGGTCGTAGAGGCTGGTGAGGGGGCCGTAGAGGGTGTCCTCGAAGTAGGAGCGATATTCAAAAGAGCCAGTCATTTGTTGCACATAACTCGTGGTGCCATCGGGGAGCACCTCGATGGTCTGCCCGAACTCCGAAACGGAATTCGCTAGCAACCCGGACGTGAAGACAAAATCCCCGTCGGGGAGCCGCTGCGCGCTGCCCAGGGCGCTGGAGTAGTTGCCCAGGTCGGCATTGACCACCAGCGTCGCCGTCATGGTTTGCTCGTTGAGGACCAGTTCCTGGCCCCGGCTCTCCGCACTCGAGTCGGTTGCTGCCCGGCCGTTGCCGTCATCGAAGAGCACGATCGTCGAGTCGTTGACATAGCGCACGTCGTGCTGGTGGGAGAACCACGGGGATGGGTCCGAGGAAATCATGGTGAAATCGCCCCCCTGCCCCAATCGCCAGACGATGTGGCCGTCGCCGGTCCCGTTGTCGTAATCGATCTTGATCACCCAGTCCTGGGCGCGGAGGGAGACGATCAGGTCCCCGTCTTCGGGCGACCAACTGATGGAGTTGGCGTGCGTCCAGTCCATCGGGCCCTCGCCCAGCGTGGGGAGGCGGTTGGTGTTCAGCCACTGGAAGGGGTCCCACACCCACACCACCTGGAAGTTCTGGTTCAGGACCAGGACCATGTCGCCGTTGTACTCGGTGGGAGTGCCGTTGAGGTCGACGGTCCTGTACGAACCGGCCAGGACAGCCGTGTCCCCGTTGGGCAGGCGCTGGGCGTCGTGGTTGAAGTTGAAGATCGAGGCCTGCCCCATCGCGGCCAGCTCGGCGTTGACGGCGTTGATGTTCGTCTCGCGCACGGTGTCGCCGGCCAGATCGACCTCCCGCAGGGTGTCGTAGCCATCGCCGATCGGAGTGCCGCCCAGCATGAGGACCGTGCCGCCGGGCACCAGGCTGGTGGCATAGCCGGAGAAGTGGTTGGCCACCGGGTCATAGTACCAATCGATGTTGCCCATCTGGTCGGTCGCCAGGGTCTCGACCATGTTGGCCGGGCCCCCGAACCCGAGCCCGAAGTGGAGGATCAGGTCCGAACTCGAGTCACTCCCCGAGGGAGGCGTCTGCGGTTGCGTGAAGGTGGGGAACGTCAGGTCCGCCGGCAGGCTGCCGGTGGTGAACTCCAGCGGGGCCGAGGCCGTCCCATCGTCCAGGACGTACCTCATCTGGTATGTCGTGTTGGGCAGCATGCCGGCCACGAGGAAGTTGGTGCTCTCCCCCGGCACGATGGGTTGCGGGGCGGTATCGGTCCAGCTCGGGTTGGGACCCAGTGGGCTGAACTGGACGTACATCGAGCTGCCGGGTGAGGGGGGCGCGCTGAACAGAGCGACCAGGGGGTTGGACGTAGCGCTGACCACCGCGCTGGTCCCCACCACTCGCGACTCCGCCGTGTACGACGCGGTGGTGCCCTCGCCCGTGGTGGCGCTGTAGCTCTCCTTGACGATCACCTGGATGGTATAGCTCCCCTCCTGCATGGGGGTCCAGGTGAAGCTGTTGCTGGGGCTGAAGTCTTGAACCACCTGGATCGGACCGCCGGCCGGTCCGACGCTGAACTGGTAGACCGGTGCCGAGCCCTGGTCGTCGACTGTCGCCGTCCAGGTGACCGGCGATCCGACCAGGGGGACCGGTGGTCCCTCCGGAGTCAAGGTGACCGAGAGCAGGCAGCGATCCTCGAGGGGTCTGCACTGCGGCCGATACCACCGCGGACGACGTGCCGGAGTGTGTCTGGCCTCAACCCGCTGACGAAACGGCTTCAGCAATGGCCACATTCGAGAGGATTCCTCTAGAGAGTTGGCAGCAGCATCGGCACAGCACCATGCCGATCGTTCCCGGATGACGACTCCCCTTCCGGAACGCGCGGGCCCCTTCCTGGGTCGGCGCATGGCCTCGGGCGGCTACCGCGCGTCGTCTCGAGGAGCAAACCCAGCAGATGCCGCCAGGTATCGCCGGCCGGAGCCCTCTTCCCAGTTCAGCGTCGCAGGGCCGGGCTCTGCTCCAGATATGTTCGTTTTTATCAACATGCACGAATGCGACTTCCCATCGTCCCAAGGCCGCGGACCCTTGGCCGGGCACGGGGACAGGGACATTGCCCATCCACCCGCACCGCCGCGGAGGGGACCCGGGAACCCGAATGGGGACGTCTCGAATGATACCCCCGGCCTTGACAGCCGAGTAGATTCAAGCACGTCTTCTATATAAATTAACGATTTTTTACATAGATTTACGAACTTTTACATTATCACCGCGTTCTCGCCATAAGCGGCGGCCCTGGACGCTCCGCGCCGGAGCCTGACCGGCTCGGCTCGGGTCCGCGGCGATCGCGCCGCGGCGCCGCGGCTGTGGCGGGCGGTGCTCGCGGAGTGCCCCGGCAAGGGTCAGCCGAACGGACGGTCGTGGTTGCTGAGCGATCAGCCGGCCGGCGCGGGCGGCGGAATCTGTCCGAGCTGCTGCCAGGGTGCTTGCAGGCATCGAGGGCTGACCCTCGGATGGCGCGGGAGCTGGGTCTTTCGCCTCCCTTGCGGCCTGGCCCCGCCGGGGGATCGAAAGCGAACGCGACGCCTGGCGGCTCTTGCCCGCGACAATGGTACGTCGCTCGCACGTGGGCTCCTCGGGAACTCGGCTCAACGAACCTGGCCGGCTCAGGGGACAAGTCCGCTGCACGGACCGCCAATGGATTACACCCCGGACTGGGATGCGGCGCAGCAGTCGGTCGAGCCATTGGCGGCCCTGGAGCCGGAGCTGGTGATCCCGGGCCACGGCCCCGCCCTCCAGGGCCCGGAGATGCTCCACGCGCTCCAGACCCTGGCGCGCGACTTCGCTCCGATCGCGGTCCCCCGCGAAGGCCGGTACGTCGACGTCCCGGTCCATGCCGATGAGCCGGGGACGATCTCCGTCCCGCCTCCGAGGGTCTGACTTGAAGCGGCCCACATCAGCCGGATTCCGGGGTGCGGGAGTGCGCGATCTCGGATCGCCGATCGCCGTCATTTTTCTCCTGGGCATTGCTCCGTCGCGCGTTTTCCATAAAATTGGGATGACACCGCCGGCCAATCGGACCAGTCCGGCCGATCCGGGCCCTCGACGAGGCGGGGCCAGGTCTCGAGAAAACCAGGCATTCCATCCTCCGCGAGACGCATTCCAGAGGCCCATGGGGGGAGCACGATGGCGCAGGCTCAAACGATCGAACCGAGGACGGCCGGCGGACTGGGCGCGACGGAGCGCCGCGATGCGTGGTGGGTCGGTCCCCTGGCGACGGGTTTGGGATTGGGCGGCTTCGTCATCTACGCCACCTTCCGCGCGATCTATAACGCCGACTATCGGTTCGGAGAGGGTACAGGGATCCTTCCCGACCATGCCTACGTACTCTCTCCCTTCTTCTCACCCCTGCTCGTGTTCCCCTGGCTCCCCGCGTGGATCTCGCCCGCGTTCCTCATCCTCTGGGCACCCGGCGGCTTCCGGGTTACCTGTTACTACTACCGCAAGGCCTACTACCGAGCCTTCTTCCTCGACCCGGTCGGCTGTGCGGTCGGGGAACCGGGGCAGTTCTGCGGCGTCCCGCGCGGGCATCAATACAAGGGCGAGACCAAGCTCCTGGTCTTCCAGAACCTGCACCGCTACTTCCTCTACCTGGCCCTGGTCTTCCTGGTCCTGCTGACCATCGACGTGATCGATACCTGCCGCTGGCCCACGGACAACGGCGGGCATAAGTTCGGCCTGAGCATCGCGACGCTGGTCCTGGCGACCCAGACCACCCTGCTGACCCTCTACACCGTCTCGTGCCACTCGTTCCGGCACCTGATCGGCGGTCGCCTCGACGGCTTCTCCCGCGCCCCGCTGGGTGAGCTCCGCTATCGCTTGTGGTCGTGGGTGTCGGCCCTGAACGCCCACCACATGTTCTGGGCCTGGACCAGCCTGTTCGCCGTCGGGTTCGCCGACTTCTACGTGTGGATGGTCGCGTCAGGCCGGATCACAGACTTTCGATTGATCTAATAACATGAACAAATACGAACAACACGAGTACGACGTCCTGGTCGTCGGCGCGGGTGGGGCGGGGCTGCGGGCGGCGATCGAGGCCTCCGCGCTGGGCGCCAAGACGGCGCTGGTGTGCAAATCGCTCCTGGGCAAGGCGCACACGGTGATGGCCGAGGGCGGGGTGGCGGCGGCCCTGGCCACCACGGATGCGCGCGACAACTGGCAGGTCCACTTCCGCGACACGATGCGCGGGGGGAACATGCTCAACCAGTGGCGCATGGCCCAGTTGCACGCCCAGGAGGCGCCCGCGCGGGTGCGCGAGCTCCAGGAATGGGGAGCCGTCTTCGACCGCACCAAGGGGGGAGACATCCTCCAGCGCAACTTCGGCGGGCACACCTACCCGCGGCTGGCCCACGTCGGCGACCGCACCGGGCTGGAGATGATCCGCACCTTGCAGGACCGCGGCGTGCACCAGGGCATCGACGTCTTCATGGAGTGCACCATCCGCGCCATCCTCAAGGACGGCGACCACGTCGCCGGCGGCTTCGGCTACTGGCGGGAGTCGGGGCGGTTCGTGCTGTTCCAGGCCCAGGCGGTGGTGCTGGCCACCGGAGGGATCGGCCGCTGCTGGGAGATCAACTCGAATTCCTGGGAGTATACCGCCGACGGCCATGCCATGGCGCTGTGGGCCGGTGCCGACCTGATCGACATGGAGTTCGTCCAGTTCCACCCGACCGGCATGGTCTGGCCGCCGAGCGTCCGCGGCACGTTGATCACCGAGGGAGTCCGGGGCGAAGGGGGCGTGTTGAAGAACAACCGGGGCGAGCGGTTCATGTTCCGGTATGTTCCCGAGATGTTCCGGGGCGAGTACGCCGAGACGGAGGACGAGTCCGACCGCTGGGTGGCCTCGGTCGTCGCCGGCCAGCAAGCGGAGGTGCGGCGGCCGCCCGAGCTGCTCAAGCGCGACGTCATCGCCCGGGCCATCCGCCGCGAGGTCAACGAGGGCCGCGGCTCGCCCCACGGCGGCGTCTTCCTCGACATCGCCAACAAGCGCAGCCCGGAGGAGATCGTCCGCAAGCTGCCGGGCATGTATCATCAATTCAAGGAGCTGGCTGACGTCGACATCACCAAGGAGCCGATGGAGGTCGGCCCCACCTGCCACTACATGATGGGCGGGGTGCGCGTGCATCCCGAGACCCAGGAGTCCACGGTGCCAGGGCTGTTCGCCGCCGGCGAGGTGGCCGGCGGCATGCACGGGGCCAACCGCCTGGGCGGCAACTCGCTTTCCGACCTCCTGGTCTTCGGCAAGCGCGCCGGCGAGTTCGCCGCGCGGCATGCCCAGGAACGGTCGTCCCGGTCCAGGATCAACCCGGACGAGGTCGAGACCCTCGCGCGGCATTCGCTGGCCCCGTTCGATTCGTCGCAGGGCGGCGAGAACCCCTACGCCATCCATGAAGAGCTGCGGACCATGATGCAGCGCCGCGTGGGGATCGTGCGCTCGGCGGAAGACCTCCAGTTCGCCCTCGAAGAGCTGGACCGGCTCCGCGCCCGAGCGGCCCGTGTCAAGGTGGGGGGGAACATCCAGTATAACCCCGGCTGGCACCTGGCGCTGGACTTGTGGAACATGATCGATATCAGCGAGGCCGTCACCCGCGCGGCCTTGACTCGCCAGGAGAGCCGGGGAGCCCACACCCGCGAGGAATACCCCGACTCCGACAAGGACTGGGGCAAGCGCAACCTGATCATCCGCAAGACGGGCGAGACCCTGACCGTGGCGGAAGAGCCCGTTCCCGAGATGCCCGAAGAGTTGAAGAAGCTGCTCTGATCTGATCTGGGGAGACGCCGCATGGCCGATGAAGTCAAGCTCAGCATCCATCGGGGGACCCGGGAGTCGGGCACGATGGTCGAATACACCGTGCCCCGGCAGCCCGGTATGGTCGTCCTCGACGCCATTCACAGCGTCCAGGCGCTGCACGCGCCGGACCTGGCCTGCCGATGGAATTGCAAGGCCGGCAAGTGCGGCTCGTGCAGCGGCGAGGTCAACGGAAAGCCCCGGCTGATGTGCATGGATCGCATCGATAGGTACCCCGTCGGCGAGACGATCACCGTCCGGCCCATGAAAACCTTCCCGGTCATCAAGGATCTGGTCTGCGACGTCTCCTGGAACTTCCAGGTCAACAAGAAGATCCCCGCGTTCCAGCCCAGGAAGGACACGGACTGGAAATTCTCCCAGGCGGAGGCCGACCGGGTCCAGGAATTCCGCAAGTGCATCGAATGCTTCCTGTGCCAGGACGTCTGCCACGTCCTGCGCGACCATGCCAAGAAGGACCAGTTCGGAGGCCCTCGCTTCCTTGTCCGCGTGGCGGGTCTGGAGATGCACCCGCTCGATGACGGCGACCGGATCGACCTGCTCCGCGATGAGCTGGGCATCGGCCTGTGCAACATCACCAAGTGCTGCACCGAGGTCTGCCCGGAGCACATCACGATCACCGACAATGCGATCATCCCCCTCAAGGAACGGGTCGTCGACCGCCATTACGATCCGGTCCTGTGGCTCTGGCGCAAGCTGACCGGCACGAAGTGAGACAGATTCTTCCTCGGAAGCGTGTCCGCGGGGTCCCAGCAACTTGGGGCGCGCGGGGGGTCGTTCGAATGTCGCAAGGCCAACCGAAAGGATGATTCCGGCTCCCAGGATTCGAAATTCTCAATCAGGATGTCTTCAGGCTTAGGTATTTGGAATCTGGAATTTGGAATCTGGCATCCCCGGGGAGTTGCGGCGCGAGCCGCGTGAGGCAGGATCGTGCCCATGACCGCGGTCCGCGTCGCTGTGGTGCAGGCGGCCCCGGCCGCTTTCGACCGCGAGGGCACCCTGGAGAAAGTCCGCGCGCTGGTTGCCGAGGCGGCCGGCCGGGGGGCCCGGTTGATCGTCTTCCCGGAGGCGTTCGTCGCCGGCTACCCGCGCGGGCTGGATTTCGGGGTCCGGGTCGGCTCGCGGACCCCCGAGGGGCGCGAGCTGTTCCGGCGCTACTGGGAGAGCGGCGTCGAGGTTCCCGGGCCGGCCGTCGCGGCCCTGGGTGCCACGGCCCGCCAGGCGGAGGCCCACCTGGTCATCGGCGTGGTCGAGCGCGACGGCGGCACGCTCTATTGCTCGGTGCTGTTCTTCGCCCCGGACGGGTCGCTCCTGGGCAAGCACCGCAAGCTGATGCCGACGGCCGCCGAGCGCCTGGTCTGGGGTTATGGCGACGGCTCGACCCTGCCCGTCTTCGACACCCCGATCGGTCGGCTGGGGGCGGTGATCTGCTGGGAGAATTACATGCCGCTCTTGCGGATGCACATGTACGCGCAGGGGATCCAGCTCTACTGCGCACCCACGGCCGACGACCGCGAGACCTGGCTGCCGACGATGCGGCACATCGCCCTGGAGGGTCGTTGCTTCGTCCTGGGCTGCAACCAGTTCGCCCTGCGCTGCGACTACCCGGCCGACTACCCGGCGATCCAGGGGGACGACCCATCGGCCGTGATGTCGCGGGGCGGGAGCTGCATCATCGACCCGATGGGCCGGGTCTTGGCCGGGCCGGACTTCGACGGCCCGACGATCCTTGGGGCTGACCTGGACCTGGATGAGATTCCGCGGGCCAAATTCGACTTCGACGTGGTGGGCCACTACGCCCGGCCGGACGTCTTCCGCCTCGTCGTCAACGAGGCGGCGACGCCGCCGGTGGTCCAGAGCCGAGAGGCGGCGACCGACCCGACGCCCCCGCGCGGGTTTTCGGGGTAGGAGGGGCTCCATCCCTCTGGGTAGGAGGAGGCTCCGTGCCCCGAACCGAAGGATCGCCGGACCAAGGATCCCGTAGGTGCGCCGTCGGCGACCCCGGGCTCGGCTCTTGCCCCAACCCTCGATACCCGAGGATGATCCCCGGCATCAGGTTTCGCGCGGATTCCCGGTCGGCGGCTCCAGCAGCCTCTTCATGGGGCCGGGAAAACGGTTCCAGGTCGATTCATAGGTGGCCTCCAAGGGTGCCGGCACGTAGAAATCGGGCTTGAGGAAAATCGGCATGTCGGGCAGGGTATCTCCGACCGCAACCAGCTCGACGTAGGCGATCGGCGGCGGCCCGGCGTCGTAGGCTGCGAGAGTCAGGGGCTTGTCGGTGGGCAGCTCGAAGTCCTCCTCCTCAAATTGATCCCAGATGGCCTTGTGGATGCCCTGGGGATCGCGCTTGCCGGGCGGGAACAGGTCGATCACCAGCAGGTGGATGCCCTGCATGATCAATTCCGAGGACTTCTCGACGAACGTGCGCAGCTCACTGGTGCTCGCCTTGTTCCCCGGCGAGAGGATCTCGACCACGGCGACGATGTGGCCGTGCCGATGGCGCACGGCGACCCGATTGGCCTTGCGCGCGTAGATCCGATCTTCGGCCTGCCGGACCAACCGGGCCCGGGGAGGGGCCGTGGCCACGGCTAGCCCAGGCGCGGTCCGATTCGGCTCGCCAGGCCCCGGTGCCAACTCCAAGGTCAGGATATCAGGGATTGGCCCTCGGATCGATTGCTCCGGCAGGGCGAAGTAATCAGGCGGTAGCCCTCCGGCGTTCAGGGAGTCGCACAGAGTTCCGATCCAGAGATAATGGAAAGCGTGGAACAATCTCGCATCGACGCGTGTCCAGTCGTGAATCGGCATGGTTCTTCGCTCCGCACAGGAAGAGAATGACCCTGATGCCGATTATACCCGCCCGCGGACTGCCGATTCGATCGAACTTTCAGTGTCCGCACCTACGTTGGGCGCGGCCGACCGCGACTCGGACGAGATCCCGCGGGCCAAGTTCGACTTCGACATTGATGTCCAAGCCCTTCACGGTGCTGCCCTCGCTCCCGACGGCGAAGAGTAGGCCGTCCGCGGCACCGGCGAGTTCGCCGTCCAGTTGGATCAGCAAGACGGCGTTGTCCCCAACGTCCAGCGTGTTCGGGTTGGAACCGGGCTGGCTGTAACCGTCGATGACGACCGGGTGCGTGATGTTCGGCAGTTGGCTCAGCGGCTGGATCGTCTGCACACCCGGGCCGGGGATGTTGAAGTCGATCGTGTCGGGGGACGTGTTGGCCGTGTCGGCGTTGGCGTCGATGATCGCCCGGCGCAACGTTCCCGTCCCCGCGCCGGGGGCAGGGTTGACGCCGCCGTTGACATCGGTCGTTGTGACCAGGAAGGTGGATAGCAGCGTCCGGTCCTCCATCCGTTCCACCGTCCAGGGGCGGAGGTTACGGCGCGAGCGAAGGGCGCGGCGACGAGCCCTGAGGTGCAGAAGCTTATGGTGCCACATCATCGGAGGTCTCCCTGTCGGAGGCGGTCCGCGATAGAATGGGATCACCATCGCCTCGGGCGCGCAGACCGGCCGTCCGAGGGATGCCGGGCCAGTGAGCACTCTGCTTGGCGGCTGGGGGCTCACTGGCCGCTCTCTTCAAGAGGATTCACAAGCGATCAAGCGATGGGCCTCATCCCAGGCCCGACTTCGATTGAGGCTTCTCCTTGTCGGCAGGCTTCGGTGCATCAGAACGGCCCAGCAGGGCCGCCGCCTCGGCGCGGTAGCGGCGGGACTCGTCATCCCCGCGCTTCTTCTGGTCCATCCAGGCCGCGGCCTTGTCGTACCAGACTTGGGCTTGGTCTTTGGCCCCGAGATCCCAGCGGGCCATGGCGAGGGCGAACCCAGTGGTCGGGTCCTCGCGTCGAAGAGACAACGAGGTCTCCAGCGCCTCGGCCGCTGACCTCGGGTCGCCGCCGCGGTAGAGGGCCGCGCCGAGGGCCCCCCATAAAGCCCCCTCCTTCGGATCATCGGCGACAGCCTGCCGGGCCAGGCGGATCGCCTCGTCGGGGGCTCGGATGCCGGGCTCGGGGCAGTCGGCCAGAAACCGGGCCGGCCGATTCCTCTCGACGACCCGAGACAGCCGGTATGCGGGGCTAGTGGGCTGTTCGGCCACCAGGCCCTCGAACAGGGCCAGGGAGCGGCGATACGCCGCCATCACCTCGGCGTACCGGGCCTTCCGAGCGGGCAGGAGCAGGTTTCCCTGGTTTGCGAGGAACGAGCCGAGGTGGTCGCGGTATTCGGGGACGTCCGGGAGCGCCTTGACCAGTCCCTCCAGGATCGCGATGGCATGGTTCCCAGCCTCCTCGGCTTCCTCAGTGCGGCCGCCGGCGCGGAGCAACGAGGCCAGGTTGCCGTAGGACACGGCCAGCTCATCGCGGTAGCCGTGCAGGGCCGGGAAATCGCGGGTCAGCCGCTCTTGCTCGGCGATCGCCCGGCGGAATGCCGACTCTGCTTCCCGCTCTCGACCGGCCTGGCGGAGTGTGTTGCCCAGGTCGTTCCAGGTGAATGCAATCAGCTCTCGATCAGAGGAGTTCGCGGGGAACCCGCGAACCAGGCCCTCGATCCGCTCGGCGGAGTGACGGTAGCACGTCTCGGCATCCCCCAGCCGTCCGGCGTTCTGAGCGAGGTTGCCCATGTTGGTGAGTAGGTTTGCCAGGTTCGCGCGGGCCTTCGGGCGTGTGGTGTCGGCCGCCAGCGCCTCGTATATGGTGACGGCCCGGCGGTAGGCGGCCTCCGCCTCCGTGGCCCGGCCTTCCGCGGCCAGTACGAGCCCGAGGTTTCCCTGGCCATCGGCCATGGTCAAAGGGAACTCGGGTTCGGCACCCGGCCCGGACGGAAGTCGACCGGCGAGGTCGACGACGCGGCGGTAGTCCGCCTCGGCCTCCTTCAGGCGACCGAGTGACTGGAGTAAGTTGCCGAGGTGCTGGGCTGTGACGGCCATGCGGTTCAAGTCGTCGTGCGCCGGGGCGGGGCCGGACGTCAGACCTACCCAGAGGGTGCTGGACCGCCGAAAAGCGGCTTCGGCGTCGTGGTGGTGCCCGAGCTTGGCGCGGATATCGCCCACGCGGAGGTACGCCTCCGCCGCGCCGCGGAGGGCATCGATCCCACCCCCCGGCTCTTGGGCGAACTCCTCGTAGTACCGCAGCGCTTCCTCCAGGAACTCGCGTTGGACGTCCGTCATCCGGGGTTCTTCGGCGAGCCAACGTTCAGCGAGCCGGGTATACATTGTGTCAACGGCGGCGCGGGCCCTCCGCCGCTGGGACCCGGCCGCATCGCGCTGACGCACGACTTCGGCCCGCTCGCGGCTGACCAGCACTGTGGTAATGTGCACCGTGGTAATGCCCAGAGCGATCGCGGCCACGGCCAGCACGGCAATCGTCGCCACCACAGCCCCCGGGTGCCGCCGCGCCCACTTCGCCGTCCGCTCCATCAGGCTTGGCCGCCGGGCCCGGATCGGCTTGTGCTCGAGGAACCGCCGTAGGTCGTCGGCCAGCTCCTGGGCCGCGGCGTAGCGCGATCCCGGCTCCTTGTCCATCGCCTTCAGGACGATCGTCTCCAGCTCGCGGGGGATCGCCGGATTGTGCCGCCGCGGGGCAATCGGCTCCTCCTCGGCGACCTGCCGCAGGACCGTCTGCCGGTCCTCGCCGGGACACGCCGGGCGCAAGGTCAAGAGCTCATAGTGCGTCACCCCCAGCGAGTAGATGTCGGTCCGGTGGTCGACGACGACTCCTCGGCCCATCGCCTGCTCGGGGCTCATGTACCGCAGGGTTCCCATCAGGTCGCCGGTGAGGGTCAGGCCCGTGTCGTTCTGGAGCCGGGCCAGGCCGAAGTCGGTGATCCAGAGATTGCCCCGATCGTCGATCAGCAGGTTGGCCGGCTTGATGTCGCGGTGGACCACGCCCAACCCGTGGGCGTGCTCGATCGCCTCGGCAGCCTGGATGCCCAGGCGGGCCACCGTGCGGAAGAAGGCACGGCTACGGGTCGAGGTGGACGAGAGCGATTGCGGTGCGGTTTTCTCGCGGCCAGGGTCTGCCCCTTGATGAACTGCATGGCGTAGTAGTGCACGCTCCGCTCGCAGCCGACCGCGTGGATCGGCACGATGTTGGTGTGGTGCAGGCAGGCCGCCGCCTGGGCCTCGACCTGGAACCGCTGGAGCTGGCGGGGATCCATCGCCGCGGCCAGCGGCAGCACCTTGAGCGCGACCCGGCGATTCAGCGAGAGTTGCCGCGCCTCGTAGACCACGCCCATCCCCCCGCGGCCAACCTCGCGGAGGATCTGGAAGTCGCCGAGCAGGCCGGGTGCAATGCCCGGCGATTCCATCAGCACGGGCGTCAGCGACAGGCGGCTCCCCGGGTGGATCGACGATCGCCTCACGTCGTCCATCAGCTCCAGGGCCGGCAGCAGGCGAATCAGCCGTTCGGCGTGCTCGGGGTGCGTGGCGGCGAACTCATGGGGACTGACCGCCTCGCCGGCCTGGAGCCGGGCCAGGTAGCCCTCGACCAGCTCCGCGAGGGCCGCGTCCCGAGCGGTCGAGGTCTCGGGCGGCCTGGTCGCAACGGCCGATTCCATCACGGTTCCTCCCCTTCAAGGTCGAGCAGGGCGCGCAACCGCTCCAGGGCCCGCAGGTGCCGCACCCGCACGGTCCCTTCCTTGATCCCCAGCACGGCCGCGATCGCGGCGGCCGGCATCTGCTCCAGGTTGCGCATGACCAGGATCTCCCGGTCGTTGGGAGCCAGCTTCGCCAGGGCGGCCTGCAAGCGGTCGCGCAGCTCCTGGCGGATCAGGTGGTCGCTGGGGCTGCTGCCGCGGGCCAGCAACCGCTGCGAGAGCTGCACGACCGATTCGGACGACACCCCGGGCTGCCAAGCCTCCTCCCGAGCGACGCTCCGACGCCGGGCAGACACGTGCCGCCGGTGCAATTGCAAGAGGCAATTCCAGGCGAACTGCCGCAGCCAGGGATAGAACGGCAGCGGGGGATCGCGCAGGTAGTCATCGAGCCGCGGGTAGGCGGCGGCCAGGGCCTCCTGGACCACGTCCGAGGGATCGACCCGCGCCGCCAGCCGGGGATCCAGCCGCAGGCTGATCATCTGCCGCAGCCGCGACCGATGACGCTCCATCAGGCCCTTGCGCGCCTCGGCATCGCCGTTGCGGGCCCGCTCCACCAGCCAGTCGGTGTCAGTCTTGCCGGACTTCACCGTCATGCATGGCACCCTCAGCCCTGTCCTTAACCCTGCAATCCCGACCTAAACGTTACAGGATTTTTTTGAAATGGGAATCGATTCCTCGATTCAGAGTCTCCTGGATTGGGATATGGTTCGTGTGTACACGAGCCGTATCCCAATTCGGCGGCAACACCGGTAACGGTAGCGACTGTTCCATCAAGCGGGTCTGACGGTTGTAGGGTGGGTGAAACCCACCAGTGGAAACTTGGTGAGCTTGGCGATCGGTGGGTTGCACCCACCCTACGAAATCCACTACCGCCCCTTTCAGAACAGACTCAGGGCCAACACCGGAGATGGATCGCTTCGATCGCAGCGTCGTTGCCACAATCAAGAGGAACGCCAGGAATGGCCCGCGCGCGTGTCGGGCTCGCGGTCGAACAGCCGGCTCACCAGCTCCGGGCCCGGTGGGGCGGTGACCAGGCTGACGCCGACACCCGCGGCGAGCGAGACGGCCAGTCCCCACACGATCGGCTCCAGCCCGAGGAGGTAGTACGGCCGGAACGCCGTGGCCGGTCCGATCATCGGGTCGTAGCCGTGCCAGGAGAGGGTCCACCCCGTGGCGAAGAGAGCGAGCATCGTGGCCGAGCCGGCGAGCATCGCCGCGAGGGCTCCGGCGGTGGTGGCCCGGCGCCAGAAGGCCATCATCAGCGCGGGTACCACGAAGGTGGCCGCGGCGCTGGTGCTGCTGAAGACGACGATGGCCTGGAGGTAGGCGACCGGCCGGAGGTTGGCCGCGACGGCGACCGCCCCCACGACGGCCATCGCCAGGTGCGAGAGCCGCCGCAGCTCGGCGTCGCCCGCGTGGGGCCGGAGGAACCGTTGATACACGTCGCGCACCACGCCGGAGGCGATCACGACGAGGTACGAGCTGACCGTCGCCATGACCGCGCCGAACGGAGCGGCGAGGATCAGGCCGGCCAGCAGCGAGCCGCCCCACAGGTTCTGAGTCGCGCCGAAGGCCAGCCGGGGGATCACCTCGTCGGCCGCGGACAGCCGGGGCAACACCGACCGCGCCGCGATGCTGATCACGACCAGCGGCAGATAGATCCCCAGGTTGTACACGGCCAGCAGCACGACCGCGCGGCGGATCGTCGCCGAGGAACGGGTCGCCATGACCCGGACCAGGCCCGCGGGCGAGCCCAGGCCGGAGAAGATGTAGACGAAGAAGAATGAGACGGCCAGGCCGACCGTGTGAAAAGACCGGCCGTCCGGGGCGTAGCCCGGCCCCCAGGCGAACCGGGCGCCGGTGTGGCTGACGGCGGTGAGCGTCGCGCGCTCCATCCCCCCGGCCGCGGCCACCGCCAGGGGGAGCAGTGCGACCACGCCCAGGAACATGAGCACACTTTGGAACAGGTCGGTCCAGACCGCGGCGAGGAAGCCGCCGATGATCGTATAGCCCACAACCACGAGGGCGAAGAGAGCCAGCCCCAGGTAATAGGCCCGGTCGATCCCGCCCACGGTGTCCTCGGCCAGGGCCAGCGCCCCGCTCCCGGGCCACGAGACTTTCATGATCAGCGCCCCCGCCTTGAACTGGGCGACCATCATGAACGACATGTAGAACAGGATCAGCAGCGAGGCGACCAGTCCCAGGGCCGGGCTGCCGAACCGGGCGCGGAAGAGGTCGGGCACGGTGACGGCCCCGGTCCGTCGCGAGAGGTGAGCCATCCGCTTGGCGAGCACGCCCAACCCGGTCATGGGGATGACCATGTAGGGCGCGATCCACAACGCGACGATCCAGCCGTGGCTGTAGACCATCGCCGGGAATCCCATGAACGTCCCGCCGCTCTGGACCGTCGCCGTCAGGGCCAGGGCCCAGGCACCGAGCGTGCGGTTTCCCAGGAAGTACGCGTCGAGGAACCGCCCCCGCGCCGTCACACGCGCGGCGAGCGTCCCCAGCCAGACCGACGCCACGACGACGCCAAAGAGGGTGAGCAAGGCACCCCAGCCGGCGGTCGGGCCGGTCGCGGCGGGAGCAAGCGATTCAGGCATCGTCCGCGTCCTCGCTCACCGCGCCGAGCTCTTCGTCGCTCATGAACCGCCACGAGAACCAGCCCGCGATCAGGACGCACACGCCCCAGGGTGCCACGATGCCCCAGAAGACCCAGGAGGGGAAACCCAGCACGAAGTGGATCGGTTCCCCCGCGCGGCCATAGCCGAAGAGGGCGCAGTAACCCACGGAATAGGCCATGGCCACGAGGGCGATCACGGCGACCACCGCGGTCTCGCGCCGACAGTCACGGACCACCGGATCCTCCTCAGGCCGGCTCATGGCCGCGATCCCCCGCGGCCCGCCAGCTTCATCCAGGCCCCTCGAATCCATGGCTCGGGGCAGTGACTTCGCGTGGTCAGGTGACGCACGATGATCGCTCCCTTCATGCTGTGGTGGCTGTGCAACGCATCATGACCGAGCCGGTCGCCGTCGTCAATCACCGCGTCCCGGCCCGCAGGGTCGCCATCCTTGCCGCGGGTCCGCTCGCGTGTGCTCGATGCGCGGTTCACAACCCGAGGGTCAGTGATCTGCCACCACGCGAATGGTTCGACGATGGTGCAACGAACTCCGCGCCGAGGTATCATCAGA
Organism: Isosphaeraceae bacterium; assembly: GCA_021324445.1. Lineage (GTDB taxonomy): Bacteria > Planctomycetota > Planctomycetia > Isosphaerales > Isosphaeraceae > JAJPJC01. Next base: position 16,301 of record JAJPJC010000089.1, read on the forward strand.
GGAGGCGATCATCCGAACCGGGAACGTCTCACAACTGCGAGCGAGATGATACTTACAAGCATTTTATATTTAAAATCTAAATATATATATATAATCAACGAAAACCGAGACATCGAGCAAAGTCTTACGTCGAGGTGGCTGCGGCATGCTTGAACCAGTGTGGCGTCAACATTCAATTGACGGGTGCAGCACGGCTTTCGTGGGGTACGCTCCCGGTAGGACGGCTCTCCTGAGCCGTCGGCTCGGACGGCTCGGGAGAGCCGTCCTACCAATCCACCCGTCCAGCGAAGGGGGACGGGACACTAGCAACCCGACTTTTCAGGTTCTCGGAAGCCACCCTGCCGCATGAGAGCATCAGGCGACGGAGGGTCCCTTGGAGCAAATGCGTTGTGAGATCTGTGGAGAGCCTGCCGGGCAGACTCCGCTCGGGGCGTTCTTCTGCGCGACCTGTCGAGCTCGGTATCGGGAGTTCCGTTGCTCTGGCTGCGGGCAACGGGTGGTCGGGCTCCACTCCGATGAGGCCCCGGCAGCCGTCGGCATCTGCTCGTTTTGCCACATGCGGGAGCGGTTGACTGGTATCCCGGACGCCGACCGGGAGGCGATCCGTTTGGCCGCAAGTCGAGGGACGCTCGTCGGTATTAAAGAAGTTCGTCGCCGCTTGGGATGGTCGATCAGGGAGGCGATCGACGCCGTCGAATTGCTACGGGATCGCGCGTAATCCTCGCACCGCATCGGCCCCGGCCCGCCGTCAGAGATTTCGTAGGGTGG
>JAJPJC010000134.1 GCA_021324445.1 Isosphaeraceae bacterium
GCCAGCCAGAGATCCTGGGCCTGAACCAAAGGCAGAATATCCGCGTAGAGCGTGCGTTCGCTGGTGTAGGCGTCTTCACACGGCACGATGTCGGTCAGAAGTCCGGTGCGACCGTCGCGCGAGCACGCAAGGGGACATAGCGGCGAGCACGCAAGGGGACATAGAGCACGCAAGGGGACATAGCGAATAATCGGCTGGAAGCAAGCCCTCAGCATGGCCGGTTTATTCGCCATGTCCGTATTGTGCCAACGGGCATGGAGCGGCAAACCGCAGGTGAAAAGAGGTTCGTGGCAGTTGGCATCAATATCGAATAGTGCCACCCCGTCAAGACTTACGGCGACTCGGCAGCCCGCAAGCTCGCACTCTGTCCGATGCTTGTCCGAAGACCGGGTGGCTCTCTTTCCCGTTACGCGCCCTGATCAGCCATGTTCCAGCCGCATCGCCGTTTCGGGGCGTGGTGAGGCGACTTCGGCCTTGCCCAATCCGTCCGCGACCGGCACAGCGCCGCCGATGTGTTATAATTCCCTTCGAACGGGGAGAGCGGCTCCGGCCGCTCCCGGTTCCGGAGCGGCAGGCGCAGGAGCGGTCCCCAGGATTGGGTGGGGTCGAGCCGGCCGTTTGCCGTGCCCGCTTTCTCGCGGAATGACTCCCAGGTCTGGCAACGACGGAGCGGTGCGCGGAAACTCTGTGTGGTCGCAGCGCTGAGGTGCGTTCTCCGGATCCTCGCCGAGAGCCCGATTGCCCCGACCCGATTCGGGCGATCTGATCGCCTTGGTTCTCTCCGTTGAACAAACAGTTCGAGCTTGGCCCAGCCTGTGACGTGACGACGAGCTTTCGCCCACCGCTCCCCAAGCGGGAGGATCGTCGTCGATGCGCCGGCTGCTGTCGCCCTGCCTGGCAGTCTGGTTCCTGTTCTGGGCGGCCGGTACTCCGGTACCCGGCGCCTGGGGCGAGCCGCCGTCCACGCCGGTCGCCGCACCGGTCCCGTCCGCCAGCCCCGCTCCGCCGGAAGATCCCAGTGCCCTCCTGGACCGCGGGCTCGACCAGGAGCGCGCGCGCAACTGGTCGGCCGCCATCGAGGTCTACCGCGAGGCGCTGGAGCGATGGCCCAGCCGGGTCGAGTTCAGCCGGCGACTCCGCCTCTGCGAGATCCATTTCAAGCTCCATCGCCGCTATGCGGATACCAGCTTCCGGCAGGTCCTGCTCCCCATCCCGCTGAGCCAGGCGACCGAGCTGTACGACGAGGTCCTCGAACGCATCCAGAACAATTACGTCGATTCGGTGACGCTCGAGCCGCTGGTGCGCCACGGGCTCGACAACCTCGAGGTCGCGCTGCGCGACCCGGTCTTCCTTCAGACCAACGCACCGGGAGCGGCTCCCGAACGGGTGACCTGGCTGCGCGACACGCTCCGGCAATACCGGGCGAACCTGGTCATCCCGGATCGAGCGGCTGCCGTGCGCATGGCCGTGGCGTGCTGCGAGCTGGCCCGGCAAGCGATCGGGATGGCGGGTTCCCCGGTCCTGCTGGAATTCACCTGCGGAGCCTGCGATGCCCTCGACGACTTCACCAGCTATTTGACTCCCGATAAGCTCGAAGACCTCTACGCCATGATCGACGGCAATTTCGTCGGCCTGGGGATCGAGCTGAAAGTGGATAAGGCGGGCCTGCGACTCATCGGCGTGATCCGCGGCGGCCCGGCCTGGGAGGCGGGCCTCCAGCCGGGCGACGTGATCGTCGAGATCAGCGGCCGGTCCATCCAGGGGCTCGCCCTGGATGAGGCCGCCAACCGCCTCCAGGGGGCCGAGGGAAGTACCGTCGACCTGGTCCTCCGAAGGCGCGACGGCACCTCCCAGAGCTTCCGCCTGGTCCGCCGCCATGTCGACGTGGAGAGCGTGACCAAGGTCAAGGTCGTGGATCCGGCCGCGGGGATCGGCTATCTGCGGCTCTCGGGCTTCCAGAAGACCTCGACGGAGGAGCTCGACCAGGCGATCGCGGCGCTGTCCCGCCAGAACATGACCGTGCTGGTGATCGACCTCCGGGGGAATCCCGGCGGCCTGCTCAACGTGGCCGTCGAGATCGCCGAGCGCTTCCTCGACGCCGGTCTGATTGTCTCGACCCGGGGACGCGCCCAGGGGCAGACCCAGATGCTGGCGGCCAACGGTCGCGCCCGCTGGCGGATGCCCCTGTACATCTTGGTCGATCATGATAGCGCCAGCGCCAGCGAGATCCTGGCCGGCGCCCTCCAGGATCATCGGCGGGCCACGATCGTGGGGGCGCGAACCTATGGCAAAGGCTCCGTCCAGAGCATTTTCTCCCTGCGGTCCGCCCCGGCCGGCCTCAAACTGACGACCGCCAAGTTTTATTCACCCCTGAACCGGCCCTACAGCGAGCAGGGCGTCCAGCCGGATGTCCCGGTTCAGTCGCGAACCGCGGCCAGGCCGGCCGATGAGACGGCCCAGCTCCGCGAGGAGGCGAATTTCGGTGATCCGGCCAAGGACCCAGTCCTCGCCGCCGCCATCCGCACCGCCATGAGCCGATCGCGGTCCTCCCGATGAGTGAGTCCCCACAGCTTGTCCCACCGGCCTGGGAACCTTATCGTAGATGGACGCGAACAACCCCCCGCCGGGTTGCTCACGGGAGGGGCCGGTCATGCTCATCGTGCGGCGATGCAAGACGACCCACGGACCAGGGCGAGACCCGCTCAGGCTCGTCGCCTGCGTCGGTCTGGCCTGGTGGCTGCTGACGCTCCCCGGGCTGCGGCTTCAGGCGGCCGGGCCGCCCAGGACCTCCAGGAACCCCGTCGACCTGGCCGGCTACGACGCCCTGATCACCGCCGAGGAGCGCGCGCACTGGGCCTTCCAGCCGCTCAAGGTCCCGAAGGTCCCCGTGGTCAAAAACACCGCCTGGGTCCGTAACCCGATCGATCGGTTTGTGCTGGCCAAGCTCGAGGAAAAAGGCTGGCCGCCCGCGCCGCCGGCCGGTCCGCACGCGCTGTTGCGGCGCCTGTTCCTCGACCTGACCGGCTTGCCGCCGACGCCCGACGACCAGAGGGAGCGGCTGGCCGATCTCCGATCGTCCCCCGATGCGGTCGAGCGGTTGGTGGACGACTTGCTCGCACGACCTGCCTACGGCGAGCGTTGGGGGCGCCACTGGCTCGACCTGGTCCGCTATGCCGAGAGCAACGGGTACGAGCGGGACGCCACCAAGCCCTTCGCCTGGCGCTATCGGGACTACGTCATCCGCGCCTTCAATGCGGACAAGCCCTTCGACCGGTTCGTGATCGAGCAGTTGGCCGGCGACGAGCTGCCGGAAGGCGAGGTCAACGCCGAGACCCTGGTGGCCACCGGCTATTATCGGCTGGGTCCCTGGGACGATGAGCCGGCTGATCCCAGGCAGGACCGGTTCGACCAGCTTGACGACCTGGTCAACACGACGTCCGAGGTCTTCCTCGGCCTGACCCTCGGCTGCGCGCGCTGCCACAACCATAAGTTCGAACCGATGACCATGCACGACTACTACCGCATGGTCGCGATCTTCGACCCGCTCCAACGCCCCGTCCGCGGCCGGACCGAGTTGGCCCTGCCGATCGGCACGCCGGCGCAGGTCTCCGCCGCCGACACCGAACGCAAGCGGCAGATCGTCGTCCTCCGGCAGCGGCTCCGGGACCTCGAGCAAAACGGGAAGGCGGCCGGCGCGGACGCGAACGGCCGGCGCGCCGCTCTGAAGAAGGCGATCGAGGACCTCCAGGCGAAGCCTCTGGACCTCCCCCACGGCTATTTCCTCCGCGAGGCGTCCTCGAAACCGCCGGTGACTCACCTGTTGCTCCGCGGCCAGGCGTCCAACCCGGGACCGGAAGTCGGGCCCGGTGTCCCGGCGGTGGTGGTCCAGTCCCAGCCGGCATTCCCTGTGCCGCCTCCCGACGCCAGGACCTCGCGGCGGCGGCTCACCCTGGCGCGCTGGCTGACCGGCCCGGACAACCCGCTGACACCCCGCGTGATCGTCAATCGCGTCTGGCAATCCCACTTCGGCGTTGGGCTGGTCCGCACGCCCAGCGACTTCGGCACGATGGGCGACCCCCCAACCCACCCGGAGCTACTCGACTGGCTGGCCGGCTGGTTCGTCGAGCACGGCTGGAGCCTCAAGGCCCTGCACCGGCTAATCCTGACCAGCGGCACGTACCGGATCACCACTCAGACCAACTCCCGAGGTGCGACCGAGGACCCTGAGAACCGACTCCTGTGGCGGATGCCGTACCGCCGCCTCGAGGTCGAGGCGATCCGCGACGCGATGCTGGCGGCCAGCGGCGAGCTCAACCGCCAGATGTACGGGCCGAGCATCTACCCCGCGATCCCCCAGGCGGCCCTGGCCGGGCACAGCGACCCCGATCGCATCTGGCGGCCATCCCAGGAGGGCACGGCCGCGCGGCGGACGATCTACGTGTTCCTCAAGCGGTCGCTGATCGTGCCCATGCTCGAAGTCCTCGACCTGTGCGACACCGCCCGCTCGACGCCCCGGCGCAACATCACCAGCGCGCCGACCCAGGCCCTGACGCTCCTCAATGGCGAGTTCGTCAACCAGCAGGCCCGACACCTTGCGGACCGACTGGAAAAAGAAGCCGGCCCCGATCCGGCCGCGCAGATCGAACGCGCCTATCTGCTGACGTTGTGCCGTCCCCCGGCGCGGACCGAGCGCACCGCCCTGCTCGAATTCCTGGAACGCGAATGCCGGGAACGGCTGGCCGAGGCCGCGGGGCGGGGGTCCGTGCCCGACACGGCCGCGGCGCGTCACCAGGCCCTGGAGCAGGTCTGCCGTGCGATCCTCAACCTGAACGAGTTCGTCTACCCCGATTGATTGGGACGACTCATCCCATGACGCCGACACCCCGTCCTTCCCGGTTCATTCCCAATCCGACACCGTGTGGCCGGTCGCGCCGGGAGTTCCTCTGGGAGGTCGGGGGCGGATTTGCCGGCCTGGCTCTGGTCGACCTCCTGTCCCGACAGGGGTTCTTCTCGGCGCGAGCCCAGCCGGAGGCACCGCCCGGGGCCGTGCCGGAGGGAGCGGCCGCGCCCGATCTGCTGGCGCCCAAACCCGGCCACTTCCCGGCCAAGGCCAAGCACGTCGTCTTCCTGTTCATGAACGGCGCTCCCAGCCAGGTGGACACCTTCGATCACAAGCCCGCCCTGGAGAAATACCACGGGACAGCTTACCGCGGCGCGACGCCGATCGGCTCCAACGGCCGGCCCGTCGGACACCTGATGAAATCGCCGTTCCGGTTCACGAAGCACGGCCAGAGCGGACTGGAAATCAGCAGCCTGTTCCCTCATACGGCTCGCTTCGCGGACGACCTGTGCGTGCTCCGCTCGTTGTACACCGACACCGCCGCGCACGCCTCCGGCTGCCTCCAGATGAATACCGGCAGCGTCCTGATCGGCAAACCCAGCCTGGGGGCCTGGCTGAGCTACGGGCTGGGTACCCAGACCGACGACCTGCCCAGCTTCGTGGTGATGACCGACCCCCGCGGCGGCCCGATCTCGGGCGCTTCGAACTGGTCCGCCGGGTTCATGCCGGCCGCCTTCCAGGGGACCCTGTTCCGCAGCAAGGGTTCACCGTTACTCGACCTGGCGACCCCCGAAGGCACCAGCCGGCGTTCCCAGAGGCACACGCTGGATCTCATTCAAGACCTGAACCGCGGCCATCTGGCGGCCCATCCCGACGAGACGGAGCTGGCCGCACGGATCCAGTCGTACGAGCTGGCCTTCAAGATGCAGACGGCCGCGGCCGAGGTCGTCGACCTGGACCGCGAGGACGCGCGGACCAGGGCAATGTATGGCCTGGACGATCCACGGACCCAGGATTTCGGCAGCAAGTGCCTGCTGGCCCGTCGCCTGCTGGAGCGGGGCGTGCGGTTCATCCAGCTCTACTCGGGGGGCGGCCACCTCGAGGACACCTGGGACGGCCATACCGACTGCATCAGGAACCACACCCTTCACGCCGGCGAGACCGACCAGCCGATCGCCGCACTGCTGACCGACTTGAAACGGACCGGCCTGTGGGAGGAAACCCTGATCGTCTGGGGTGGCGAGTTCGGCCGCACCCCCACCAGCGAGGGATTGAACAAGCCCGGCCGCGACCATAACCCGTACGGGTTCACGATGTGGCTGGCCGGCGCCGGGGTCAAGGGCGGTCAGGCGATCGGCTCAACGGACGAGCTCGGGTTCAACGCCGTGGAGCAGCGCTGCCACGTCTCCGACCTCCACGCCACCATCCTGCACCTCCTGGGCCTGGACCACACGCGCTTGACCTACTTCTATCAGGGGTTCGACCATCGCTTGACGGGGGTCCGCGGTCAGGTCGTCAAACAAGTGCTGGCGTAAGCCGGGCACGCCGAGGGGAATTCCAACCCCCTTCAGTGCGCCGGCCACGAAGGCGGGCATCTCCCCGTAGCTCGGAGACACGACGATGAGCGACTCGATCGATCGCCGCCGCTTTCTGGAGATTGCCGCTGCGAGTGGACTCTCCACAGGGCTTGCGGGCCAGCCGGCAAGGGCCGCGGCCGCCGGGCCAGGCGCGCTCGACAGCAAGCAAGGCGGCGCCGTCCCTCGATCCCCCAGGCCGTTCTTGACCGAGGCGCGCGACTTCGTCGACGTGAGTCGCGGCAAACCCAGGCCGTTCACGCTCCGGGGCGAGGCGCTGGAGAAAGCCCGACTCACGCCGCGAACGTGGCGGTTGGAGATTGTCGGCGACGAATCGTCCCAGCTCGGCCGACCGAGCGGGCTGGAGGATGGCACCGCACTCGACCTGGCGGGGCTGGAGGAGCTGGGCAAGACGCACGGGGTGAAGTACCTCAAGGCCATGCAGTGCAACAACATCCCGTTTCCGCTCGGTCAGGGTCTGTGGGAAGGGGTGCCGCTCCGCGAGGTGATCCGGCGCGTCGGTGAGGTCGGGAACGTTCGCCGGGCCTATTACTGGGGGTTCCACAACAACGACCCGGCCCAGCTTTTCCAGTCGTCGCTGGCGTTCAACCGGGTGATGGAGACGCCGCCCTGGGAGCCGCCGCCGCTGGTGGCCTACCGGCTCAACGGCCAGGAGATCCCCCTGGAGCGCGGCGGGCCGGTCCGCATGGTGGTGCCCTGGGCGCACGGCTTCAAGTCGATCAAGTGGCTCCAGCGGATCGTGCTGACCAACGACTACCGGGCCAACGACACCTACGCCCTGGCCAACAACGATCCCGAGTCGTACCTCAAGACGGCCGCCTATCTCGGCAAGAGCCCGCCTTCGTTCCCGGCCGGCGAGCCCATCGTCATCGAGGGGACGGCGATGGTCGGGTGGTCCGGCCTCAAGCGGGTCGAATTCTGGCTCCGCCCGGGGACCGGCGACGGGAGACTCGCCCCCGATGATCCCGCCTGGAAGAAAGCCGTCTGGCGCCCCTGCGAGCTGATGCCGCCGCCCAGCGACTGGGAAGCGATCCTCCCCGAGGGGACCTCGCCCCGGGAGGTCTGGGGCTTCAACCCCAGGACCGGCAGGCCCAAGGACTGGCCCCTGCTCTTCAGCATGGTTCCCTGGACCGCCCGACTGGAGGGCCTGGCGCCCGGTCCGTATGAGTTCCGCGCTCGCGCCGTGGACCTCAACGGCTTCGCCCAGCCCGAACCGCGTCCCTATCAAAAGTCGGGCCTGAACCGGGTCCCCTGCCAGACATGGGTCGTAACAGCATGACCTGGTTCTTGCCGAGCTCGCGGTCACTCCTCCGTCAACATCTTCCACGAGGTGGAAACCATGGATAAGAGCTACAAGCAGATGACCGATTTCCTGGTCGGGATGGGCGTCGAGCAGGTCCCGCACACTCAGAAATCCTACCTGGCACACCTGATCGCGGTGTTCCGGTCCCTGGAAGCTCAGGGCTATCCGGAGGACGTCTGCCGGGCGGGGATGTTCCACTCGATCTACGGCACCGAGCGGTTCCAGGGGTTCACCTTGCCCCTGGAGCGCCGCCACGAAGTGCGCGCCCTGATCGGCGACCGTGCCGAGCGGCTCGCTTACCTGAACTGTGCCATGGACCGCGCGTCGCTGGACCGGGCCCTGGATCAGGCGGTCGAACCCTATCGGATCACCGACCGGATCACCGGCGCCGAGGTGCCGCTCTCGAAGCACGACTTCGACGACCTGTGTTGCGTGCACCTCTTTGACTGGCTGGAACAGGTACCCCGTTCCCAGGTCTGGGACTATCGCCGGGCCGCCTACCGGCGGATGGCCGAGCGGCTGGGCGGGCCGGCGAGGGAAAGCTACGAGCGCGTCTTCGCCCAGGAAGAGACGGTGGAGGCCGGTTGACGAATGCCGAACATAACATGACCTGGGAAGGCGGCTCATCCTTCTCAAGATCGGCCGTCGCGTTAGAATCCTTTCAGCGGGCCTGACCACATCATCGGATGTGGACCCATCGAAATGAACGGGCCACGGGACTGATCTCAGTTCAAGCCGTTGGCTCGAAAGAACTAACTAGGGACCTCGGACCGTTGAGCCATGAACCCAACCCAGACGACGCCGCTCGAACCGGGCAACCGCATCCAGCTTCCCGCCGAATGGGCGAATGCATTCGGGCTGCGCGGCCTCACCATCCGGGAGTCATGCCTCCCCACGCCCGCCCCACGGCTCACTCCCACTGCCGCACGCGCTCGTAGTAATCGCCCAGGGACTCGAGAATGCCCTTCTTTTCGTTGAGCGCGACGAACAGCACCAGCGCGATCCCCAGCGCCAGCATGATCGCCCACTTGGCGAAGGCGTAGTCGAGGCTCACGCGCCCCATCTCGTAGACCACGTTGAGCACGAACGTCGTCAACCCCAGCCAGAGGAAGGTCTGCAACCGCAGCCCGATCCCGACGAAGACGCCCAGCAGGGAACCCAGCAGCAAGGTCAGCCAGGCGCCGAAGCTCTCGAACTGCCAGATCGGCACGGCCAGCGAGACATAGATGATGATCAATCCAACCGATCGGATCGCGTTGACCGCGGCGCGGCCCAGCTCGCGGTTGACCTCGGCGAAGAGGATCGCGGAGAGGCCCACCGGGACGAGGAAGAACTGAGGATGGTCGGCCAGCATCCAGCCGAGACGGCTCCAGTAGACCCAGAGCGCGGCGTTGGTGAAAACGGCCGCCGCATAGCCCAGCGTCTTCCATCGCAGCGACGCGCAGGCGACGCCGTAGAAGGTCGCCGCGGCCATCAGGTAGAACAGGCTCACGGGCTCCCGGACCCCGGTCCCCAGCAGTTGGAGCAAGGGGAGCAGCGGCAAGGCCAGCGAGAAGTACCGCGTGGGCCGGACGTAGCGCTCCGGGCCCTGGAGGCGTTCCAGGGCCTCGGCGATGCCCAGGTCGAGATAGCCCAGCAAGGTGAGGATCGCCGCGTCGCCGGCCATCGGCAGCGGGAAGGCCAGCCGGAAATCGATGTAAGCGGCCACCATCAAGCCCTGCGCCAGATAGACCAGGCCCTCCGACTGCCATCGTGGCACCAGGACGATGTGCAACAGGGCTGCGACCAGGATGACGCCGACACCCGTGAACGTCGCCCAGGGTCCCCATGCGCCGGCGCTGCCGCCCGCCGCCAGGGCAAGGGCCGCGGCCCCGATCGCCGTCGCCGACGCCACGCCTTCCAGGACCACGGCGATTCGTCGCGCGAGGGCCAGGGCCGCATCCGAATCCCGAAAGGCCCCACTCTTGTGCCGCGTCCCGGCGACGCGCACCCCACCGGCCAGCCACCAGAGCGAGAATGCCGCCGCGACCGCTCCGACCGCGCCCGAGGTCCGTGCCAGCGCCTCGGCATCAAACCCCAGCCAACGCGCCGCGAGCAGCCCCGCGAACAACCCGGCGCCGGCCCAGCTCGCGCTCCCCAGCCCGGCCGCGACCGGCGAGGCGAGCGCCACCGCGCCGAGGCCCAGGGTCATCGCCGCGAGGCCCAGGGTCGCCACGGTCGTGGGACTGACCGTCGCCCGGGTGAAGAGCGCCGCCAGGACTGCCAGGATGCACGCCTGGTACGCCAGCAATCGGCTCGACTGCTCCGAGCGGACGTCGCCCAGCCAGCTCAGCTCGTGCCAGCTTGTGAGATCGGTATACCTCCGGCCGAGACGGACCGTCGCCAGCGCGGCCACCGCCGTGGCGGCGGGATAATACACATCCGGCGTCAGGGCCTGTCCCATCAGCGGCGAAGCGTTCACCCCCAGCCACCACATCGCCAGGACCCCGATCCACAGGAGCCCGATCATGCCGAGGTCCGGCGCGGTGGCACCCCAGCCCTCGGGGTCCATCCCCGCCGCCACGACGAACGCCGCGGCCAGGCCCAACGCCCCCAGCGCCGGCCACCAATCCCGGGTCGAGAAGACGAGCGGCCCAGGTTCCAACATCGCCGCGCTCATCCCGCTCAGGACGATGGCGATCGTCACGACCCCCGCGACGACGAACAGGACCGATGCCCAATTCTTGATGATCGGCGCATAGCCCACGTCGACGACTCCCAGGCGGGCGCACAGGGCCGGCTCAATGACCCGGGCCAGGCGTTCCAGCAGCAGGAGTCCCAGCGCTACCACCATGCCGGCCATCGCCAGGAGACCCGTCGAGGTCGACGATGGTGCGATCACCGAAATCGCGCTCCACACCAGGAACGCCAGACTCGCGTGCACACATTCCCGGCGCGGATATGCCTTCAGCATCACCAGCACCAGCATCGACACGCTCAACGGCAACCAGGCATGAGCCGTCCAGGCGAGTTCGTCATCCAGGCTGAGCATCAGCCTCAGCCCGATCGCGATGAGCGCCACGATGATCGACGAATGGAACAGGGGAGCCTCGTAGCCGGCCTGGGGGAGACCCAGCCGAACGCACAGCACCGGCCTGAACCTCTGGACCAGCACTCCGAGAGCCCAGACCACAAACGCCGAGCCCATCGCGAACCCGGCCACTCCCATCGGCGACATGGTCCAGAGCCATTGGTAATAGCACGCGGCCCCCAGGGCGGCCACCGTCGCATAGAGCCACTCGGCGCGCGCCAGGCTCTTGACCGTCAGGAGGAACGAGAGCCCGGCCAGCACCAGGGTCACCGGCGAACGATCGGCCAGCGGGATCCCCAGCACCGTCAGGGCCACCGTCGCGTGGAAGAGCGCGCGGGCGCACGACCTCGCCCAGTCATCCCCCCAACGCCGGCAGGCCAGACCGATCACCCAGAGCAGGAGTGCCTCGATGACCGCGCAGAGTCCCAGCAGGTATTCCATGGCTGGGTCGTTCGTCCCCACGCTGAAAAGCACGAGATAGGTGGCAACCACCACATGAAACACTGCTGCATAGGTCAACTCGGCCCGGCGCCAGGATCGGGACAGGAGCATGGTCACGATCGCGTTGAGAATCAGGGCGGCCAGTCCGAAGCGGTACGCGTCCCGCAGCAGGAAGCGCGCGTCGAGGGCCAGGGCCACGACGCCGAGGGTCAGGGCCAGACTCCAGTTCAAACAGGGTTGGGCGTAGAGGTCCGACAAGCCATGGTGACGGGCCAGCACTCCGGCCAGCCACAACGACACGGCGATCAGAGCTGCCACGACGGCGAGCCAACCCGCGGTCAGGCCGGGATGACCCCAGATGACCGACCAGGAGGCCAGGTCGAGTGTGCCGGCCACGTACTGGGCCAGCGCGAGGTAAACCAGGCCCTTCCGGGGTGTAGACAGTCCTGTCTGCCCCAACACTCCGAACAGAGCGGGTGCGCCCAGGAGCCAGACCACTCCGGTGGTCCAGGAGTGCCCGAGGTCGAGGAACGCCAGCCAGTCGGCAATCAGCGTGAGGGTGATCACGAACCAGGGAATCGATGCCGCGAAGATCTCCACGGTCCGGGCAGTCGCTCCGGAGTCCTCCTCGGAACCGCGCCTCCCCTGACGAAGGATCTGAGCAACGACCAGCATCGCCAATCCGTCGCCCGCGAACAGGAGACCGAAATCGGAGGCGGGCAGAGGCCGCCCTCCGGTTGCCAGCGCCAGACCGCAGATGGTCAGCTCGATGAAGCTGATGAGGGTCAGCCCGGCCCAGATGGTCGAGGGCCGGTTGAGGGCAGAGAGGCGGGACCTCCCCACCTCTGGCTCCCCAGACCGGAATGTCTGCCCCACCAGCAGGACGGCAAGAGCCCCGATCAGGGCGAACGCCCCCGCGGCGCTGATCGACTCGGGAGTTCTCGCCGCGATGAAGAGCGTCGCGACCATCAGCGCCCAGGTCGTGAGGACCTTGGAGCCGAAGGACCAAGGGGTCTGGTAGGCTTCCCCGGCGCCGAACCTCCGGAGCAGCTCGCGGACCGCCCAGTAGCCCCAGGCCATCGCGGCGGCCAGCAGCGCCTGGTCGGCCGGGGTCACCCCGACGATCAGCGTGGAGCCGAAGTGAGCAGCTCCCGAGAGGGCGGCGATCGCCAGGTAGGTCAGCCAGGGGACCGCGAAGAGCCAGACGGCGAGCGTGAAGAACAGGGCGTAACCGGACAGGACGATCGCGCCGGCCAGCGGCTCGAACCCGCTGGCAACGCAGGCGGCGACCGCCAGCGGCAGGCCGATGTAGTGGCAATGGCGCGCCAGCCTCGGATCCTGCCAGTGCCTGCGGAACCCGATCGACAGCAGGGCCAGCGCGGGACTGAGGATCAAGCCCAGCAGCGCGATGAACGGCCAGGGGAGGACGTCCGGGTAACCGAGTACCCGCCGGAGCAGGTCGATCAGCATGCGGAGCCGCTCGGCCAGGAAGTACTGCGCGCCGATCCGGGCCGCGACCAGGGACCCGATCGCCAGGTAGAGGAACGCGGGATGGCGCGTCTGGCACAGCGACGCGGCATAGAGGGCAAAGCCCAAAAGGCCGACAGCGAGCGTGTTGCCGCTGAACAGCGGCGAGGAAGCGGGAGGCGCGGCCAGGGCCAGCGCGAAGGCCAGTGCCGAGAGAACGTAACCTCCGAACCGGATGCCGGCGAGCCGCCGGACGTCGGTCTCGTAGGGCGCCAGCCCGCGGGCCGCGCGCACGCTGGCGATCGCGCCCAGCATGACCGGCCCGGCATAGAGCGCCGGCGCCAGGCGCAGCGCGTAGACCCCGGTCCGGATCAGGCAGGCCAAGAACGCGAAGCCCAGGAGTCCCAGCACGAGGGTGGCGAACTGGCGATGCGCTTCGTCCGAGCCACCCCAACGCCGGACCCCCAGGGCCCAGACCGTCCCCAGGAAGACGACGGCCGGAGCCTGGAACGCCGCGAACTGCCAGCCCCAGGCCGTCGGTGCACCCCGCGCGGTGATCGCGCTGCCGGCGCTCAGGAGCAAGAGCGACACCGTCAAGAATCGCGCCTCGGCACGCGGCACCAGCATCCCGCTGACACCGCGGACGAGTCCCAGGAGTGCCAGGCCGTCGATGGCCATGACCACCAGGCGGGACGCGGAGGGTTCCATCACCAGCTTCAGCTCGCCGGCGAGCATGAAGTGGATCGGCACGACGATCAACGTCGTGACGAGCATCATCTGGCCGGCGCGCTCGGCCCCCCAGCGGATCAGCCCGACGCCCAGGGCGGCGAACATCATCGTCCAGACCAAAGCCAGGGCGCACTTGCCCACCGGGGACCAGAGGAGCGGACCCAGCAGCAGATGCGCGCCGACGGTCGAGCTGACCACAATCAGCAGCACGGCCAGACAGAGGATCAGCTTCTGCCAATGTTCCTGGAGGAATTCGCCCGCGATGCTCGACCACGACAGGGGCGGTGGCGGCTCCGCGACGCGTCCCCCTGGCGTTGCGGTCGCCGGAGCATCGGCCGACTCCTGGGTCTCCGCCGCAAGCGGACTTCCCGTCAATCGCCCGAGGCGTTTGCGAAGTCGGAGATTGCTGACCCATTGGGACCACGCGGGCTTCGACGGCTCCAGCTCGGCCAGGGTCTCGTACAGGATGATGGCGTCATCCAGCCGTCCCATCCGCTGGTAGGAATACGCCACGATCGCCATCGCGTCGATGTGGTCGGGGCGCTGCGCCAGGATCTCCTGGCCCAGCGCGATCGCCTCATCGTCGTGCGCGTCCTGCGAGGCCGCCCGCGCCTGGGAGAGCCAGGCGGCAATGTCTCGGGACACACGCTCCTCTTCGAGGCGCTGCTGTCGCATCTCCGCTCGCGCCTCGCGCTGGGAGAGGAGCCGATTGAGAAGACCCTCGAACCGGGGGAAGCGCCCGGCCGCCTCGGTACAACAGGCGATGGCCTGGTCATCCTCCTGCTGATCCCAATGGATCGACACGAGCAGGTCCCAGGCCTCGGGTTTCGCGGGATCCAGCCCCCGGGCGTACTCCGCCCATTGCAGGGCGTCCTCGGGGTCATTCTTCGCCAGCGCGCGCGCCCGGATCACCGCGGCCTGATAGCGCCCGTGCCGCTCGATGGCCTCGCGCCACTGGCGGGCCTCGGTGAGGACCGTCGCCGACGACTCGGGCGCGAGCCGCCCGCCCTGGCGCAGCTCCTCCACCCGCCGGCAGAGGTACTCCAGATGGCCCAGCTCCTCGCGCTCCGTGGCCGAGAGCAGCGGGTCGATCGTCAGGTTCGCGGGGGACATGGTCGCGGCTCCGTTCTCCGGTCGCTCCCAGGATTCGTCATCGCGTCTGTTGGAGCCGGATCGCCATGCGGCGCAGCTCGCTGTCCAGTTGATCCAGGTCGCCGAAATGCGCCCGGGCGTCATCGAGACGGCGCGAGCGGTCCTTGCGGCCACGGATCGCCCGGAGGTAGTCCCGGAACTGGGGCAGCCGCGCCGCATCCGTCATGAGGTGGTAGACCAGCACCCAGCTCTCGGCATAGCCGAGCGCGCGCCGATCTTCGCCCCGAGCGAACCAGGCGGCGTCGTTGGCGAGCAGTTCTCCCAGGCCGATCCAGTTGGTCCGGCGCTGGACGTGAGCGAGCTCATCGAGCCGTCGCAGGTTCACCTGTCCCGGCTCACTCCGGCCGCTCAGCCGCCGCCGCTCACAGTACATGGCCAGTCCTTCGACAATGCACAGCGGGATGTCGTCGCGGCGGTCGAGTAATCCCGTGTTGAACGTCAACTGATGAGTCGCCTCATGGGTCACCGTCTCCATGTTGGACTGCCCCGACGCGCCGGGATACATCGGCACGTTGCGGAAGTCGAAGACCACCAGCCAGTTGGACGGCCGGCTGTAGAACCCGATGGTGCCCGGGGGCGCGTTCTCGGCGAATTTCAGGAACGGACGTTCATCGACGAAAACGATCACGGTCAAGCGGCGGCGCGGGAGTTCGATGTCGAAACCCCGGGCGCGAAAATGGTTGCGATAATCCAGGGCGATCTGCTCGCAGTCGGAAAGGGTCAGCCGGATGAACGCCTGCGCGGCATCGCCCATCGCCTGGTAGTGGGCCGACTGGTCGGTGCGCAGGGGCCGGCTGGTGACCCGCCGGGCCTTGGCTTCAGCGCGGCGGAACTCCTCTCCGGATTCGTCGCCACCTGGTGCTTTCGGGTCGTCCTGGGCGAGTCCTGCCGCCCAGCCGCGCGCGATGCCGCCGAGCCCCAGGGCTGCGCCGGCCGTGCGCCGCAGCCAGACCCGACGCGCGATCGAGTCTCCCCGGAGTTCTCGCCCGATCTCCCAGCCCGGGACTTGATCGTCTGCTGTGCGACAACCTGGCATGTCCGCGCCTCCCGTTGAGTCCAGGCACGAAGGGATCCCCCGATTCCGATCATTATGAATCAAGTTGCCCGGCGAAAACACAGATCAGGCGTCAGAAGCGGACGGCCGGGACCCCGTACTCAGCGGCGGTGCTTCCTCGACGGGTTGGCTGAGACGCTCCCCTGGCCGTTCTCAGTTCCATGATCAATTCGACTGGTGGTGTGCCACCGGGATCGGCAAACGCGGAGGGACTGAGGGATTGTTCGGGCTCTCCGCTCTTGACGATTGGGGATGAGCGGTTCCGAGGTTACAATGGGGGCGGCCCCGTGGGATGGGAGAGTCAAACCCACGAAGCGAGCTTTTGGTCAAGACAGGGGACCAGGACGGCCATGAACGGTGACGAAGGGGGTTCGGTCACGTGCTGGCTCGGTCATCTCAAGGAAGGCGACCAGGCGGCGGCGCAACCGCTGTGGGAGCGGTACTTCTCCCGGCTGGTGGTCGTGGCGCGGGGGAAGCTCAAGAAGCTGCGGCGGACGACGGCCGACCAGGATGAGGAGGACGCCGCGCTGAGCGCGTTCAACAGCTTCTGCGACGGCGCCGCCCGGGGACGCTTTCCCCAACTGGCCGACCGCGACGACCTGTGGCGGCTGCTGGTGGTCATCACGGCGCGGAAAGCCCTGGCCCAGGCCCATCGAGAAGGGCGGAAGAAACGCGGCGGCGGGCGCGTGGTGGACGAGGCCGTTCTCTTCGGCCACGGCTCCGGCGACGGGGACTCGCTCGCGGGCCTGGAACGCATCGCCGGGGAGGGACCCACCCCCGAGTTCGCCGCCATGATCGCCGAGGAGTGTCAGCGACTGCTCGACGTCCTCGATGACGACGCCCTCCGCCACGTCGCCCTCAGCCGGATGGAGGGCTACACCAACGATGAGATTGCCGCCCAGCTCGGCTGCGCGCGGCGGACCATCGCCCGCCGCTTGGAGTTGATCCGC
>JAJPJC010000174.1 GCA_021324445.1 Isosphaeraceae bacterium
AAACCCAATTAGCACAAGGAATTACGGAATTCAGTGTCCTCGCGATCACTATTTCCGCAAGTCATTGATCTTAAAAGAGTTACGGAAAGGGGCAGAAGACAAGCTCACATCGGCGCCGAGACTGGCAGAATGGGACAGCTCTCCGCTCGCGGGCGGACGGGGAACGGTGCCCGGGGGAGTGGTCCTCGGCTTTGGGGGCGGTTGAAGCGGAGGCACTGGCCGTAGAAGCTGTCGATGATGTGGCCGTCTTCGAGGCTGTGGAAGGCGATGACCTCGATGATCTCCTCCCAGCTCAGGGAGCGGACCTCCAGGCGCCGCCAGGTCGGTTCGAACCAGTTGCGGAACCAGGGATCGCGCTCGCCGGCGTAGTCCTCGACGCGGCGGCGGACCTTCCGGCGGATCGCCTCCGGCGCGATCTCCCACTCGAAGATCCCGTCATCGAGCCGGGCCTGGGGTGCCAGGACCAGGAACGAGAGCTCGTCCATCTCCGCGGGTGCTCGGTCGGCGCGGTGGAGCGTCTCGGCGATGCAGGCCACGCTCCGGGCGGCCTGGTCATAATACGGGGCGTTGCGCACCCCGGCCGAGAGCCGGGCGAACAGCTTGGCCTCCAGGACGACGAACTGCCGCGCCTCCGGCATCAGGGAGAGCGCCGCGGTCCCGGGATCGCCGATCAGGAAATGACCGAGCACGCCGTCGGCATGCGTCCGGGCCTCGGCGAGGCGGTCGCCGCGATAGCGGGACAGGAACGCCGACGGCAGCCACGCTTGCGAGAACCAGCGGGCACCCGGCATCGGCGCCAGCGGGTAGCGGTCGCCGCCGTGCCGCGCGAACCAGTCGAGGATGATCCGCAGCAGCCAGTCCTCGTTGAACAGCTCGGTCGGTGGGAACGCCGCCGTCCCGGCCTCGCACGCCTCCAGCATTGCCTTGATGCGCTCAACAATCATCCGCCCAACCCTGGCCCCAACCTGAAGCCACCCAACCGGTCTGCTCTCGCACCACGCCGGGATCTTGCACGCGGTCACGACCGGATCGTCTCGGCCTCAAGTCAGGAGGACCGCCGCCGGTCGCGTCACTGGGTCGCCACCGGACACAGCCTTATTTTACCCAAACGCGGTCGCCGAGGTGAGCTGCACGCGTGTCAAGCCTCGGTCGACGCGGCAGGTTCCGGGCCTCGGGAAAAGCGGCGGTCCTGCGAATTCCCTGCTTCCTGATTCGGGAATGTGCTGAGTCTCGGTTGTCCCGTATCATGAGGTTGGGTCGAGTCGAGTCGATCGGCGAACCTGGGAGAGCGACATGAAGGGAGCAAGGGCCGGCCCGTGGCGTGCTGCTCACGGCGCCCGTCTTCTTCAAGATGGTCGAGTTGCTCTCCACCCCGCCCGACCGCCGACAGGACGTCCTCCAGCGACGACCCGGCGAGGCATTCTGGCGACCCGGAGAGCCCTGATCCGGTTCCCACCGAGGACTCCACGAGGCCGGTCCACCCACTGTTTGGATTTGCGTTCTTTCGGTCCGGTTGCTGGAATAGTGGATAAGGGCGATGACGCGGGTGGACTGCGCAACCGACGCCCCCAGTGGTTCTGGGGCGGGAGGAGCGTTCCGTGGCGACGGGAACCAACGACTGGGAAGGGGTCAGCCTGGCGAACGGCCGCTACCTGGTCAAGGCGAAGCTCGGTGAGGGGGGGATGGGCTCGGTCTACCGAGCCCTGGATCAGAACATCGATGCGGATGTCGTCATCAAGGTTCCCCGACCGGCGATGATGGAGGAGCCCGAGTTCGCCGCCCGGTTCACGCGGGAGATCCGCTCACTGGTGAAATTGTCGCACCCGCACATCGTCAAGGTGACCGACGTCGGTGTGTGGGAGGGCATCCCCTTCGCCGTGATGCAGTTCCTCTCGGGGGGCAGCCTGGAGGATCAGCGGCGGATCGGGCCCACGGGATGGCCCCTGCCGTGCGATCCCAAGGAGGTCCCCCGCTGGCTCACCGCGGTGGCCGGGGCGCTGGATTATGTCCACGCGCAGGGGTACGTCCATCGCGACGTCAAGCCGGGAAACATCCTGTTCGACGCCAATGGACACGCGTTCTTGAGCGACTTCGGTGTGGCGAAGGTGATGGCCTCCGCCGCCGACACCCGGGCGGCTCAGACGGCGATGACCGGCGCCGGGATGGTGCTGGGGACGGCCGAATACATGGCGCCGGAGCTGATCATGGGCGAGCCGTTCGACGGCCGCGTCGATCAGTATGCCCTGGCGGTCACGGTCTACGAGCTGCTCTGCGGCCGCCGGCCGTTCGACGACCAGGCCAAGACCAAGGTCCTGGTCCTGCACACGACCAAGGCCCCGCCTTCGCCGACGATCTGGTGCCCGACGCTGCCGGAGCCGCTGGCGCAGGCCGTGCTCCGGGGGTTGGCCAAGGACCCGAAGGCGCGTTATCCGAGTTGTGCCGCGATGGCCGCGGCGGTCATCGCGGCGGCCGAGGGTGCGGTCGCCCGCGAGGAGCGCGTCCGGCTGAAGTGCCCGGCCTGCGGCACGATGGGGTGGATGGCCGCGGCCGAGTGGACCCGGCTCCGGCAGGCCGGCCGGCGGGTCGCCTGCTCGAGGTGCAAGACGGCTGTGGACCTTGCCCTCACGGCCCCGGAACGGATCGTCTCCGGAACCGGGTCTGGCGGCACGATGCGGTTCACGTCCTCGAGCAGCTCCCAGGAGTACGCCCTGCCGGGCGAGCCGGCATCAGCCGCGGGGGGCACGATGGCCCTCTCCGCACGCGAAGGCGCGGGCGCGCGCACGCCGCCCCCGGTCCCGACGGCCCCGTCCAGCGGCACGACGGCCCTGTCCGCGCCGGGAAGCCCCGAGGTCCGCCTCCCGCGCACGGAACCGGAACAGACCCCGGCCCGGCGCGCGTCCCGGACGGTGATCGAACGTCCTGCTCGCCAGTCGGGCCAGACCGCCGCGCCGGTCGCGTACCCGCCGCCGTCGACCTCGGCGCGCCATCGGTCCCAGGCACACGCCGCGAACGCGGCCAACGCCGCGCCCGGGGTCGTTCCCGCGCACCCCAACCCGGCGCGGATCTGGATCGCCGCCATCGCGGGCGCCCTGGCGTCGTTCGTGGTGGTGCTTCTCGCCGTCTGGGCGCTGTTCCCCCGGCCGGAGCCAAAGCCGGCCGGGCCTGCCACGGTGCCGAAGGCCGCGCCGGTCGTCTCCGCCTCCTCCCGGCCCGCAGACGACCTGCAACCGCCTCCACCGCCAGAGCCCGAACCCCCGCCCCCAGCCGGCAGGACAGCGCCGCGGCCCACGGACCTGGCTGCGGCAACCGGCACCGGATCGAGCCGAGCCGGTCGGCCCGACGCGGGCGAAAACCGGCCATCGGCCGGCCCAGAGACCCCCGGCGGCGAACCGCCAACCGCCAAGCCGCCGGCTCGCGACGAGGGAAATCGGCCATCCCCGCCCAGCGACCGCGCGCTGCTGGCGATGGCCAGCCCGGCCGCGCGGCCGGTCGCCAAGGCTGCGGCCTGGAGCCGACTGGACCTCGCGCGGCTGGATCGGCCGGTTCGGGCCAAGGTCACGCTCGCCAAGATCCTCGCCTCCCCGCAGTCGTATTCCGGCCGGCTCGTCGAGCCCGCCGGCATGTATCACCTCACCCCCTCGCGGGCCTCCCAGACCGCCGGCGCGCGGATCTACACGGTGACCGAATTGACGGTCGAATCCGGACGGGGCGGCCTTGCCAAGATCAGTCCGACGGCTTCCAGCGAGCTGGAGGCCGAACCCAGGCTGGCCGATCGGCTGGACACGTTGGACCTGGTCCATCGGGACGACCATGTGGCGATCCTCACCGTGTGGGTCACCGGCGACGGTGACACCCGGCTGGTCAAGGCCGAGATCCTCGAGAAAACTACCTACGGGGTCAAGCCAGGGTACAAACACATCCCCTACGTCGAGTACCAAACGCTCGCGGTGACACCGGTCGAGTCCCGGCGCCTCAAGGGGGACGGCATCGAGTGGGAGAAGCTGGAACGCTTGCTGCACTTCGCCAATCTGTACAAGAATCGGTTCAACGCGGCCAAGAAGAAGATGAAGGACATCGAGACGGACCGGATCGGGGCCCAGATGAATAGCATGTTCGGCCAGATGATGAAAGACGTCATGGCCTTAGAGCAGCAGCGGCAACAGCTACAGCGCCGGTTGATGGGCCGGTGATGGTGACGTCCTCCATTGCCTTACCGCCCGGCTCCCAGCGCCAGGCCGAGGGGATGGTAGCAGCTCCAGGCGACCGCAGCGCTGATGGGGATGGTGAGCACCCAGGCCCAGGCGATCCGCGCCGTCACCCCCCAGCGCACGGCCGAGACCCGCTGACTCGAGCCGACCCCCATGATCGCCCCGCTGACGACGTGGGTCGTCGAGACCGGCAGCCCCAGGTGCGAGGCGGTCAGGATGGTGATCGCCGCGGAGGTCTCCGCCGCAAATCCGTGGATCGGCTTCAAGTCGATGATCTTCGTGCCCATGGTCTTGATGATCCGCACGCCGCCGGCCATCGTCCCGGCTCCCATCGCCGCCGCGCAGGCGAGCATGACCCAGATCGGGACGGTGAAGTGCTCCTCCGCCCCGGACCCGCCCGAAGAGACCGCCAGGCTCACTGCGATGATCCCCATCGTCTTCTGGGCATCGTTGCTGCCGTGCGAGAGGGCCATGAACCCGGCCGAGGCGATCTGGAGCCGGCGGAAGGTCCGCGACAGCCGCGATGGGCTGCGTCGCCGGCACGCCCAGAGCAGGGCGAGCATCATGGCGAAGCCGATCCCGAAGCCGACCAGCGGGCTGATCACCAGGCTCTCGACAACCTTCACCAGCCCCGGTACGCGGATCGACGCCGCGCCGGCGTGGGCCAGTGCCGAGCCGACCAGTCCGCCCACCAGGGCATGCGACGAGGACGACGGGATGCCGAAGTACCAGGTCGCCAGGTTCCAGACGATCGCCCCCAGGAGCGCCGCCAGGACCACGACCTGCGTGACCGCCCCCGGCTCGATCAGGCCCGTGCCGATCGTCGCCGCGACGGCCGTGCCGGTCAACGCGCCGGCGAAGTTCAGCACCGCAGCTAAAAGGATGGCCGTGCGCAGCGGAAGCACACCGGTACTCACCACCGTCGCCACGGCGTTGGCCGCGTCGTGGAACCCGTTGATGTAGTCGAAGACCAGCGCGGCCGCGACCACCAGGACGAGGATCAGCAGGGCGAAGCTCATGGCGGCGCATCCCTCACGCGTTCTTGATCACGATCGTCCGCAGGGCGCCGCCCACGTCGTCGCAGGCGTCGAGCGTGTTCTCCAGCCCCTCGAGGAACTCCTTGTGCTTGATCAGCCGGATGGCGTCGGTCTCGGACCGGAACATCGCGGCAACCTCCCTGCGGAAGATCCGGTCGCCCTCGCTCTCCAGTTGGTCCAGCAGCTCACACCGCTGGCGAATCCGGTCGAGCTGCTTCCAGCCGCGGAGGTCACCCACCGCGGCCTCGACCGCCTCGCACGACTGGCGGATCAGCGCGGCCAGCTCGCAACTGCCCGGCGGCAGATCCTCCATGGCGTGGACGACGATCTGCAAGGACGTGGCGAAGACGTCGTCGACGATCCCTTCCAGGGACGAGGCCAGCTGGTAGATGTCGGAGCGGTCCAGGGGCGTGACAAACGTGCGATTCAACGCTTCGTACACCTCGGCGATGGTGGCGTCGGCCTCGTGCTCGACCTGGTGCATCCGCGCCACCAGCGCCGCACGGCCCTCGGGGACCGCCGCGCAGCAATCCGTGAGCAGGACACCAATCTCCCGCGCCAGGGCGGCGCCCCGCTCCAGCAGGTCGAAGAAGTGCTCCTCCCTGGGGAGCAGCCACTTGACGGCGCGGTCAATCCACATGCCAGCTCCTCCCGGACCCTCACCGAACCGAACCGAACCGAACCGAACCGAAGGCTCGTTCATCGCGAATCCTCATTTCCCCCGCCGCCGCGCCAGCTCGCGCCGCAGGGTGCGGATCTGGTCCTGGGCGATGACGCTGAACTTGGAGCGGAGGATCGGCGCGCCCTGGAACCACTCCTGAGGTTCGACGAAGGCCCCATGCATCTCGACCAGCAGCGCCCCCGGCTGGAAGGCGAGACGGCTGATCTTGGTGTAGCTGACCCCGCCGGCATACGGCTGGAGTGCGCCCTGGGACTGGCCGCCGGCCGAGGCCGAGGCTGCGATCGATCTCCAGCCATTGCGATGGGGGCCTGCCTTGTCAAAAGCGGGGTCGGTCCGCGCGGCGATGACGATCGATTCGCTCGATTGCGACCCCACGACCTGGTTGGTCACCCCGAACTCGATGCGATCGAGTAGACGGCCGTGGATGTGGCCGTACCAGACATGTGGGCCGGGTGTCTGGGCCGGCGGGGCGATCCCCGCGGCGCGGAGGTCGCCGGCCTTCAGCAGCCGGGTCTGGAATTTCATGTTGCCGGCCTCGGCCTCCTTGCCGTCGAAGCGCGCGGCCTCCCGGGCCGGATCGAGCTGTGCGATCTCGGCGTAGACCACGAACCACAGGTCGGCCGCCCGGATCGTCGCGTCACCTGCCCGGGTATCCCGGACCTTGAGGATGTAAGGAGCCGTCACCGAGTTGCGGACCAGCTCCCCGAGCGCCTGATCGGAACCGGCCACCTCGCGTAAGGCGGTGCGCTGCGCGTCGGCGTCCTGGCCGTCGCGGAGCCGGGGCTCGGGAAACCGGAGCCCCTGCCCGCCACGGGGAAAGTCCTGGCTCAACACCTCCAGATAGACCGAATTCTTGGCGTGTTCCAGCTCGACCCGGGGCGGGTCCGCACTGCAAATCACGAGCATGATCGTACAGGTGATGGTATTCATTGGTCATTGGCCTCACGTAGGTCAGGCTTTAGCCTGACGCTCCAGAGATGTCAGGCTAAAGCCTGACCTACGTGTTTACCGGGGTCATATTTGGGGGTCCCTCTCGACCTGGATGGGCCCAGCAATAACGCGTGACCAATGTAGCGATTTTGAGGGCAAGTTTGCCAGGGAGCTGGCCGATAGTAAGTCTGAGTTCTCGCGGTGCGGTCGTCGCGCCGGTTCTGCCGAGGAGGTGCAGCGATGCGGGTCGGCGTCGTCGTGGCCGGGTCCCGGCGTCCGGTGAGGACCGTCGTCCGGCGGCTTGTCGGTCTCATGGCGTTGGGCCTGGCGGGCTGCGGCCACGTCATTCCGCTGGCGACGACATTCCGGGGGGATGCGGGGATTGTGGCGGACGCCACGCTCCGGGGCGCCGTCGACGTCAAGCTCCCGGAGGTCGCCGTCAAGCTCCCCTCGGCGATCGATCCGGGCGAGATGACCGCCACGGTGGTCCGGCCCGGCAAGGGACAGAACGCCCGCGCGCGCATCGCCCTGGTCGATGTCGACGGCGTGCTCCTGAACCAGAACTACGGCAGTCTGTACGCCGTCGGCGACAATCCCCTGGCGGCGTTCCGCGACAAGCTCGACGCGGCGGCGCGCGATCCCCAGGTCGTCGGCGTCGTGCTCCGGATCAACAGCCCGGGCGGCAGCGTCACGACCTGCGACGTCATGGCCGAGGAGCTGCGCCGATTCCAGGCCGAGACGCGCAGGCCCGTGGTCGCCTGCCTGATGGATCTGGCCACCTCCGGGGCGTATTTCCTCGCCGTGGAGTGCGACCGGATCGTGGCCCACCCCACGGGCTTGACCGGCGGCCTGGGCGTGGTCTTCAACCACTACAACCTCCAGGATGCGATGGCTCAGCTCAACCTGGTCGCAGACCCGGTCAAATCGGGCGCCAGGATCGACATGGGGAGCGTCACCACGCCCCTGGACCCGGAGACGCGGGGCCTGCTCCAGGGGATGGCCGATGCCTATCACGACCACCTCCTGCGCCGGGTGCAACAGCGCCGCGCGGCCATGACGGCGCAGGATCGGCAGGCCATCGGTGACGGCCGTGTCGTCCTGGCCTCGCAGGCCCTGGCCCTCCACCTGGTCGACCGCCTGGGCTATCTGCACGACGCGATCGCCGAGGTCGAATCCCGTTCTGGGGTCGCCGGTGCCGAGGTCGTGCTCTATCACCGCGCCGGCTATCCGGCCCATTCGCTCTATGCGATCACGCCGGCTCCGGCTCCCTTGAACGAGATTATT
Organism: Isosphaeraceae bacterium; assembly: GCA_021324445.1. Taxonomy (GTDB): domain Bacteria; phylum Planctomycetota; class Planctomycetia; order Isosphaerales; family Isosphaeraceae; genus JAJPJC01. Next base: position 8,142 of record JAJPJC010000174.1, read on the forward strand.
CCCTTGAGCTATCCTGGCCTGGACCGATCCCGATTGCCCACATTCCTCTACCTATGGCAACCCGACCCGACCTTGTCTCGTCCCACCGCGCGGTGAGCGATCGCCCCGGGGCGATCGCGATTGCCGGGCAAGGGCTTCCCACTCCCTGGGATGGCCGCGAACCGGAGCCCACGGACTGGCCGGTGTTGGTGACCGGCGCCGGGGGGTTCGTGGGGGGTCACATCGCGCGCGCGATGGCCCGTGCCGGGCACCGGGTCCGGGGCCTGACCCGCCGGCCGCCGGTCGAGGAGCCGGACGACCCGCCGGTCGATTGGCTGATCGGCGACTTGCGGGACAGTGCCGTCCACCGCCGGGCGCTGGCGGGCGTCCGCGGGGTCATCCACGCGGCGAGCTGGGTCTGCCTGGGCCTCGATCCCAGAGGCACCAGCCAGGCGGTCAACGTCGAGTCGACGCGGCAGTTGCTCGACGAATCCGCCCGGGCCGGCGTGGAGCGCTTCGTCTACACGTCGACGCTGTACACGCTGGCCGCCGGCACGCCGGACGAGCCGGCCGACGAGTTCACGGCGTGGAACCTCCAGCGTGTGGATTCCCCCTACACCCGGACCAAGCGCCAGGCCGAGCGCCTGGTCGTGGAGGCGAGCGAGCACCGGCTCTCGACCATCGTGCTCTGCCCTGGGATGGTGATGGGCCCGCGCGACCGCAAGCCGACGTCGACGGCGATCGCTCGAACGCTGGCGCGCTGCCGGCTGGCCGTCGTTCCCCGGGGTGGGATCCCGATCGTGGATGTCCGTCTGGTCGCCCTGGCCCACCGCCGGGCCCTGGTCGCCGGCGGCCACGGCCAGCGCTACGCCGTGGTGGGTCCTTATCTGAGCTACCCCGAGCTGGCCGCCGTCGTGGCCTCGATCACCGGCCGGCCGCGATGGGTGCTGACCCTGCCCGATCGCAGCGAGCCGGTGCTGGCCCGCGCCGCCGACTGGCTCGCACCGATCGCCCGGCGATGGGTCCCCGACCTCTCGCGCCAGCTCATCGCCGGCGGGTTCCTCCGGCTGCACGTCCGCGGCGCGCGGGCCGACGCCTGCTTCGGACTCGAGCATCCGCTAGCGATCGAATCCATCGCCCGGAGCCTGGACGCCTGATCCGACTCGGACACACAGGTCATCAAACGTAGACGGGGTGTCGCGATCGAAGAGGATCCGCGGAGGCAGGCCGACCACGCGGCCGGCGCCGAGGCGGAACAACGCGCGCTGGCAGGCCGTCAGCTTCGTGGCCGGCAGCAGCGCCGTGACCCGCCAGCCGGGACCGCCGCGGTCGTCCCAGACCTCACCGCGGACGATGTGCGCCGCGCCTCGGGACCGGAGGTGACCGACCACCTGCTCGGCCGTGTCGGAGCCGACTGCCGTGGGATTGCCCACCACCTCCAGGTGCAGCCAGCCTTCGGCGCCCCGGACGCCGTCGATGGCATCGAGCAAAAGCGCCAGCGCACCGGTCTCGCCCTCCCCGACCAGCGCGGCCAGGCTCGGCGCATGCCCGATCAGGCAGGCCGCCGAGGTCAGCACCGTCCCCTCCTCCAGCTCACGCAGCCGGTTGTCCTTCAAGGTCGTCCCCGAGCTGGTCAGGTCGACGATGATGTCGGCGATCCCCAGGCTCGGGTGCAGCTCCAGGGCCCCGTCGGATTGGATCAATTGATAATAATAAATACCGAGCTTCCGGAAGTACTGCCGCACCAGCGCGGGGTACTTGGTCGAGACGCGGAAGGTCCGGCCGTCCGCCTTGAACTCGGTCGTCAGGTCGACCAGGTCCATGACGTGGGTCACATCGATCCAGCTCTCCGGCACGGCCACGGCCAGCCGGCAGCCGCCGTAGCCCAGGTCCGGGATCACCACCACGGCGTCCTGGGACTCGACCGTATGCTCCCGGAAGACGTCGAGTCCCGTGACCCCCAGGTGACACCGGCCTTCCTGAACCTGGATCACGATGTCGGGCGGCCGCATGAAGACGACGTGGAACCGCGGGTGGCCCACGATCGTCGCCTCATATTGCCGGTCGCTGGCCCGCCGCACCCTGTAGCCGGCCGTCTTCAACAGTTCAATGATCCCGTCGTACAGGTGGCCCTTCGAGGGCAGCGCCAGGCGGATTGTGGCTTCGGGTGCGCTTTCCATCAGCCGGAAGTCCGAAAGGAGGGTCGGCTGTGTCGGCCGGGACCGGGTCAGCCCGAGGTCATGTGCGGCGCTGCCGGTGCTGCGCGCTCCCGGTGCCGCGGTGGTGCGGCCGGCACAGCCGGCCCTACCTCAGTTCAAGTGAGCCCAGGTCCAGCGTATGTCAAAGCCGATCGACTTGTCGAGATGCCCTGGACGGAAACAGTCACCGGTGGCTGGACACCCTGCCCCCATCGCGAGCGAGCGAATCGGGACCCGCCCGGTGCACCCCCACCGAAAACCTCGGCCTGCCCGGAGCTTCACACTCTCCTCCCTTGAGATCGTTTGTACACTCATATTCTCAAGAAAGGGCCAAAAAAAAGGGGTTCAGGATCAATGATTGTCTTGACAAGCCCCTGCGGGGTGGTTCAGATATCTTGCCAGCTTCGTTTTGGTGAGGCACAGTCGTCGGCGGATCTCCTCTCCCTATCCGTCTCCTAGGCTGATCTGACCGCATAACCTCGTTCCAGCCAGCTCTCGATGCGCGTCTTCGGCGTTGCGACGGGCGCCTCGGCGTGGAATGGGTGTTTCCGAAGGTCGCACGGGATCGACGGCGATCGCGCCGGACAGTCCTCGACTCACAACCAGGAGTGTTTTTCGCCCGACCCAACGACCGCCCGGTTCCGAAAAGCCTGTTGCGCCGCGGCCCGGCCATCAACACATCAACGGGGACGCGGCGAGCGGGAGATTCCCCGTTCGTCGCGGTTCCGCGCTTGACGTGAGTCGGCCGGCTAGTCGACTGCGCCCCCTGCGACGGGGGCTCGAAACCCGTCCGAGGAGATTTTGCGCGCCTGCCCGGATCGGCTCAGACCCGATGGCGGCTGCGACGACGGCCTGGTGGGTTGGGTGCGCCGTGCGTGGCGCGCGTCTCCGGCCGGCGCAGAACAGAACGGCGATCGTTGGTCCCGAAATCGAGGAAGGCGGTGCTTGCAATCATTGACACGTGACCTAAATTCTCATTCGTTCTGATGATTTCGGTTCGCGATGCCGTCGCCCAGGCTGGTCGGTGTGTGAAGCCCGGCCGGTGAACGATCGGGGTGCGCTCGGCGCTGGCGAACGACCCCTGGAGAGAGCACTCGTGGCGCGACTTACCCCTCAGACGAAGTTCAGGCGTGGTTGGTTCGGCGGCCTGGCCGCCGCTCCCCTGGCGATCCTCTTGGCCGGCTGCGGCCCCGAGGGTGCCGGGACAATCAAGGTCGGAAATCCCGCGGCGATCCGCGGGAAACTGGAAGCCGGCGGGGCCTCCTCCCAGAAACCCGTGTCGGCGAAGCAGGCCAAGGCGCTCGAGAACGAGGAGGCCGCCAAGAAGAAAACCCCCAAGCTCTACTAAATCAATCGGCGACGTTCCGGCTCGATTCGGCCCCGATCTCCTGGCCGAGCGTGCTGATTTCGTCTGTGTTCTTCTGTGCAGATACAGCGCGGCCGAAGAGTGGAATCGCCGCGTTCTGGTTCTGCATCGGTTTCCCGCTGTCGGATCGGCAGCCCATTTCTGTTTCGTCGTCTTTTCACTCGGAGGTCCATCCATGACGCAGTTCGTCGGTCTCACGAAAGGCAAGCGTGGCTTCACACTCATCGAGCTGTTGGTCGTGATCGCCATCATTGCCGTCCTGATCGCGTTGCTCCTGCCGGCGGTGCAGTCGGCCCGCGAGGCCGCGCGTCGCGCCCAGTGCGTGAACAACCTCAAGCAGACCGGTCTGGCCGTGCACAACTACATCAGCACGCACGACACCTTCCCCTGGGGCTGCTACCGGCAGCACACGATGACCGGGCCGACGAACTACGCCTGGACCTCCGGGGGTAGCTTCGTCGCCTTGCTGCCGTTCCACGAGCAAGGCCCGCTCTTCAACAACGTCAACTTCATGTACAACATCTTCAGCGCGGGCAATAACACGGTCGTCGCCACCTCGCTCAACTACCTCCACTGCCCGAGCGATCCCGCGGTCGAGACCAAGTACTTACTGGCCGGGGCGGGCACCGACGGCCAGGACTTGACCATGTGCTACTCCAGCTATGGGGGATGCGCCGGGACCTGGTTCCAGTTGCCGCGCTACACCTGGCCGCAGTTCCAACCCGCGATCGCCAACCAGAACGGCGTGATCATCTATATCGGCTACGAACAAGATCTTTACGTCCCCGACGGCGCAGGGCACTACGTCGGCTACAACCGCGGCATGGTCAAGTTGGCGGCGGTCACCGACGGCACGAGCAACACCATGATGTACAGCGAACGCGCCCATGGTAAGCTCAGCTCGACGGTGGACCCGGTCGACGGGGTCATCGACATCCAGTGCTGGAACTGGTGGTGCTCGGGCAATTTCGGTGACACCAGCTTTTGCACGATGTATCCCATCAACCCTTTCAACAAGGATGCGAACTCGGAGACGATGGGCAACGTCGGCGGCACCGCCCCGGCGTTCGTCTCCGCCGCGTCGAGCTTCCACCCCGGTGGGGCCAACTTCCTGTTCTGCGACGGCTCGGTGAAGTTCATCAAGGAAACCATCAACTCGTGGAAGGTCAACGACGCCACCGGTCTGCCCAACGGGATCACGATCGACGCCAACATGATCATCCAGGTCGCTCCCGGGACACCGTTCGGCGTCTACCAGGCCCTCTCGACCCGGGCCGGCGGCGAAGTCGTCAGCTCGGACTCGTATTGATCGACCGCTTCGAAACCGATCGCGCCGTGTCACACGGTCACGCCGCGGGCTCGGTTCGCGCCGCACCCCGATCCGATTTTTTCGCCCTGATTTCGAAAACGCCGAGGAGGTGTGGGCTGCCTCGCAGCCCCACCTCCTCAAGTCGCCCATTCTCTCCGTCAAGGCGGCCGGGCATCCCCGGAGAGACTGCCGTCCCGATCGCGGGGCGCGCCGGACCCGGTCAGACCAGGTACTCGCGGTCGCGGACGATCCCCGGCTGCGGGACGGGATAGTGCTTCGTCTTGGGATCGATCTGGAGCGGCGCCGGGCTGGTCATGGTCAGCTTGTCGACGTCCGGCGCGAACTCGATCTTGCAATGAAGCATGTCATCATAAGTGATGACCTGCCCGGTGTGGGCGGCCATCCGGCCCATGGCGGTGACCAGGCTGGCCTCGGCCCCGCGGCGGACCTCGTTGTACCGCTTATCCTTGCGGATGGCGTGGATCAAGTCGTCCCACTCGACCTGGTAGGGGTTGGGCTCGGGCGGGGGGTAGGCCCAGACGATGTCGTTGCGGACGAACTTCTGCCCCTTGTACATGCGGGACCGGGCCGGGCTGTGCGAGTTCGAGGAGATGATCGCCGAGCCCTTGGTGCCATGGGCGTAGCTGGCGAACTCCTGGTTGCACCCGGTGATGTTCCGCCCCTCCAGGTACAGCTTGGCCCCGTCGGCGAAGGTGTACTCGACCGAGTAGGTGTCGAAGTTCTGGTCGATGCAGTTGCCGCGGTAGCACCGCGCCCCGGAGCCCTTGGCCGAGACGGGCCAGGCGTCCTTCATCCAGCAGCACTCGTCGATGTTGTGGATCAGAAAGTCGCTGAAGCAGCCGCCGCTGGCCCAGAGGAACCCATGGAACTTCCGGATCTGATAGAGTAACTCGCTGATGCCGTCGGGCTTGGGCGGGGTCATGGCCGAGCCGACCGGACCGGTCTGGCGGTAGGCGCGGAGCAGCACGAGCTCGCCGATCTCCCCATCCTTGATCCGGCTGAACAACTCCTGCCGCGCATCGCAGTGGCGGCACATCAGCCCGACGCCGACCTTGAGGTCCTTCTTCTTCGCCTCCTCACCCAGGCTGATCATCCGGCGGGCGCTGGGCCCATCGACGGCGATCGGCTTCTCCATGAAGGTGTGGATGCCCTTCTCGATGGCGTACGTGAAGTGGACCCAGCGGAACGCCGGCGGGGTGGCGAGGATCACGACGTCGCCCGGCCGCAGGCAGTCCATGGCTTTGCGGTAGGCGTCGAAGCCGATAAACTTGTGGTCGCCGCTGACGTCGATCTTACTGCCGTGAGCCTTCTTGAGCTCGTCGTAGCTGTCGTCGAGCCGGTCCTTGAAGACGTCGGCCATGGCCACCAGCTTGATTGGGCCTTGCTTGGCGGTCGAGAGGGCGTCGCCGACGGCGCCGGTGCCGCGACCGCCGCAGCCGACCAGGGCGACTCGGATGGTGTTGTCCTCGGCGGCATGCACCGGCGGGACGGCGACGCCCGCCAGCGCGGAGGCGGTGGCCACCGTGCCCGTCGTTTTGAGGAAATCGCGCCGCGACGCGCCGGGGTTGGGATCACTCATGATGTCGACTCCTTGGAGACAGAAAGGGCGCACGAAGTAGGTGGGTCGCTGAGCAGGTCGATCCTGGGGGAGGATCGTCTCGTTGCTGCTGCCGCCAAGACTCGGGTGGGACAAGGGCCGGCCGATAAGGGACCGGTCTCAGGCTCGGTTGGCCGGGAAGTCGCACGCGGAGGGTTCCTTTGGCGTTACGATTTAGTTTACCATGCTGACCGTCAGGCTCAAGCGCTTTTGCCCAATTGGAACGGATCTCTCGCCCGCAGGCCGCGCATGCGAATCGAGCGCATCGACCTCAAGATCGTCCGGCTGCCCCTGGTGCGGCCGTTCCAGACCAGCTCCAGCCGCAAGGCGCATCTCGACCATATCCTGGTCCGGGTCGTCGCCGGCGGCGTGATCGGCTGGGGGGAGTGTGCCAGCCCGTCGGACCCGTATTACTGTCCCGAGACCACCGAGACCTGCTGGCACATCCTCAAGGATTTCCTGGCCCCGGCGGTCCTGGGCCGGGACTGGTCGACCATCGACGACCTGGCCGGGTTGTATCGCCCGGTGAAGGGGAACCGGTTCGCCAAGGCCGGATTGGAGATCGCCTGCTGGGATGTCCTGGCTCGCGCGCGGGGGGTGCCGCTGCATGCCCTGCTGGGCGGTACGCGCGTCGAGATTGATTCCGGCGTCAGCCTGGGGATCGAGTCCCAGGTCCAGGTCCTCTTCGACCAGATCGATCGCTACCGGGAGGAAGGGTACCGCCGCATCAAGCTGAAGATCGCGCCGGGCTGGGATGTCGACGTGGTACGGCGGGTCCGCGAGCGCTATCCGAGTGTACCCCTCCAGGTCGACGCCAACTCGGCGTATACGCTCGACGATGTGCCCACGCTCCAGGCGCTGGACGCCTTCGACCTGATCCTGATCGAACAGCCGCTGGCCCACGACGACATCATCGACCACGCGCGGCTCCAGGCGGCCTTGAGGACGGATCTCTGCCTGGACGAGAGCATCCACTCGGCCGACGACGCCCGCAAGGCCCTCGACCTGGGTGCCTGCCGCGTGATCAATATCAAGGTGAGTCGCCTGGGGGGCCTGCTCGAGGCCAGGCGCGTGCACGACCTCTGCCTGGCGCGGGGCGTGCCGGTCTGGTGCGGCGGGATGCACGAGTTCGGCATCGGCCGGGCGGCCAATGTGGCGATCGCCGCCCTACCCGGGTTCACTCTCCCCGGCGATATCTCCGGCTCGGATAAATACTACGCCGAGGACATCGTCGAGCCGCCAATCCGGGCGCAACGGGGAGCGATCGCCGTCTTCGAGGGCCCGGGCCTCGGCGTCGAGCCGATCGAGGAACGCGTCGAAGCCCGGACCCTTCGTGCGGTGACGCTTCCGGCGTGAAGGAGGTCGGATGAACCGGCAGGGCGTTCTGAATCTCATTCGTGGGTCCGGAGGGCGCGAGGAGATGCTCGATTCCCTGTCAAGGCTCGTGCGACTTGAGTCGCCCAGCCGCGACAAGCCGGCCCTCGACACCCTCCGAAGCCTCCTGGCAAACCGCTTGTGCGACCTGGACGGCTCGGTCGAGGTCATTGCCAATGACCAGGGGGGCGACCACCTGCTCGCGCGATTCCCCGGGCCGCCCGATCGGAAGCCGGCGCTCTTGCTGGGCCATTACGATACGGTCTGGCCTCGAGGCACGCTTGATCGATTGCCGTTCCGAGTCGAAGGCGATCGAGCCTTCGGCCCGGGAATCCTCGACATGAAGGCCGGCTTGACGATCATCACGCACGTCCTCGAGCACGTCGTCTGCCGGATGCCGGTCCCGCGTCCGATCTGGGTCTTGTTCACCTCGGACGAGGAGATCGGCAGCCCCACCTCGCGCGGCCTGATCGAGAGCCTGGCGCGCCAGTGCGCCTACGTTCTTGTGCTGGAGCCGGCCCTGGCCGATGGACGCCTCAAGACCGCGCGGAAGGGGGTCGGGCGCTTCCGGCTGGAAGTCGAGGGCCGGGCCGCGCACTCCGGCGTGGCTCCGCAGGATGGGCGCAGCGCGATCGTCGAGCTGGCGCATCAGATTCTCCGAATCCAGGACTTGCAAGACCTCGCGACCGGGACCACGCTCAACGTTGGGGTGATCCAGGGGGGCACGACCGCCAACGTCGTGCCGGCGCGGGCGTCGGCCGAGATCGATGTGCGGGTGGCGTCCCTGGCGGAAGCCGAGCGGATTGCCGGGGCTCTCCAGGCGCTCGGGCCGGTCACGCCGGACACTCGCCTGGACGTCAGTGGAGGTTTCACCAGGCCGCCGATGGAGCGGTCTCCCGCGATCGCGGCCCTGTTCGAACAGGCTCGTCAGATCGGGCACGGCCTCGGCCTGGATCTGACCGAGGGATCCACCGGCGGCGGCAGCGACGCCAACTTCACCGCCGCGCTGGGCGTCCCGACGCTCGACGGCCTGGGGGCGCGCGGCGGCGGCGCCCATGCCGACGACGAGCACATCCTGATCGACTCGCTCCCCGAGCGGGCCGCCCTCCTGGCCGCGCTCTTGCTGGAATTGCAGGTCGAACCATGACCGAGACGCGCCTGACCCTGGAGCTCGACCACGCGTTCACGATCCGGCGCGCCGCCACGATCGCCGACTATCGCGCCTGTCAGGACGCCCAGCGCCGGGCCTGGGGGATCGCCGCGGGGGGCTACGTGGTCCCGATCGCGACCCTGGTCGGGGCCAACTTGCACGGGGGCCTGGTCCTGGGCGCATTCCTGGCCACGGGAGAGGCGGTCGCGATGTCATTCGCGTTCCTCGGACGGGTCGAGGGCCGGCTCTGCCTGTATTCCCAGTTGACCGGCGTCGTGCCCGGCTACCAGTCGCGCGGGCTGGGCTACCAGATCAAGCTGGTCCAGCGCGACTTCGCCCGCGCCGAGGGGATGGACCGGATCGCCTGGGCGTTCGACCCGCTCCAGGCCGGCAACGCCCATTTCAACCTGGCCCGGCTGGGCGCCACGGCCGGGCGTTACGTCGAGAACATGTACGGCGAGCGGACCGACGCGCTCAACGCGGGCGTCCCCACCGATCGCCTGATCGCCGAGTGGGAGACGACGGCGGAGCCGATCGCCGGGCTCGGCCCCGATGCCGCGGCCATCGTGCCGCGGCTGATCAAGACGCGCGGCGGCCAAGCGGACGAGGCGGACCCGGCCCGCACGCCGGAACCGATCCGCATCGGACCCGTCCTCGGAGCACCCCAGATGCTGCTGGAGATCCCCGCCGACATCGCGCGGCTCCGCCGCGAGCGGCCCCAACTGGCCGAAGCGTGGCGCCAGGCGGTCCGCGGGGCCTTCGGGACCGCCTTCGATTCCGGCTACCGTGCGGTCCACTTTCTACGGGATGACTCCGCCGGGGAGCGCCGGGTCTTCTACGTGCTCGAACGAAAACCCGCTCGGTGAGGCAGCAGTCCCCAAGGCCGGACCGAGGGTCTCCTCACGCCGTTGCCAGGCCCTATAATGGAATCGCCTCGACGGGCCGCTTCCTCTGGTGGTGATGGCGTGATCCATGAACCAAGATCCTGTGCAGCGAACGCGATACCAGGGCCTGCGGCGCGGCCGTCGGACTCTGGCCATCATGGCTCCGCTGGTGCAGGTCGGGTTCCTGGCCCTGGGAGTTTCGATCTTCCTGGAGCAGGCGATGCCGCTGCTCTCGGATGCGCAGTTCACCTGGGGCGAGCGGAACATCATGGGGATGATCGCGCTGGTGGCCCTGGGCGGCTGCGGCTTCGCCGGCTGGGTGGTCGGGCGGCTGATCGCGGTCGCGGCCGAAGTCCTCGACGCCATGGCCGACACGGCCGAGGCGGCCTGGCGGACGACCCAGTTGCTCGAAGCTCACGTGGTCCCGGTCTTGACACGGATCGCGGTGGCCCTCGAGCAGCCCAGCCGCGACCACGACCGCGACCGCGACCGGAGCGAGCCGCCGCGCCACCGCCCGGCCAAACCTTGAGAACCCACGGATCGAGACTCCCATGGACAAGAACGCGCGTCGCCCGGCCGATGCGGCTCCCAAGCCTGCACGCCGAACCCCCGCCCAACCCGCCCCGGTCGAATCAGTCTTCGTCCCTTCCGAGGAGGCGATCGAACGGCGCTGGCGGCGACGGCGATGGATCGGCCTGAGTTTGCTGGCCGTGGTGGCGGTCGCGGCCGTCGGCGTCATGGTCGCCTGGCCGCGGCTCAAGCCCCGTCCCCGCAACCTGGACGCGGTCGAGCGCGTCGCCAGCGATTACCTGGGTGCGCTGGTCCGCCAGGATGGCGAGACCGCCGGCCGGCTCAGCACTGTGGACGAGCCCCCGGCGATCCGCTCGGTGGGCAACCTCACCCACGACCGGAAACGCGACCAGCTCCTCCGGGGATCGTTCGCGCCCCTGGGGACCTTCCACGCCCGGATCAACGCCGAGTATACTTTTGATCCCACCGCGGGCCGGTTCACGCCCAAGAACCCCCTGGGCCTGGCCGGCGAGACCCTCGATGCCCTGCACGCGGCCAAGGAGGACGCGGAGAAATCCGGCCTGTACAAGAAGATGCAGAGCGGCAATCCCGACGACCTCTTCGACGCGGCCGAGCAGTACGGCAAGGTCTTCGAGAACCTGTCCAAGACACTCTCGCCCCAGCGCGTCCTGCCGACCTACAAGATGCTGGTCGAGTCGGCCAAGCCGCCGTTGCCCGAGGACGCCAAGCGGCTGGCCCTGGACGTCGCCGCGTCACCCCAGCAGTGGGAAGCCCTGTTGAAGCGGTCCTTCCTGACCTTGAAGGCCGATGGCCCGTTCGTCTACGAGCAGGCGGAGGTGACGGCGATGGTCGCCGATCGCCTGGCCTCGCTGGGCGACCCGCCCAGCCGGCTGCGGCTGAAGCTCGTGCGGTTCCGCCTCGAAGGGATCGACACCGGCTGGAAGGTCGTCTCGGCCCGCCGGATCCAGCCCGGAGTCGAGGAGGCACAACCTCCCGCTCCGCCGGCTTCGTCGTCGTACGGCACACCCAGCCAGCCGCCGCGGTCGTTGGGGAACGTCCCCGAGGGCCTTTGACCGAATCCGCGACCGCCGGGCGAATCGGACGCGCCCATTTCGGACGGATCACTCCGGCTCACACTCAGAGCCCATCATGTTCCCGAGGGCTTTGATCAGCTCGCGCCACCGCTCCGCATCGAGCGTCCCGAGGTGCTCTCCCAATTCTTCACATCGGATCGAGAAGAGGGACTCGGCCTGAGCGACGCAATCCCGGCTCAGCCCGAACTCCCCGGCCCGGAATGGAACGCAATTCGGTTGCTTCGAGCGTTCTTCAAACTTCTTGGACGTTATCAGGACAGCCGCGACCCAGTTGCCCCGGTTCAACTCCTCCCGGGAGACGACCACGACCGGGTGCGGCTCCATCTCCTTGAAGTCGGCGCGATAGGTTTCACCGAGTTGGATCATGCATCCTCCATCAACCGGGCCTTGGCATTCTTCTTCGCCACCCGCCGAAACGCTTCCTGCTCACGCCGGTCGTCCTCGTCCAGGAGACGATCGAAGACCTCGGCGCTGACCAGGACATACGACCGTTGCGTCTGGGGGTCCATCAATCGTACCGGGGAATCGCCCGCTTGCTCGATTGCCTGCTTCAATTCGGGGGTGAGCGTGTCCAAGGATCTCCTCCTCTCCGGGATCAACTCTCGACGTGGTGGCTCATCAGGAGAGCCACCTCTGGAGCTTTCCCTGCTCCTCAAGGCTCACGTCTTTGGTCAGGGCGAGGATCTCTTCGTAGCCAACCGCCAGCACCTCCGGGCCCTCCGGGGTCTCGCGGTAGACGACCTCGTGGTCCAGGTAGGCAAAGGAGTAGTCCACGGTGTGGCGATTCAGCTCCCACACCCAGGCCTCCTCATTCAGGGTGAAGCCATGCGCCCGCACCAGCTTCGCGTTCGCGGCCTCCAGGTCGTCGCGGACCTCCCGGGGTGGAACGATCAAGCCGTGCGGGAGGTCCCCGGGGAGCCTGGGATATCCCCCCGCAAGGACGGAGCGTTCAAATCGAGAAAGTTGCCGGGCATGAGTTCGTTCCCTTCATCGTGCCGGGCAGATGATACCGGACGTCCGTTGCTCCCGCATCACATCCCTGAGGACGTGATCGGGATGCCGCCGCTCTCGGGTCATTGTAGCAGAAAGAGACCAGGAGGTCGTTCCAAGGCGCCGGGTAGCTGGGTTCGCAACCGGCTCCGCGGGGCCGGCAAGACCCCAGGACCGGCGGACCACGATCGTCGTAGCCAGGGCCACTTCGCCGCGCTACTGCTTGAGGAATTCCAGGTCCGCCGTGTTCTCACCCGGCTTGACATCGACGTGTTGCTCGTCGTACCCCACGCCGAAGTAGGCTTTGTCCTGCGCCTTGGTGCGTGCCTTGGGGGGCGTGAGCGTCACGATGTTCAGGCCGATATATGCTTTGACGGTATAGGTGCCGTCCTTGCCGACGTGGGCCTCGCGGGTCTCGACCCTGCGGTTGGGGTTCGAGGCGTTGAAGTGCAGGTCTCCCCCGTCGATGAGCTTGCCGCGCACCTTGACGGTCCCCTTGACCGTGGCCTCTTGGGTGGAACCTTCGAGGTACGACGGTCCGCCGCAGCCCGCCAGGATCGAGAGCACTGCTGCGACCCCGGCCAGGACGCCCAGAAATCGTACCCGCATTCGTCGCCCGCGCATCGCTGCTCGCCTCCCGCATACCGGATCCGCGGCCACGCTGGCCCGATCGGGATCGATGGAGGGCGGCCCTGATCCGATCCCGGTCGCACGCACCAGGACCGCCCGGGTGAGGTCCGGTCGTGATCAATACTGGTCGGACGAGACGACCTCGCCGCCGGCCTTGGTGCCGATGGCCCACCACACCGGCAAGCCGATCGTCTGCTTGATGAACGCGACGTGGCCATCGGCGAAGCAGACGTTGATGCCGCCGGGATGGCGGCTGCCGGCCGTCCAGGCACCGCTCAGGAGGTGGCCGCCGGTTCCATCGATACACGAATAGGTGTTTGGAGCCATGACGTGATTGTAGTTGGTCCCGTAGGGCATGATGGCGATCCACCAGTAACCGCCGACCGACCCCGACGGCCCCCAGGGCGGCGAGGGACCGTTGAGCGGCTGGCCGGCGAGCATGACCTTGGGGCCACCGCTGGCCACGCACAACTGGTTGTAGTACATCGTGGGGCTGACCCCGGGCGGCCGCGCCCCTTGCTGGGTCGGGTCGAGCGACGGATCGAGCAGGGGCTGGGTGGGGTTGCTCGGATTCACCGCGTTGTTCCCCGGGTAGGTGGGCGTCAGCACCGCGACCGAGGTGCCTGATGGGTTCCGCCCATCGTAGGCCGTGTTATTGCCGTTGCCGACCCCCTTGACCCGCTCGCTGAAGGCCGCCGTGTTGCTCAGGCCGTCGGTGACCATGGCGATCTTCACGATCGGCTCATCCGGGCCGTAGCCGGCCGGAATCGGCACAATCGACGACCCGCCCACGGTCCCGAAGATCCCGTCGGGCGACGACAGGCCGAAGCCCGCCGGCGTCGCCCCATAGCAGCCGGCGTAGCTGACGTGGCCAAAGGGCGTCTGGAGCTGGTCGTCGTCGCTGGGACATTGCAAGACGGCCAGCGTCATGACCTGGATCGTGTCGTTTTCCGGACTGGGCTTGGACACCGCGCGGCCCGTGTTGGCAAAGTTGATGCTGTTGTACACCGGCGACTGCTCGAACTGGCTCAGCAAGAGCGCGAAGCAACCCCAGTCGTTGTTGTTGTACGGCCCGTGTCCCCAGGGGAACGAGCCGATGGACGATTCGTAGTTATGCATCGCCAGCCCGAGCTGCTTGAGGTTGTTGGTACACTGCGCCCGCCGCGCGGCCTCGCGGGCCGACTGCACCGCCGGCAGCAGCAGGCTGATCAGCACGGCGATGATGGCGATGACGACCAGCAACTCGATCAGCGTAAACCCCCCAGACCTGGACGACCTCCGAGCTCGGTAATCCTTGGACCCCATGGCTGCTGCTCCGCCTGCACGAGTTTGATGAGAACGCACGACCCTGACCCCGCCTGGATGAAGTCCCCAGAGGGCGGTCTCCGCGCCCCACCGGCATTCCGGGCTGTGCGGCCGGATCCTGGCGCGGAGTCGCACCGAACAGAAAATCCGAGCCACGGCGCGCGGAAAACGCCATGGGTCCGCTCCGGGGCGCCCCTGACCGATGTATCCTACAACCCATCAGCCATAGGCGTCAATCAGAATCTCAGCTGAGACATCCCCACCGAGGTTTTTGTGCGTAAAATACAGTGGCGCCCAGCCCTACGGATGAGACAATCGGTGTGGCTACGCACCGGAGTTTTCACCCTGAGAGGAGGGAGCCACCGTGTCCACTCAGTCTATCCTCACTTGGGTCCTCACCGCCACGACTCGGCTGCTGCCCAGCCAGTCGAAGACCCTGGCGGTCCTCGTCGCCGC
>JAJPJC010000138.1 GCA_021324445.1 Isosphaeraceae bacterium
CCGACGGCGAGGTCCGGCGTGCCGACCCCCATCCCATCGCCGAGCCCGTCGCAGAATGATCTATCAAACAACTCTTCGTTAAATCCCTGCACGCCGGTCCCATCCCGGCCCCTCGCACAGCGGCTATCGCCGACCCCCCCTCTTTCATCGGGTCCCATCCACGCCGAATTCGGCGTGGCAGGATCTCGCTCGGGGATGCCGGGGCTCGTAAAGAGAGATCCGGGTCCCATCCTGCGGCGGATGACATCGACTTCGATATCCGGTCGTCCGGCCTGCCCGAGGGAATCGGCCTCGTCGCCGGGGACGAGCCCGGTGGAGACAATCCGGTCATTGTCCACCATCGATGCCACCTTGCAGGGGTCGAAGCCGTTCCTTGGCTGAAAGGCATCCCTCAACGAACGACACGAGTCTTGGCGGGTCCAGGAGCCCACTGTGCTGGGCGATGATCGAGCCATCGCCCAGCCAGTGCCAAAACGGCGTGCGGTCGCCGCCAGTGATGCTCACCGTGAATCTCCCTTCGGGAGACACTTCATGGGTTATCTCGCAGAGCGGGGCCGGATGTTCGATCGGAAGCCAACCGGCAAGCTCGTCGGCAACCTCGAAAGGTCGAACTCCAAGCTGGAACCGACCGCCGAACTGCTTGGCAACACGAACCGCAGTGTCGATCGCCGGCCGGTCGAGCGAGTTCCAGATGGCGAAGGTCAACAGCAACCAGTTCCCAGCCATCAACTCCGGCTCAATTCGCTCGGGTGCCATCCGGAATCCGTGGACGAATGCGGGCTCGTCCACGAAGTCGATGGCGAATCGGCCGAGCGGGTCTGCGTCAATCGAATACGGCACTGCTACCTCGGTACGGTGATGGTGGTGGTCGTGATCCCGTTCTCCGTGACCTGAACAACGGTCCCGCCAACGGCATCGATCACCCGTTGATGGGCAACCTTCGCATATTCGGCCGGACTCACCAGCCGAATCGATCCCCCTGGTTTGATGACACGGGCGATCTCCGCTGCCGTCTCAGGCAGGATCGGTGCGTTCTCAAGCGAGATGCCGTCTGCCACCCCATTTCCGAACGGCAACTTCTGGCCGGTGCCCGGCACATGATTTGGGATCGGCCGCCCAGGTGCGCCGGTCGTGGAGGTCACATTGTTCGGGTTTACATTGGTGGCATTCGGGTATCGCCCCTCGCCTCCGATGTCGATGTGCAGAGGCTTCCCACTTGTTGGAGCTTGTACATACCGCCCCGTCGCCGGATCACGCCATCTTCGTGCGGCAGCGTCCCACCTTGGAGCCTTTGCGGCGGCGGCCCTATATTCCGCACCGAGTGCCTCCAGCTCAGCCCCACCCAGTTCCGTCCCAGCCTTGGTGAAGATCTTCCAAACCGCCTTGCCGCCTTGGGTCACTCCTTTCAGGAGCAGGCCCTTCGCTTTGAGCAGGCCCGCCAGGATAACATCCTCGGGACCAATGACCATCCCGGCTAAGAAGAGTGTAGCAGTTCCGGCGAATGCGGGGAAGTCCTGCGTCAAGGTCCGACGGACATTACCGAAGCGCTGGTTGGCGTTCTGGCCTCGCGAGTTGACGTAGGCGCCGGGGGTCAACCCGCCCGCGGCGCCGGGCGCGGTCCGCTTCTCAGCTACGTCGAGACTGTCGATCGTCCCGGTGCCGGGGACGTTCGGGGGCGCGCCGGCGAGCGCGGTCATGCCGCTCCAGAACCAATCGTACCACGATTGCTCGTGGCTGCCGCCGGGCGGGTCGACGGCCTCGGAGCCGGCGGTGGGGAGGGTGAGGTCGGTCGGGTTCCGCCCGGCGGCGGCCAGCGCCACCAGCACCGCCGACGGCTCCGGCGGGGCGTCGCGCGACACGCCGTCAGGGGCGCCTTGGTTCTCCGCCAGGTTCCCCAGCGCGGTGGCCTCCTGGGTGGGAAGCCCGTTGGCGGTCGCGCTGGCGGTGCCGGGTTCGAAGCCGAACGTCGCCCCGAAGATCATCGCCCCGACCGGGGCTTCAGCCAACGTGGGTGTGGTTCCTCCCAGATCAACGGGGACCGAACTCGGGACGACGCTCTTCACAGCATTGTGGACGTCGAAGAGGGACAGGGTGCCCGAACTATAAGTGATGCTCAAAAGATCATAGCCGGGTTCTTGGTTGTATTCGATATCGGAAAGGAGACTTCCTTCCGTCGCATCCTCCGGCACGCCGCCCGCGCTCCCCCAGGCATCCACCAGCTCCAGGATTGCGCCGGAGACGACCGTATCCGTGGAGTCTGTACCAGTCCCCGTCGTCTGGTAACCGTCGACATCGTCGCCCCAGACGGTCCCGCCGCCCGTGACTTGCTCAATCGTCGTGGCCTGGCCGAACGATTGCGAAAACCCTGCCGCATTCGGGGTAATCGGTGAATAATTCTGATCGTCCGTGCGATAGTCATAACCAGATACCTCGTCTTCGATAGATAAAGACGAGTATCCGTCATCCGCCGTCGTCGAGCCCCATCCAGTCGTGGACTGGAAGCCGTTCGCGGGATCGTCGCCTTGAAAGTCGGTGACGGTCGCAGCGATTACGGGCTCATCCCCCAACGGATACGTTAAATAGTAATTCGTTGCTAAACTGCACGACCCGCCATCGGTCCACGTGTACAGGTCGCCAAATTCATAGCTCATCGTCGACTCGTCGACTCCCGGCCCGAGAGAATCCGTCCCTTGCACCTCCACGCTGGAGCCGGTCGAATAGCTCTCGACACTGGTCGCGGTGCCGGGGTCGGTCGTGCCCGGATCCACGTCGCCGCCGTAGTCGCCCCAGCCGGAAGCGTCGAAGGTTAGGCCCTCGTCTATCCAATTCGTGACCATATAGGAATCACTATGGTAAGATGACGTGCCGGCCAGGCTGTCATTCCCGATGTCATCCAGGCTGTAGCCCTCCGTCTCGTCGTCGGAGGACGAGCCGCTCTCGGTAACGAGCGGGATGTCATCAGTCCAGGATTCACTCGTGCCCATCCCCTTCGAGTTCGAATCCTGAATGCTGAACTGATCCGTTTCGGCCGCAAGGCTCCAGCTACTGGGATCCGTCTCATGCTCGCTGAGCGTGGCAGCTCCCGTATCGGTCAGGCTGAACGACTCCGTCGCCCCGTACGTCCCGATCTCCAAACCCACCGACGAATCCGACGAGTTCGTGTCGGTGTTCGCCGCGGTCTCCGTGGCGTTGTCGGTGACCGAATTGAGCTGCGTCCACGTGTAGGAATCGGTCTCCCCGGTGACGGAAGCACTATCCGTGAGCGCATCGGCCCCGACGTCGTGCCAGGAAGAACTCACCGTGTCCGTCAGATTCAGGACGTAATCCGAGGTCCCTGATCCATTATAGACCGAGTACGACTCGCTGTTGCCTTGGTGGATCTCATAATCATCCGTCCCCATCTGGTTCCAGACGAAGCTGATCGTCCCCGGCGCGTCGGCGCCGCCGGTGGTGATCGTCTCGGTCCCCGACTCGCCGAAGCCGTAGGTGTCGGTGCTGTCGTCGCCGATGCTCAGGGTCGCCGCGATCCCCGAGATCGTCAGGTTGCGGCTCTCGGAATTCCCCTGGCTCCAACCGAATGAGGCCAGGCCGCCGCTGATCGTGCCCCCCTCACCGAGCGTCTCCGTGCCGGTCTCGTAGGCCGTGTCGTCATCGGGAGTCGTCGTGCTGATGTCGTACGAGGCCGTCTGGAACCCGTTGTCGGTCAGCTCGTCGGCGATCGCTTCTGTGCCCGATTCGATCGTGGTCAGGTCATCGGTGTCGGAATGGCTCACGGTGTAGGTCAGGCTGCCCGAGCTGATGTCGCCGCCCACGCCCAGGAGGTCGCCGAACGTCTGGTATGTGTAAGCCGAGGACGACCCTGAACCCTCGATGGTCCTGGCGCCGTCGAGGATCTCGGCGCCGGAGCTGATATTGTAGGTATCGTTCGAATCCTCGGGGCCGGAGCCGCTCGTGTGGTAGTCGGAGGTGTCCAGGTCATCGATCGTGAAACAATCGGAGCCGGCGGCGATCGTGGCGCTGGTGCCCAGGGTCTCGCACGCCCACTCCTCGTCGGTCTCATTGTCCGTGGTGGTCGTGCTGATCGTCTCGGTCGGCGTCATCATCGTCACGTCCGAGACCGAGTCCGTCAGCGTCTCGGTGGGGTGATCAGTCTCGGTGGTCGTATCGCCCGAGGTCTCGCTCAGGCTGTCGCTTTCGGCGCCGCTGGTGATCGTGCCGTCGGCGCCGAGGACCTCGGTCAGGGTCTCGGTCCCCTGGGCCGCGGCGGTGTCCGTCGCGGTGAGGCTGGAACTGTCCGTGTCGCGGCCGGTCTGGGTATCAATTCCTGCGGAGCTCGAGCTCATGTCGCTGAGCGTGTCCGACGCGCCGCTGGTCTCGGTCGTGCCCAGGCTGCTGCCGCTGGTCTCGGTCGTGGTCTCCGTCGTGCCCCCGCCGGTGACCACGCCCCCGGCGCCCAGGTCCTCGGTCATCGACTCCGAGAAGGTCGTGGTCTCGCTGGAGGAGCCGGACGAGGAGTCCGTGTCGCTCCCGGTCTCGCTCGTGCTGTCGGTCGTGGCGTCGCCGGTGTCGCTCTCGGTGTCGCTGAGCGTTGCGGTGTCGGTGTCGCCACCGGTGTCCGTCGTGCTCCAGCTCCCCGTGTCGCTGCCGGTGTCGATCTGCTGATCGTCGCCGCTGACGATCAACCCCGCGATGCCGAAGGACAGGCTGGAAATCGCCGTCAGGTCGTCCGGGCCGGTATCGGTGCCGGTTTCCGTCGGGGTGTCGGACGTCGTGAGCGTGCTCACCTAGTCCGAGCCGGCCCCGGCGCCGGCATCACCGAGCGAGTCCGTCTCGGTGCTCGTCTCCGTGGTGACATCATCGTCGGTCTCGTCCGCCGTCCCGCTGTCGGTCATCGAGTCCGAGCTGAAGCCGTCCAGGACCATCCCCGCGGCGCCGTACGAGTCGCTCGCTTGCTCGACGTCGGTCGCCTCATCGCTGTTGGTATCGGTGGTCGCGTCGGTTGCGGTGGCCGTCTCGGTCTCCTGATCGGTCGTCGTCTGGCCTCCCACAGTCTCGCTGTACGAGTCACTGGCGGTCGTCGTCGCGCTGAAGGTGTCCGTCTCGGTGGAGTCATCGCCGCCGGTGTCGGTGGCGCTGGAGGTGGCGAACCCGCCCAGGATGTCCAGCGCGGCGCCCAGGGCGTAACTGTCCTCGGCACCGGAGTCGATCACGTCGCTGTCGGTCTCGTGCCACGTGTCCGCGTCACCGGAGGTGACCGTCAGCGTGTCGGTGGTCGTGTCGGCCGCCTCGTCTTGCGCGTCGGTTTCCGACTCCTGGCTGTTGAGGTTGCTGGTGTCGCTGAGGGTCTCGGTGGGCGAGTCCGTGTCCGTCACGCTGTCGCTCTGGCTGCCGCTGGTGACCAGGCCGCCCGGGCCGTAGATCAAGGCCAGGACGCTCGTCGCCACCGGGCTGCCGCCGTCGCTGCCGCTCCCCGAGTCGGTGTCCGCCTCGCTGGTGCTCAGGCTGTCCGAGGTCGTGTTCCCGCCCACGTCGTCGGTGGCGACGTCCACCTCCTGGTCGGTCGCCGTGCCGGTATCGCTGTCGTTCTCGACGAATGGGTCGGTCGTCTGGTCGGAGTCGGAGCTGCTGCCCGAGAGGATGACGCCGCCGGTCCCCAGCACCAGGCTGGAGGTCGCCGTCACCGTCTCACTGGCGGTGTCCGTCTCGGTGGAGGTGTCGGCGTCCGACTCGCTGCTGGTCGAGCTGAGGGAGTCCGACTCGCCCCCTTCGCTGGTGGACTCGGTGGCCGAGTTCTCATGGATCTCGGTGTCCGTCGTGGTCGTCGTGACCGACTCCTCGGTATCGCCGAGGGTCAGCGTGGTGGTCGTGTTGCCGCCCAGGACCGCCCCGTTGGAGCCGATCGTGAGGGTGAGCTGATCGTTCTCGTTGGACGGGCCGTACCAACCTTGCACGTAGGTGTCCGAGACTCCCGCCACGTCGGAGAGGAAGTCGGAGAACGAGTCGGTGTCGGTCGCGCCGGCCAGCGAGTCCGATTCCGTGCCGCTGTCGTGGACCGTGTCGGTATCGTGCCCGGTGGCGGTGTCGCTCAGGAGGATCTGGTCCGTCAGGTTATAGCCGACGAGCAGTCCGCCGGCGCCCAGCGTACGGGTGCCGGCGGGCTCCTCCACGTCGGATTGGAAACCGGTCTCACTGGAGGTGTCCTGGCTGGTCTCAGCCTCGCTGAACTGGTCGGTGGCCGGACCGCCCGCCGCGGTGTCAGTCTCGGTCGTGATCGCCGTCAGCCCCGCCCCGCCGTTGTCCTCCTCGCTGCTGGAGAGCCATGATGTGGTTTGGATATGCACCAGATCGGAACCCCCGAGGATCAGGCCATACGACCCCAGCGTCTCGGTGCCCCAATCGCCGTTGCCATCCACGAAGTTCGGGTCGGAGGTGGAGAGGGTCTCCGTGTCGCTCTGGTTCTCCTCCTCGGAATACGAGTCGCTGTCGCCGGCATCGACCTCGGACCCGCTCTCCGACGAGCTGGCCACATCGGTATCCGTCTCGATATGGGTATCGGTCTCCACGATGGCCTGGTCCCAGTTCAGGGAGGAGCTGCCGCTGGTGATGACCCCGCCGGAGGTCAAGACCTGCGTGCCATCGACCGAACGGATCAAGAAGTCGGACCCGGGATCGTTGTCGGTGTAGGTGATCGTGAACGACGCGCCGCCTCCACCGGCGGCGCTGCCGTCGGGGTTGGTCTCCGAGTCCCCCTCGGTCTCGGTCCCCCGGTCGAAGCCCTGGTCCTGGCTGTTGACCAGGTAGTTGACCCAATCGGTCCAGGTGAAGCTGGTCCCCTCGACGGCGCTGAAGCTATCCGTACCCGTCTCGCCGAGGGTCGCCGAGTCGCTCTGGGTCTCGGTCGCGGTGGTGGAGCTGGTCTGGCCCACGCCCGCGGCCGTGACGGTGTCGCTGTCGGTGGCGCTGGTGGTGAGGCTCTCCGAGTCGCTGCCGCCCCAGGTGAACCAATTGGTCTCCGAGGAGAGGAATCCCCCGGCGCCCAGGGTGTCGGTCCCGGTGATGGAGTCCGTATGGCCGCCCGATCCCGCGCCGGTGGACGAGGCCGTACCGGTGTCGCTGACGCCCGCGGCGCCGGCCACGTTCTCACCGTCCTGGCCGGCGAGGCTGGAGGTGTCGGTGCCGGTCTCGGTGAAGGTGTAGCTGTCCGAGCCGCCGGTGATCGCGCCGCTGGTGTTGACCGTCTCGGTCTGGGTCTCGCTGAGCGTGAAGCTGTCGGTGCCGGCGGTGGTATCGGTGGTGCTCTCGTCCGCGGTGTACGAGCCGGCGACGGCATCGGACTGATTGAGCACCTGGGTCAGCGCGTAGCTGTCCGAGCCGGTCAGCGCATTGGTCAAGGAGTGGGTCAGCGAGCTGCCGTTGTCGGCGTGGATGTTGAGCGTCCCGCCACCGGAGTCATCGAGGGTGAACTGCTCGCCGTCGGGGGTGAAGCCGGCCTCGTGGAAGCTGTAGGTGAAGCTGGCGCTGTCGGTGGTGCTGAAGCTGCCGCCGAGGACCTGGCCGTCGAGGGCGTAGCTGCCGGTGGCGCTGAAGGTGTAGGTGCCCAGGCCGTCGAAGGCGGTGACGGTCAGTCCGGCGGGGTTGGTGACGACGTTGGAGCCGCCGGTATTGGCCGGGACGATCGAGCCCAGGGCGCTGTCGATGTAGCTGAGGATCAGGGCGTTGAGGGTGCGGAAGGGCGCCTGGTCGTCGGTGCCGTTGGCCGGCCCGCTGACGACATCGGGGGCATCGTAGGGGGCCACGGGATGGAGCCACCAGGCCTGGGCGAAGATCCCGCCGCTGCCGATGCCGACCGGCATGAGGTCGATGTTGGCGCCGAGATCGGCGCCCGGGTCACCGCCGGAGCCGCCCGAGCCGCCGGTGGCGCCACCGGATGAGGCCATCCCCCTCGCGAGGGTCGGGGCTGAGGTCACGTCGGTGGGCGCGGGCGAAGAGGTCGAGTCGGTGGGCGCGGGGGAGGATGTTGCTGTCGCGGAGACCGTCGGTCCGGTCGTGGGCGTGCTCGGGTGCCCCGCGACCAGCGTGGTGGTCCCGGAAGGCGAGGGCGCCGGCGCCGAGCCGATCGACGGACTCGAGAAGGAGGCCGGCGAACCGGAGAAGCTGGGCGTGGCTGGGGTCGTCGTGCCGCGGGAGCCTCCCAGGAGGGACGAGGTGATCCCGGAGAGGAACGTGGACAGTCCGGCCGGGTTGCCCGGCGGCGCGGCCGGACCCGGGGCGCCGCTGGCTGGGTTGGAACCCTCCCCGCTCGACCCCGTCCCGGGAGCGGGAGCGGAACTCTGGGGGCCGAAGTTCTGCACGGTCGGGTGGCCGGCGCGGCCGGACTGGGAGGCCGCCGTCGCCGCGGAGGAGGCATTCGCGGCAGCCTGGGTCGGCGTTTCGGGCTGCGCGGTGGCCACCGGCCCCGGCGCGGCCTGGCCGGCCCCACTCGTCCCGGGGGTCGTCGCCCCCGGCTGAGCCGGCACTGCGCTGCCGGCCGGCCCGGTCGTGGCCGGAGCCAGTCCGGCGGCTGCGCGGGGACCATTCCCCGTCGCGCCCGGGCCGAAGCTCACGCCCAGGAGCCCCGATCCCCCGGAGGGTCTGGAGCCGGGCTGGGCGTTGGCGGCCGACGGCCGCCCCGGGCCCGGCGCCGGACCGCTGCCCCGGCCGGGCAGCGCGCCGCCGCCCCCGCCGAACGAACCGGCACTGGCGATCGTCGCCAGGGGGCCGGCGCCCTCGTCGGCCCAGGCCGCGGTCGTCAGGGCGATCGAGGCGGCCGTCGTCGCGGCCCCAGTCGAGGCCGGCTCGGCCGCTCCCGTGGACCCACCGCCCGCGGTCCGGGCCAACGACGGTCCGCCCACGGGCGGATCCGGCCCCTCGTCCAGCGCGGCGGTCTGGGTCTGGACCTGAAAGGACAGGGCCTGGGCGTCGGGGCCGGCCTCGGCGAACAGCGCCGCCAGGCTCATCGGCAGCACCCCGAAACCCGGCGGAGCGATGATCGCGCTGGCCGAGTTCAACCGGTCCAGCGGGAGGTCCGCCGGCATCGGGTTGTACCGCCGCGAAGGCCGCGGATGGTCCGGCTTGCGGGGCATGACGATCCCCCATAGGTGCCCGGTCCAGGCAGATGCGAATCGCCCCGGTACCTCCAAAGCGCCCTAAAAGAGATTAAGTCCGCAGGCGACTTTCCAGCAAAAAAAACCGAGACGCAGCTTTTTTGGCGAGATTTACCAAGATTTACAAAGCGGCGTCGGGGCCGCAAAGCCCGAGTCCGCGCCGGGTCGGGAGTTGTGACGGCCGCCGGCGCTGGCATAATGGAGGCCGGGCCAGATCGCCCGCACGAGCGAGGGAGCTCAGGCTGGACCGCAGGGACTGGCTGGAGTCGTCATCAACGCAGGGCCACCGCTATGAGGGAGGGTTCGGACATCTTCCTGGTCAGTCCGGCCGCCGCGGGCACCGGCACCGCGCGGAGCGAGACCGCCCAGGCACCGCTCGAACCCCCACCGGGGAGCGAGAACCCCGAGGTCTTGTTCTTGCTGGGGATGCTGGCCCTCAAGGACGGCCGCCACCAGGCGGCCATCGCCTTGCTCGCCCGCGCCCGCGCCCGCGACGACGCCAAGGCCCTGGGCAGCCTCCGCGCCCGCCAGGGGAAGCTCGACCAGGCCATCGACGCCTATCGCCAGGCGCTGAAGGCCCGCCCCGACGACCACGAGGTCCACAACGAGCTGGGCATCGTCCTGGCCCGGCTCCGCCGCTTCGCCGAGGCCGAGGCCAGCTACCGCGCGGCCCTCCGCCTCCGCCCGGATTCCGCCGACGCCCACAACAACCTGGGCAACGCCCTCTCCCGCATGGACAAGCTGACCGAGGCCGAGGCCAGCTACCGCGAGGCGCTTCGACTCTCGCCGCGGTACGTCGACGCCCTCAACGATCTGGGCATCGCCCTGGCGCGGCAGAACCGGAGCGAGGAGGCCATCGCCACCTATGAGAAGGCGATCGAGGTGAAGCCCGACTTTGCCGAGGCATTCAACAACACCGGCAACGCCCTGCGGAACTCGGGCCGGTTTGCCGAGAGCCTGGCCTACTATGAGAACGCGCTGGCGGTCAAACCGGACTACGCCGACGCGCACAACAACCTGGGCATCGCCTATGCCGAACTGGGGCGCTTCGACGAGGCGGTGGCCAGCTACACCCGCTGCCTCCAGCTCCGGCCCAACCACGTCGACGCCCACATGAACCGGGCCTTGACCTGGCTGCGCAAGGGGGATTACGCTCAGGGCTGGGCCGAGTACGAATGGCGGTGGAAGAAGCGGTCCTTGACCAACCGGCCGCTGATCATGCCCCAGTGGAACGGCTTCCCGCTCTCCGGCCGGCGGATTCTGCTGATCACCGAGCAGGGTCTGGGGGACACGCTCCAGTTCGTGCGGTTCTGCCCGGTGCTCAAGCGGCAGGGGGCCGGCGCGGTCATCCTGGAATGCCCGGAGCGGCTGGTCAAGCTACTGTCCCGCTCGCCGGGGATCGACCACCTGATCCCCCAGGGGCAGCCCTTGCCCGAGTACGATGTCTACTGCCCGCTAATGAACGTGCCCGGTCTGACGGCGACCTCGGTGGAGGCGATCCCGGCCGACGTGCCCTACATCGTTCCCGACCCCGAGCTGGTGGAACGCTGGCGCGGCGAGCTGGCGGGGGTGCCGGAGCTGAAAGTGGGGATCAACTGGCAGGGGAACCCGAAGTACGCCGGGGACCGCCACCGGTCGATCCCGCTGGCGCAGTTCGAGCCGCTGGCGCGAGTGCCGGGCGTGCGGCTGTTCAGCCTGCAGAAGAATGCCGGGCTGGAGCAACTGGCGGCGCTGCAGGGGAGATTCCCGGTGACCGACCTGGGCAGCCGGCAGGACGAGACGACCGGTCCGTTCCTGGAGACGGCGGCGGTGCTGGTGAACCTCGACCTGTTCATCACCTCGGACACGGCGGTGGCGCACCTGGCCGGCGCGCTGGGGGTGCCGGTGTGGATGCCGCTGTCGACAACGCCGGACTGGCGGTGGATGACGCACCGGGAAGACAATCCGTGATACCCGACGATGCGGATCTTCCGTCAGGCCGATCACATGGTGTGGACTCCGGTGTTCGAGCGGATGGCCGCCGAGCTGCGGGGGTTGGTGCGGGGCCGAGTGCGGACGCCGACGGTGACGGTGGCGATCGCGCCTGGGGAGCTGCTGGACAAGATCACGATCCTGGAGCTGAAGGCCGAACGGATCGGTGATGAGGCGAAGCTGCGGCACGTCCGGGCCGAGCTGGCGGTGCTGAACGAGGCGCGGGACCGGTCGATCTTCGACCTGGAGGGTCTTGCCGAGTTGACCTCCGAGCTGAAGGAGATCAACGGGGCGTTGTGGGCGATCGAGGACGAGCTGCGGGCCTGCGAGCAGGCGGGTGAGTTCGGGCCGCGGTTCATCGAGCTGGCCCGATCCGTCTATCGGACGAACGACCGGCGTGCGGCGGTGAAGCGCCGGATCAACGAGCGGCTGGGCTCGACGCTGATCGAGGAGAAGTCCTACGCCGGGTCCGCTTCGGCCGTCTCCTCCGAGCCGGCCAGTCTTGAGGCCGGTGTCTGAGCCCGCTTGCCTCAACTTGAACGGGCACAAGATGTTCGGTTGTCCGAGTTCCATTCAGTCCTGAGCTGGTTCCGGCGCTGCCGGTGCCGATCCCGAGGGCGCGTTGATGGTCATCGCAGGAAAGTTCCGATCGAGGAGAATTGCGGCGATCGCCGCCGGGGTGCTCGCCGTGGCCGGCCTGGTTGCCGGCCAGGACGACGGCGATCTCGCGCGCGAGCTGCCGCGGATCAAGCCGCTGGAGGTTGCCGCGGCGCTCCAGTCGTTCCGCATCCACCCGGGGTTTCATCTCGAGCCCGTTGCGGTCGAGCCGATGGTCACTGACCCAGTCAGCGTGTGTTACGACGCCGACGGCCGGCTCTACGTGGTCGAGATGCGCGGCTATCCGTATCCGGAGCAGACACCCTCGGGCAACGTCACCCGGCTGGAGGACCGCGACGGCGACGGCCGGTTCGAGACGCGGACCCTCTTCCTCGACGGCCTGTCCTGGCCGACCGGGATCGTCCCCTATGACGGCGGCGTCTTCATCGCGGCCGCGCCCGAGATCCTTTACGCCAAGGACACCAGCGGCGACGGCGTGGCCGACGTCAAGAAAGTCGTGTTCACGGGGTTCGGGACCGAGAACGTCCAGGGGTTGCTCAACGGCTTGCTCTGGGGGCCCGACGGCTGGATCTACGGGGTTGCCAGCAGCAACGGCGGGACGATTCGCAACGTCGTGCACCCGCACGCCAAGCCGGTCTCGGTGCGCGGGCGCGACTTCCGGTTCCGACCGGACGGGTCGGCCTTCGAGGCCATCTCTGGCGGCGGGCAGTTCGGGCACAGCTTCGACGACTGGGGGCACCGCTTCACCTGCAACAACAGCAATCATGCCCGGCAGATCGTCCTGCCGGCGGCGGACCTGGAGCGGAACCCGGCCTTGATCGCGCCGCCGGTGATCCTCGACATCGCGGCCGAGGGACCCGCGGCGCCGGTGTTCCGGATCAGCCCGGCGGAGCCCTGGCGCGTCGTCCGCACCCGCCAGCGGGCCGCCGACCCGGTGCTGTCGAAGCGGCTGCCCCCGACCGAGCTGGTGCCCACCGGCTTCTTCACCTCCGCGACCGGGATCACCATCTACCGGGGCTCGGCCTATCCCGAATCCTATCGCGGCAACCTCTTCGTCGGCGATGTCGGGGGCAACCTCGTCCACCGCAAGGTCCTCGAGGTCGACGGCGCGACGTATCGGGCTGTGCGGGCCGATGCCGGGGTCGAGTTCCTCGCGTCGACGGATAACTGGTTCCGGCCGGTGAACTTCGCCAATACGCCGGATGGGACGCTGCTGATCCTGGATATGTACCGGGAGACGATCGAACATCCCCTGTCGATCCCGGAGCCGATCAAGAAGCACCTGGACTTGACCAGCGGCAAGGATCGCGGGCGGCTCTATAATCTCGTGTCGAGGGGGTCTGTCCGCCGTCGGCAGCCGCGCCTGAGCACGGCGTCCTCCGCCGAGCTGGTCCGCGCCCTGGCGGATGCCGACGCCTGGTGGCGGGAGACCGCCCAGCGGCTGCTGATCGAGCGCCGGGACCGCTCGGTCGCTCCCCAGCTCCGCGAGCTGGTGGAGCGGCGTCCCACCGCCCTGGGCCGGCTCCATGCCCTCTGGACGCTCCGCTGCCTGGACGCGCTCGAAACGCCGGCGATCCTCGCGGGCCTGACCGATCCCGAGCCCCGCGTCCGTGAGCAGTCGGTCGTCCTGGTCCAGGGCCGGCTCCGGGAGGATGCGGTCCTGCTGGCGAAGCTCCTGAGCCTGACCAGCGATCCCGATCCGATGGTTCGGTTTCAGTTGGCTTTGCGATTGGGAGAGGCTGCCGGCGATCCCCGCGCCCTGGCGGCGCTGGCGGCGGTGGCCGTGCAGGACATCGACAGCCCCTGGACCCGGACGGCGGTGCTCAGCTCGGTCGCCGGCCGGGCCACGGACCTGCTCGAGGCCCTCACCAGGCGGTCTGGATTCGTCGCCGACCCGCGGGGCGTGGTCTGGCTCCACGAGCTGGCGTACCTGGTCGGTGCCGAGGGGAAGCCGCAGCAGGTCCGCGCGCTGCTGGATCGACTCGCCGCGGCCGGCGTGGGCTCGGAGACCGCCATGCGCCTAGTGCTGTCCCTGGCGCGCGGCCTGCGGCGGGCCGGCTCTTCCCTGCCGGCCATGAGCGACGGCGGCTCCTCGAAGCGGCTGGCCGCGATGCTGGCCCGCGCCGCCGCGCTCGCCCGATCGAACGCCGCGATCGAGCCCCGCCAGGTGGCGATCCGGCTCCTGGCCCTGGGCGATCCCCAGGCGGCCCGGGACGTGCTTCCCCAGCTCCTGGACGCCCGGCAACCCAGCGCGGTCCAGCTCGCAGCCTTGCAGGCCCTCGGAGAGATCCTCGACCCGGCCACCAGCCGACGGCTGGTCGAACGCTGGAAGGCGATGAGTCCCGCGGTCCGCCGGGAGGCGACCGAGGTGCTGTTCCGTCGTCGGGAGGCGCTGGCGGCCCTGCTGGAGGCCATCGAGAGCCGCGCGATCCTCGCCTCCGAGATCGACCCCAGCCGCTTGACTCAACTGAAAACGCACCGAAGCCCCGACATCCGAACGCGGGCCCAGAAGATCCTCGCGGCCGAAGCGCTTCCCGCCCGCGACCGAAACCAGGTGGTGGCCGCCTATCGCACGGCGCTGGAGCTGGCCGGCAACCGCGATCGGGGGCGCCCGATCTTCCTCAAGGTCTGCGCCACCTGCCATCAGGCCGAGGGCCAGGGAGTCGACGTCGGTCCCAACCTGGCGACGGTCACCAACCGATCCGCCGAGGACCTGCTCGTCCACATCCTCGATCCGAATCGCGAGGTGGCGCCCAACTACCTGAACTACAGCGTCGCCACCGAGGACGGCCGGGTCCTCACCGGGATGATCGCCGGGGAGTCCTCCACGGCGCTGGTGCTCAAACGCGCCGAGGGAGCATCCGACGTCGTTCCTCGGGAGCAGATCGAGAGCATCGCGTCGACGGGGCTCTCCTTGATGCCCGAGGGAGTGGAGAAGGGCCTTTCCCACCAGGACCTGGCGGATCTGATCGCGTTCCTCCGCTCCATCCAGCCGGCGAACCCGTCAATCCCACCTTCGGCTGCGGCGAAATGAGCCCGATTCACCGGGACCCCCGGCGCCGGCACCCCGACCACCAGATCGCCCGCGCCGACTTGGCGATCGAGTCAGCTCATGTTGGGGCGGCGTCGGCTCGATCCCGTGCCAGCCGTTCGGCAAGCCATCGTTCGTCTATTTGCCGAACAAGTCGGAGTGCGTGCCGGTTTCGCCCAGGATCAGCTCGCCACCTTTGATTCTGTAGATCAGGACCCAGTCCGGCTCGATGTGACAGTCGCGCCATCCCTTCCTGTCCCCGGTGAGGGCATGGTCCCTCTGGCTGGGAGGCAGAGACTGGTGCGTCCGCAACAACCCGAGGACTGTGTGAAGCTTCTCCAAGTGCTTGCCCCGCTTCTGCAAGCGTTTCACGTCCCTGGCGAACTGCGTTGTCGTGCTCAGGCTCAGGGGCGGAGGTGGTTCGGGGGCCTCAGTCTTCGGCTTGGGTTTCGTCTTGGCCAAGCTCGATCCCCAGTTTTCGGAACAGGTCGTCCTCGTCGGTGTAACGCGTCAGGTTCTTGCCGGCGTCGGCGTCGCGGAGGGTCTTGCGGGTCCGAGCGTTGGGGACATGGGATCGGGTGCAGGGCGCGGCCTCGTCGAGCTGACGCGCCCCGGATGCGGCCAACGCTTCCGGGGGCGTAGTCTCTCGAGCAAGAGCCTCTTCAGCCGGGATGGCGGTCTTGACGCCGGAAGTTCTCACTCTTGAGGTACCCGGCTCCTTGCGTGCCATTTTGCCGGCCATGACACCTCGCCTCGCTCGTTGCCGAGTATCCAGTCCCGCCGGAGAGCCGCTCACTGGCCCACGATCTTGGCCCGTTCCGGCGCCGCGGCCACGACCTTCGAGCCCAGGGTCAGGTAATCGTCGACGATCTTGATGATCTCGTCATTGTAGAAGTCTGACGGCCAGATGTCGCGCTCGACGAACTTCTTCTTCTTGCGATCCTTCTTGGCCTTCTCCTCGGCGGCCTTCTCCTCGGGGTCGTCGGGGACATACTCGGCGCGGAACTTGGCCTCGTTCAGCGAGATCGAGTGCCGGGCCTTCCGGTCGAGATACTTCTTGATCTGCTCGTTGAGCTTCTGGAATTTGGGCTCGGATTTCCGCCGCTGTTCCGACCGCTGGTTGAGCTGGGCGACCAGATCGGCGGGGACGCGATGATACAGGTCGTGCTCCAGGGGTGCGACTTTCTCGAACTTGACCGCGTTATCCATTTTGCCTTCGCCGAAGTCGCGATAATCGTTCATCGACGGCAGGTGGATGTGGGGGGCGACGCCGTTGATCTGGGTGCTGTCGCCGTTGGCGCGGAAGAACTGCTGGATGGTCAGCTTCAGGGCCCCGCGATGGCCGTTGCGCCCGCGGCGCCGCGAGTGGTCCTGGATCGGCATGATGCTCTGCACCGTCCCCTTGCCGAAGGTGCTGGCGTCGCCGATGATCAGACCCCGTTGGTAATCCCGGATCACGCCGGCGAAGATCTCCGAGGCACTGGCGCTGGCCTTGTCGATGACGACCGCCAGGGGCCCATCCCAGGCCGTTCCTTCCTCGTCGTCGGAGAGTGGCTTGACGCCAAAGAGCTCCTTGACCTGAACGACCGGGCCGGTGTCGATGAACAAGCCGGAGAGGGTCTTGGCTTCTTCGAGCAGGCCGCCGCCGTTGCCCCGCAGGTCGACCACCACGGCGTCGACGTGCTGCTGCTTGAAGTCGCCGAGGATCCTGCGGCAGTCGGCCGTCGCGCTGACGGCATTGGGGTCGCCCCGGAGGATCGCCGGGTGTCGCCGTAGAAGGCCGGCAGGGAGATGATGCCGATCTTCAGGTCGCGGCCGTCGGTCCCCTTGCCGGGGACCACCTTGCCCCGGGCGTGCTGCTCCTTCAGCTCGATCTTCTCGCGGGTCAGCTCATAGATCCGCCGCTCCTTGGTTCCCTCGGGCTGGACGATCAGCCGCACCTTGGTCCCCCGTGGCCCGCGGATGTAGCGGACGACGTCGGTGAGCTTCTTCTCGACCAGGTCGATTTCCTCGCCGTTCTCCTTCTGGATGCCGATGATCTTGTCCTCGGGCTGGAGGCGGCCATCCTTGTCGGCGGCCATCCCCGGGACCACCTCCTGCACCACCGCATAGCCGTCCTCCGACCGCAGCGAGGCGCCAATCCCCTCCAGGGTGAGGTGAAGCTGGGTGTTGAGCATGTCCTCCAGGGTCTTGGGACCCAGATAGGAGGAGTGGGGATCGAAGGTCTTGGTCAAGCTCGACAGGTAGAGCTCCAGCAGCTCGACCGAATCGACCTGATGCCACATCCGGTTGCGATCCCGATAGCGGATCGTCCACTTGCGGACCGCCTCGGCCGGGTCCAGCTCTTCCACGACCTTGGCGACCAGCATGTCCAGCTTCACCTTCTTGCGCATCCGCGCGTCGGCCTCGGCCTTGTCGACGGGATACTCGAGGTGATCCGGATCGTCGGTGATCGACTCATCGGCGGTGAAATCGAACTTCTGATGCAGCAGCTCCATCGCGGTCTTGAACCGCTCGTCGTTGCGCTGGAGGAAGCGGTCGAAGACCTTGCGTGCGAAGTCGATGTTCCCCTCGCGAATCTGGTCGTCGAGTTCCTTCGCCTCGGTCTTGAACTCCTGGACGTCGGACTTCAAGAAATACAACTTCTGGGGATCCAGTTCCTTGAGGTAGTTGTCGAACCACTTGAGGGCGATCTGGTCATCGATGACGGGACGAGCCATATGACCCCGTTCGAGCAACTCGACCACGATCCGCGCGGTCTCCTGATCTTCGGGCTGAGGCATGGGAGCCTGGGCTCCGACAATCACGGCCATCAACGCCAGGACCGCGATCAGCACCAAAGGACGGAAGGCAAGCCGGGGCATAGGGTTCGGTTCCTAACTGAGAGCAAACAGCCTCGAGCGACCACGACCGACACGATCCAGATCATCCTACCCGGGAAACGTTTAGGGGACAAGGCCATCCATGAATCGGCAGCAATTCGCCAGCCGGGGCGGTCTTTCGGACCCGGGAGCGGCTCCGCGCGGCCGAGGCCATCGTTGGCGCGTCCGACCTGGAGAATCGAAGCCGGGCCGGCGATCGGGGAAACGCGGGAGTTTTTTCTGGCTTTCCCAGGAGTTCGGTCCAGCCATCCTCACGAATGGGCGAGCCGGGCCCTTGCATCCTCCCGCAGAGCTTTGCTAGAGTGTTGAACCTAAAACGTGACACCTGTGAGGCTTGATGGATTGGTCCGGGCCGAGCCAGGGTGGTACGTTGATCCTGTGACCGAATGGAATTCTGGGTACATCCATGCGTTTTTTGTTGATCGATCGGATCCTCGAGGTGGAGGCGAGTCGTTGCCGGCTCTCTGGAAGTCAGGCGCTCAAAGGCCAAGGTCCTCGCCTGGTGGCCATCAAGAACCTCTCCCTGGCGGAAGAGTATCTGAGCGATCACTTCCCCGGGTTTCCGGTGATGCCGGGCGTCCTGATGCTGGAAGCCTTGACGCAGGCCGGCGGCTGGCTGATCCGTGAGCTCGAGGATTTTGCGCACAGTGTGATCCTCCTCAAGCAGGCCAAGACGATCAAGTATGGGAGCTTTGTGGAGCCCGGCCGCCAGCTCGAGCTGCGGGTCGAGCTGACGGCCTACGATCCCCGCGACTGCCTGTTCAAAGGGGTCGGCCTGATCGACGGCCAGGAGATGGTCAAGGGCCGTTTCACCTTGTCGCGGTACAACTTGAGAGACCGCGACCCGGAGCTGCATGCGACGGATGCCTCGATCGTGGCGGGGTTCCGGGATCTGTATACGACGCTGCGCAAGGGTTCTGTCGGTGCCCGGGCCATCGCCCGCCGTCCCGAGGTGTCCGAGGTTCCCAGCTCGGTCTGAGGGGCCGCCCGCCGGCCTCTGGCGGGGCGTCACCCCGGCCCAGACGTCGCGCCGGCGAATGGGCCAAGACCAGGGCCGTCCGCCCCCCGGGAGAGTTTTTCGGTCGGATGCGACCTCCCAGTCCACCAGGGCCCCCCGGCCTTCCACCTAGGGCTGATGATGTTGCAACGATTCCCCACTTTGCTCATGATAGGTGTCGAATTCCGGCACCGAGGTCCTGGGACGCACGTCCCGACGGGCCGACCCCCCGCGATACCCCCCCGCGTCCGTCCCTCTGAAGTTCGACCCCCAGATTCGCCGACGATTAGGCTAAGCCGTTTGATCTTCGGCGATTCCGATGCAGGTGAACGTCTCGGGGTGGGTGGGACCTTCCCAATCTGGATTCTGAGGAGCCTATGCCGACTTACGACGAAATCTTTGAGAAAGTCCAGGCCACCTTGGTGGATGCCTTGGGGGTCGACGAGGACGAAGTGACCCGTGACGCCACCCTCCAGGGCGACCTGGGCGCCGAATCCATCGATTTTCTGGACATCGTCTTCCGCCTGGAGCGCAACTTCGGGATCAAGATCCCGCGGGGCGAGCTGTTCCCCGAGAACCTGATGGCCGATCCCGAATGGGTCGCCGACGGCAAGCTCACCACCAAGGGGATCGAGGAGCTCAAGGCCCGCCTCCCCTATGCCGACCTCGCCCGCTTCGAGGAGGACCCGGCGGTCGACAAGATCGGAGACCTTTACACGGTCGACATGCTGGTTCAATACGTTCAGAGCAAGCTGGCGGCGTGATCACTTTTGGTCCGTGGTCCGTGGTCCGTGGTTGGCTGACGCGGACTGACTCGCCTGGTCCGGGAACGTTGAGGCACTTGAAGACGGGCTGAGACGGCGCACCGGAGCGGCGGCTCCGACAACGGACAACGGCCAACGGACAACGGACAAAACGCGATGCGCTGGATCTGGATCGACAAGTTCCTGGAGTTTCGCAGCGGTCAATTCGCCCGGGCGATCAAGAACCTCACGTTGGCCGAAGAGCATCTCCATGATCATTTCCCGGGCTATCCGGTGATGCCGGCCTCGCTGATCATCGAGGGACTGGCCCAGACCGGGGGCATCCTCGTCGGCGAGGCCGGTGGCTTTGCGGAGAAGGTGATCCTGGCCAAGATCCCGCGTGCCGAGTTCTATGGGGTGGCCTGCGCGGGCGACCAGCTCATTTACGAAGTCGCCCTGACGGATCTGCGGGCGGAAGGGGCTGTGGTCGAGGCCAAGGCGTTTCTCAACGGCGACCTGCTCGCGGATGCCGAGATCGTCTTCGCCCACCTGGACAACTCGCGCGCCAATCAAATCTTCGGGCCCAAGAATTTCGTGTTCACCCAGCAGTTGCTGGGCGTGCTCGACCTGGCCAAGGCGCAAGCGCGAGCGCGGCAGGCCGATCCGGCGGCGAGCGGGCATGCCGAGTCGAACGGGCAGCCGCACCAGGAGCGACCGATCGATTGAACGACGGCCGAGGGCGGAGCCGACCCGACCGGGCGGCGGCTGGGAGTCGTGCTGGCGCCTTGGGCAAGGGAAATGCGGGAGGATTGCAGAAAATTTAGGGTCTGGGTCGGGTTTGTGCCGACACAATCCCTCTTCGAAGCAATAATTAGGAAAGGGGATCGCTCAGCGGCAGCGGCTGCGGATGGGACGGCGATCCAGATCGGTCCCCGAGGATCGACGAGTCATTCATGGTAGGTTCCGAACGTCGCGTGGTCATAACCGGTCTGGGCGTGGTGACGCCGCTGGGCGATCGTGCGGACCGAGTCTGCGCCGCGATGCTGGAGGGCCGCGGGGCGGTGCGGCGGCTGGAAGCCTTCCGGGTCGCCGGCTTGCCCAACGAGGTGGGGGCCGAGATTCGCGAGTTTGACCTGAAGAAGTACGCGCTGCCGCGGTGCAGCAAGGAGCTGCGCAAGAGCCGCAAGTACATGGCGCGCGACATCCAACTGGCCGTGGCGGCGGCGCAGCTGGCGGTGGCGGATGCCGGTCTGGATGAGGGGGGCGTCGCTCCCACCCGGATCGGCATCGACCTGGGCGCCGGCTTGATCTCCAGCGAGCTCGATGAGCTGGCTCCGGCGATCAGTCATGCCTACCGGGAGGGCCGGTCCTTCGACTTCCAGGTCTGGGGCCGGGAATCGATCAGCATGATCGAGCCGATCTGGCTGTTGAAATACCTCCCGAACATGCTGGCCTGCCATATCTCCATCTTGCTGGATTGCCAGGGGCCCAGCAATACGATCACCGAGGCCGATGCGTCGAGTAACCTGGCGATCGCCGAGGCGGCGCGGATCATCGCGCGGGGCCGGGCGGAGGTGATGATCGCCGGGGGCGCCGACTCGAAGATCCATCCCCTGAGCCTGGTGCGGATGGGGTTGCATCGCACCATGTCGGAGTGGAAGGGGGAGCCGAGCCAAGCCTGCCGGCCGTTCGACCAGGGCCGCGATGGGTGGGTGCCGGGCGAGGGGGCGGGGATCGTGATCCTCGAGGACTTTCAGCACGCGCAGCGGCGGGGGGCGCGGATCTACGGCGAGATCCTGGGGTGCGGCTCCGGGTGCGACGCCCTGCCCGCCGGAGGTCTCGACCCGGAGGGCACCGGGACCGAGGTCGCCATCACGGCGGCCCTGGACGAGGCCGGGATCACACCCGGTGAAATCGGCCATGTCAATGCCCATGGATCGGCCACGCGGGTCTCCGACCTCGCCGAGGCGCGCGCCTTGCGGCGGATCTTCGGCCCGCGGGGCGTTCCCGTGACCGCACTCAAGGGCTACCTGGGCAACCTGGTCTCGGGTGCCGGCGCCGTCGAGCTGATTGCCAGCTTGTCGGCGGTCAGTCGCGGGCGAATCCCGCCGATTCTCAACTGCGAGCAGCCCGACCCGGAATGCGACCTGGATCTGATCCTCCAGGCGCCGCGCCCGAGTCGCAATCCCACCTTCGTCAAGACGAATGTGACGCCGCTGGGGCAGGCCGCGGCGCTGGTGGTCCGGGGCTGGCCGCCGGCTCCGCCGGGTCCGGCCGGGATGTGATCGAAGGGGCAACGAGTCGCCAAGAGACGGTCCGATCCGAGGAAGGCGTTGATGCGGCGTGTCGTCGTGACGGGAATGGGCATGGTCACCCCGATGGGGCCGGACCTGGAATCGACCTGGGCGGCCCTGTTGGCCGGCCGCAGCGGCGTGGGTCCCATCGGGCTGTTCGACGCCCGCACCTTCCCCACGCGGATCGCCGCGGAAGTCAAGGACTTCCGCCTGGACGATTACCTCCCCGACGCCCGGCGTTGGGCCGAGCATTCGCGGAACACTCAGTTCGCGCTGGCGGCCGCCCGGATGGCTGTGATCGACTCGGGGCTCGACCCGACCCAGCCCGAGCTGGACCGCAACCGCTTCGGGGTCTACCTCGGCTCGGGGGAGGGCCAGCAAGACTTTCCCCGGTTCGTCCACTTGATCTACAGGACCACGCGTGACGGTCGTGTGGACACCGCCGAGTTCACTCGCCTGGGCATCAAGGAGCTGCATCCGACCCGCGAAGCCGAGCAGGAGCCGGGAACACCCTCCGGCCACCTGGCCAGCCTCTTCGGCGCGCGCGGGCCCAATGCCAATTGCTTGACCGCCTGCGCGGCCAGCTCACAGGCGATCGGGGAGGCGTTCGAGCTGATCCGTCGCGGTCGCGCCGACGTGATCCTCTCGGGCGGCACGCACAGCATGATCCACCCGTTCGGCGTGACCGGCTTCATCCTGCTGACGGCCCTGTCGACCCGCAATGACGAGCCGACCCGCGCCAGCCGCCCCTTCGACCGCGATCGCGACGGCTTCATCCTCGGGGAAGGCGCCGGCATGCTCATCCTGGAAGAGCTCGAGCACGCCAAGGCGCGGCGGGCGCGGATCTACGGCGAGATCGTCGGCTATGGCTCGACTGCCGACGCCTTTCGCATCACCGACAGCCACGACGAAGGCCGGGGAGCGATTGCGTGCATGAAAGAGGCCCTGGCCGACGCGCGGCTCGATCCGGCCGACATCGATTACATCAATGCCCACGGCACCAGCACCGCCGTCAACGACTCGATCGAGACGCTCGCCATCAAGCGGACCTTCGGCGAGCCGGCCTATCACGTGGGGATCTCCAGCACCAAGAGCATGATGGGGCACCTGATCGCGGCCGCCGGCAGCGTCGAGGCGATCGTCTGCCTGCTGACCATCCGCGACGGCGTGCTCCCGCCGACCATCAATCTCGACAACCCGGATCCTCAATGCGATCTGGATTACATCCCCCATGTGGCCCGCGAGCATCCGGTCGACGTGGCGCTCTCCAACAGCTTCGGGTTTGGCGGCCAGAACATCACGCTCATCTTGCGGCGCTTCACTGATTAGTGATTGGTCCGTGGTCCCTGATTCGCCTGGCGGACTGAACCGTCTGAGCCGAGAAAGACGAGGCACTCGGAAGCGAGTACGTTCTTGCAGGGGAGCGGCAGCTCCCACCAAGGACCAGGGACCAAAAGTGACCGGGAGTGCATCCGTGATTGGCTTACCCAATTCGGTCCCGACCGTGGCATGGGTCGCCCTGTTGGCCACCCTCCTGGCCCTGGTGCTCCTGCTGCGGCTGACGATCAAGTACGCGCCCATCATCGGCCAAAAGTTCGAGGAACGGCCGTTCTTCGCGCCGCTCCGCGTCAGTCCGGTCGAGACCGGCCAGCTCGTGGAGTTCTCGACCCCGGATGGCCTGCGGCTCTCGGGGAGCTATCTGCGGGCGCGGACCCCCGAGCGGGCGGGTGTCTTCGTCTATTGCCACGAATACCTCAGCGACCGCTGGAGCTTCCATCCCTACGTCGATCCCCTCCGCGACCTCGGGTTCGATATCTTCGCCTTCGATTTCCGCAATCATGGTGCCAGCGGGTACGAGGCCGGCTATTCCCCGATGCACTGGGCGTCCGACCGCGAGGTGTGCGACCTCCGTGCGGCGTTGGCCTATCTCCGGTCGCGTCCCGATCGCGATCCGGCGGGCTTTGGGCTGTTTGGGGTCAGCCGGGGCGGGACGACGGCGCTTCTGGTGACGCCCGGCGAGCGTGATGTCTGGGGGGTGATCACCGACGGCGCCTTCCCCACCACGGGGATGATGGTCTCCTACAGCGTGCGCTGGACCGAGCTGTTCATCAAGAGTCCCTTGCTGCGGGGCCTGCTGCCGCGCTGGCTCTACACCTTGCTGGCCCGGGTCGGCCGCCGGCGGGCGGAGCGGCGGTTGAACTGCCGCTTCCCGGAGGTCGAGCGGGCCGTGGCGCGGCTGGCGCCGCGACCGTGGCTGATGATCCACGGCCAGCGCGATACGTATGTCAGTCCGGACGTGGTGCAAGACCTCTTTCGCCACGGCAACGGACCCAAGGAGCTGTGGCTGGTCCCGGCTGCCAAGCATAACCGCTGCCGGGAATGCGAGCCCGAAGCCTATGCCGCACGGCTGGTGGGCTTCCTCCAGCGGTTCGCCCCGCGCCGCCCCGTGGTCGCCCCGGCACCTGCCCCGCCGCCGCTGGCCGAGACCCGTGCCGAGCTGACTGGCAACTACACGGCCGAGCTGGAAGCCCCCAAGCTCGCCGGCGAAGTCTTGCAGCCCGCCGAGATCCAACTGGGTTAACCTTGGTCCGATGACGATATCCCTCTTGCGGCTGTTAGGCGCACCGGTCGAGATCCCTGCGCGCCGGCTGGCGCGGGCCTTTCTCGACCAGACCCGCCGGGCCGCCGACGTCCAGCGCGAGCTCCTGCTGCGCCGGGTCGCCCGGCACGCCGACAGCCAGTTCGGCCGCGACCACTTCTTCGGCGAAATTCGCACACCGGCCGACTTCCGCCGCCGCGTGCCCATCGGCAACTACGATCGTTTGGAGCCGTATCTGGATCGGGTCCGTCAGGGCGACCTCGGTGCCCTCTTCGGCCCGGGGACCGAGGTCCTGATGTTCGCGCTGACCTCCGGGACGACCCACCGGCCCAAGACGATCCCGGTGACGCGCGAGTCGCTGCGGGACTACCGCGAGGGGTGGACGATCTGGGGGATCCTGGCCTTCGATGCCCACATCGAGATCCTCCGGCGCGGCTTGCAGCCGATCCTCCAACTGGCCAGCGACTGGCGCGAAACCGTCACGCCCGCGGGCATCCCCTGCGGGGCGATCACGGGTTTGACCGCGCACATGCAGAGTCTCCTGGTCCGCACGACCTACTGCATGCCGGCGGCCGCGTCCCGGATCAAGGACATCGAGTCGAAGTATTACCTGGCCCTGCGGTTCTCGGCCTACCGCGACCTGGGCACGATCATCGCCGCCAATCCCAGCACCATCCTGGCCATCGCGCGCCTGGGCGACCGCGAAAAGGCCGTCCTGATCCGCGACCTGGCCGACGGCACCATCGACCCCCGATGGTCGATCCCCCCCGCGATCCGCCGGCAACTCCGCCTGAGGAGCGCGCTGCGGCACCCACGAGCGGCCCGGGCGCTGGAGCGGATCGCCGAGCGGACCGGCCGGCTCCTCCCCAAGGACTACTGGCCCAACCTCCGGTTCCTGTCCAACTGGATGGGCGGCACCATGAAGGCGTATCTCCGCGGCTACCCCGAGTTCTTCGGCGAGACCCCGGTGCGCGACGTCGGCTTGATCGCGTCCGAGGGCCGGATGACCATCCCCATCGAGGACGGGACACCCGCCGGCCTGCTCGACATCCGCCATCACTACTTCGAATTCATCCCCGAGGACCAGGCCGATCGCCCGGAGCCGGAGACCGTCGAGGCGACCGAACTGATCGAAGGCCGGAACTACTTCATCGTCCTGACCACCGCCGCGGGACTCTACCGCTACAATATCTCCGACCTGGTGCGGTGCGTCGGCTATCACGGCGCGACGCCACTCATCGAATTTTTGAATAAAGGCGCGCATTTCTCGAGCCTGACCGGCGAGAAGCTCTCCGAGCATCAGGTGATCGCCGCCGTGCAGGCGGCCCAGCGTGCGGCCGGGCTCCGCCTGACGTCGTACCTGCTCCTACCCTGCTGGGCCGAATGGCCCTACTACTCCCTGCTCGTCGAGGAGGATGACCTGGCAGAGCCTGGGCTCATCGAGCGGCTCGCCGCCACCCTCGAGCAGGAGCTCCGGCGCCAGAACCTCGAATACGCCAACCGGAGGGATACCCTCCGACTTGGCCCAGTCCGCATCCTCACCATCCCACCGGGCTCCTGGACCGAATTCCAGCAGCGACGACTCGCCCAGAGCGGGGGCACCGTCGAACAATACAAGCAGCCGCACCTGATCCCCGACCTGGACCTGATCGGCACGTTCCGGGTCCGCCAGCCCGTCCCGTGATCGCCGGACCCCTGTTCGACTTGCAGAGGTCGTCGGGATCTGGTATTGGCCTTCCCGCGAGAACTCCGAGTTCGCCGGATCCGATCCCCGTGGAGGGGGACAGGAAGCCATGAGCAGGTCCAAGGATGGCATCCGCCCAATCGGGCCTTGGATGGTGACATGCGTGGCGTTGTGCTTGTGCGGCGGTGGGAGCGGCTGCACGGCGATGAGCGGCCTGCGCTCGATCGGGCTGGAGCACCCGAGGCTGCTGGGCTTCTGGGATCGCTCCCAGACCAGCCCGCCGGGCCTGGGGGATGACTATTACGCCCAGAGCATGCACGCGGGTGAGGACCGGTCGGGCGCCGGGGTCAAGCGGTCGGAGGAAGTGCGCAAACCCAGCGGGGGCGAGAGCGAACCGGACGGCGACGCCACGGCCGGAGCGGCCCAGCCGGTCCGGGACGAGACGGTTGGGGTCACCCTGGGACGGCCTGAGCCGCTGCCGGCCCTCGCGGCGCCCGTAACCCCAGAGACCGACCTGGCCGCGAGCCGCTCGATGTCCCCCGGGAAACTGGCTCAAGGGGCCGGCGCAGGCGCTTCGAGTCCAGCGGCGGGGCCGGTGCGCCCGGCCGGCGGCCGCCGCACCACGGACCAGACCCGGAGGGCCGCGGGTAGGGGGCAGCCAGGACCTCCCACTTCCCCGGATGGCCGGACCATCCTCGCTCAGAGT
The DNA here is from genome assembly GCA_021324445.1 of Isosphaeraceae bacterium. Taxonomy (GTDB): domain Bacteria; phylum Planctomycetota; class Planctomycetia; order Isosphaerales; family Isosphaeraceae; genus JAJPJC01. The sequence continues at coordinate 26,669 of JAJPJC010000138.1, forward strand.
GAAGCCCAGCTCCGCGCCCTGGACACCTACCAGGTCCAGATGTCGCGGAGGGAGCGGGTCGGCGGCCAGCTCCAGCCCGAGGAGGAGGTCATCCTGAGCATCCGCCGCGAGCCCAAGGCGGTCCGGCTCGAATGGGCGAAGGGCCCGAACCAGGGTCGCGAGGTCATTTACTCGACGCGGCTGGACGAGCGGTCGCTGTTTGTCCACATGCCCAGCACGGCCATCCCGCTGCCGACGATGAAGATCCCGGTGGATAGCCCCATGGTCATGAAGAACAGCCGCCACTCGATCACCGAAGCCGGCTTCGACACCATCCTCGCCAATCTCCGCAAAGCCTTGGATCAGCAACCGTCGTCGAGCACGGAACGTGGCGGCTCCGTCTATCAAGGCCTCGAGCAGCCCCCGGGACTGGATCGTCCCAGCCACCGGTTCACGCGCCGGTCCCCATCCGGCGAGACCTGGACGGTCTACCTCGACGCCCGCTCGCTGCTGCCCTGCCTGGTCCTGGCCCACGACGCCGCGGGCCAGCTCGAGGAGCGATACCTGTATCACGAGGTGCGCCAGAACCCGACCGAGCTGGCCTCCGCGGATGCCTTCGATCCCACGCGGCGTTGGGGCGAACCGAAGAGTTTCTTGACGCGATTCGCCCGAGCCGCTGCCGGCGGCAAGGACTCCGACACCCGTCACGAGTCGGCGCGATAACTGCCAAAATGGCCTGCAAATCGAGCGGTGTCGGGGACGATCAACGTGCGCCGGATACTTTTTCGGAATTTCTAATCTTCAGGCTTGCAAAGAGTTGCTCGATTGGATTGAGATGGTTGGGTGAGGCCGATTGGCTGTGGCGCACGGCGTGCATGCCGATCAACCAAAGTATCGATGTCCACGAGAATTGGGTGGATCCTGGACGTGCTTCCGACGACCGCCGGTCAACCCTACTCGATCCTGATCACCGACGACGATCCGGTCGCCCGCGAGACCCTGCGCGAGATCGTCGCACCCGAGGGTTACCGCACCCTGATGGCCGAGAGCGGCGAGGAGGCCCTGGAGCTGGTCCGGGACCATGAGGTCCACCTGGCCTTGATGGACATGCACCTCCCGCGGCTCTCGGGCCTGGAGACCCTGGCGCTGGTCCGTCAAATGAAGGGCGGGATTCCCGCCATCCTGATCACGGCCGACCAGGACGAGGACCTGATGCGGCGGGCCCTTTCCGAGCGGGCGTTCTGCGTGCTGGCCAAACCGGTCAGCAAGCATGTGGTGATCTACGTCGTGCACAAGGCACTGGAAAAATACTACAACTGATCGGAATCCCCCGAGTGGGGTCTCGCCCTTTCAGTGTCGTGTCGAGCCTGGCCCTGGGTCTGGCGATCGGGGTCGCCTTCGGTTCGTCGTTGCGCGCCCACGACATCCCCAATCAGCGGGTCGATCGATCGATCCAGGTCACGGTCAAGGCCGGCCGGCTGGCGATCGATTACGAAGTGAGCTTGACCGAGCTGACCTTGACCCAGGACCTCCGCTCGCTGGTCGGTCCGCGCCCCGGGGCCGAACGAGCGGAATGGCTGGCGCTCTACGGCGAGGTCGCCGGACCACTGAATGCGAAGGGATTCCTGGTCACCGTCGACGGTGTTCCGACCGTACTCTCCACCCGGGGTTATGACCTCGCGATCGAGGAGCACCCGCGCTACACGTTCCACTTCGAGGCCGGGATTCCGAACCAGGGGCGGCTCTCGATCCGCGACACCAACTACGTCTCCAGCGAGGGGACCAGCCGGCTGGGCGTGCGCAGCGCGGAGGGAGTCGCCCTCGCCGGGTACGACGGGCCGGCGGACGTGCAGCAGGTGCCGATCCGTCCCGTCTGGGAGTTGAGTGACGCCGAGGAGCGCCGCACCAAGCAGGTCGAGCTGCGCTTCGGCACCACGACGGCGGCGCCGGCGCGCCCGGCGGGAGGGAACGCGAGTGGGGAACGACCGGCTGGGCCTCGATCGCCCGACGGCCCGGAGCCGGCGGTCCCGGCGACCTGGAAGGCGAGCCGGCCGGGGTCGAGCCTTTCCCGCTTGCTGGACTCGAGCACACCTCTCTCGAAGGCGCTGCTGGTGGTCCTCGCTCTGGGCCTGGGCGCCGCGCATGCGATTCAGCCCGGCCACGGCAAGACGCTGGTCACGGCCGTGGCGCTGGGACCGGCGGCGCGACTCTACCAGCCCATGCTCCTGGGCCTGGCCACGACCCTGGCCCACATGGGGAGCGTGCTGGTGATCGCCGCCGTGCTGTGGTCCACCGGCAGCCGCCGCGTGGGGACGATCCACCAAGGGCTGGCGCAGGTTGCGGGCTTCGCCATCGCGGCGGCCGGCTGCTGGCGGCTGGGCCGTCATCTCGGCGGCCATCGTGAGCACGAGCTCGAGTCACTGGGCGCAGTCGAGCGGGACAACCTGGGTCTCCTGGGGCTGGGGCTGGCCGGGGGTCTGGTCCCGTGCTGGGACGCGGTGGGCCTGCTGGTGCTGGCTGCGGCCCTGGGCCGCCTGGCCGCCGGGGTGGGCCTGGTGTTCGCCTTCAGCGCCGGCATGGGGATCGTGCTGGTCGTCGTGGGCGGCCTCGCCTGGAAGCTGAAATCCGCGATGATCGGGATCGATCGGGCGCCGATCTGGGAGCGGCGGCTCGGGGTCCTCTGCGGCCTGATCCTCACCACGATCGGGCTCGGGCTGTTCCTCCAGTAGCCGACTGAGGATTCGCCGGGCACTTGCTCGGCCGGGCGTGGCGCTTAAGATGGATGGATAAGGCCGGCGGCCGGCAAGAATCCCTCCTCCCCGATCATTCCCCACATGAGGACTCTCGTCATGATGCGTCATCGGCTCCTTCACTGGGCGTGGGCATCTTCGGCGACGTTCGTGGTCCTGGCGGTTACGCTGACGATGGCCGGCTCAGGATCCCTTCCAGGTTGCGGAAAAGGCCGGGGCGCAGTCCTCGACCAGGAGTGATGGCCCGACCGCTTCGAAGAAGGGCGAGCCGGAATTCGTCCGCAAGACCGAGGAGGAGTGGCAGCGAGTCCTGAGCCAGGCGGAATACATGGTCACGCGCTTGAAGGCGACGGAGCCGGCCTTCACGGGCAAATATGCCACCGGCCATTACCGGGGGATCTTCACCTGCGTCTGCTGTGGTGCCCCGCTCTTCGACGCGCGGACCAAGTTCGAGTCGGGGACGGGCTGGCCCAGCTTCTACCAGCCGGTCAATCGGCGGGCGATCGCGACGGCCTGGGACACCAGCGAGGCCGAGCCGCGCGTGGAAGTGATGTGCCGGCGCTGTGGCGCCCACCTCGGGCACGTCTTCGAGGACGGACCCCCTCCGACCGGCTTGCGCTATTGCATCAATTCGGTGGCGCTGCGGCTGAAGCAGCCGGGGGATGACGGCTCGGCCGCGATCCAGGCCGTGGTCGGCGGCCTCTATGCCGCGGCCGTCCGCATCCAGGCGCGAACGCCGACCAGCCGGGCGGCGCGCACGCCGGCGGCCGTCCGCCGGCGGACCGATCGCGGCCGGCAGAAAGGCCAGCCATGACCATGACCAGCGGCGGCGACTGGCTGGTGTTGCACGAGCTGCTGGAGCGGGGCGATCCCGAGTTCGTCGACCGGCTGCGGAACATCGCCGACGCCGACGCGCTGGGCGCCTTCGCCGAACGATGGTATGTCAACCCGTCCCCGAACGCGCGCCGGCTCCTGTTGGCGTATCTGGAGCGGCCGCTCAACGCCTATCGTCATGAGGCACTGGTCAAGCGGCTCTTCAAGCGGGCCGAGGCCGCGGGCGATGACGCGGTCATGGCCCGGTTCCTCGTCGCCTTCGACCGCTCGATCCGGCGGGTCCTGCGCGCGAGGCGCCGCGGGACACGCGAGTCGGGCGCTTGGCCCGAGCACTACCTCACCCCACCCGGGGGCACGACCATGCCCCGGGGCAAGCTGGTCACGTATCAGCTCTGGGTCGGTACCATTCAGGCGCCCGACTGGATCGGCAAGCTCGAGCTCAACCCGAGGCAGTATGGCAACGCGGCTGAGCCGCCCGAGCCGGCCCGGACGAAACTCGAAGGGTTCCGCCTCTTCTCCGTCAACACCCGGCATTACTTGCGGCGCCGTGCCTGGCGCTATTTCCGGCGGCTGGGCAAGGATCATCCCGAGCGGTACGTTGCCGCGATTTCCGAGGCCCTGGTGCTCTACGAGGACGCCGACGTCGCCACCGGACTGGCGTTGATCGATAACTGGGGCCTGGTGCACGCCCTGTTCCATCACAGCCCGGTGCTGGAGTCGCGGCCGCGCGGCTGGATTCCGGCGGCGGGCCGCTCGCTCGCCGAGCTGGAGCCGGCGCCGATCTACGACGAACTCTGGCGGTCTGCCCCGCGGGCACTCTTCGACCTGCTGGCCCGCGCCGGTTGTCGTCCGGTGCGGCAGTGGGCCGCGCGGATGTTAAGGCGCGACCTGGCCGCTGTCCGTACGGCAATTGGCGTGGAGGACGTCCTCAGTCTGCTGGCACGGGATGATCCCGAGGTAGTCGAGTTCGCGGTGGAATGGCTCCGGGACAGCGAGGGGCTGGCGATGGTCGGCGCCGAGCGCTGGCTGGCGGTGGCCGAGACCGCGAGCCCCGCCGCCATGGAAGTCCTGGCCGAGATCATGGCCCGGCAGATTGCATCGGAGCGGATCGCACTCGGCGACGCCGCGCGGCTGGCCGCCGGCCGTCCCCTGCCGCTGGCCCGGCTCGGCCTGGGCTGGCTGAAAGCGAAGTCGCCGAACACCGACGAGGAGCGCCAGAGCCTCCTGGCCTTGCTCGAAGCCGAGGCCGAGCCGCTCCGGCCGGAGATCCTGGCCTGGCTCCGCGCGGTCCTGGCCGCGGCGCCCGAGTCTCATGCGGGATGGGTGCTGGAGTTCCTCGACAGCCGGCACGAGGACGCCCGCGCCGAGGGAATGAGCTGGTTCCGCGCCGATCCGCGCGCGCACGACGACGTCACCCTCTGGCAGCGGTTGCTGGAATCGCCTCACGACGATGTGCGGCTGGGCCTGGCGCGCGATCTCGAAGCACGGCTGGCGCAAGCCAACGGCGTGCCCGATCTCTCCCTGGCCTTGGACCCCGACCGGCTGCGCCTGCTCTGGGCCTCGGTCTTGTTGAACGTGCGGCGCGGCAGCCGGGTCAAGCCGCGCGTGGTCGAGCAAGTCGCGCGTCGTCTGGCACTGCGGCCCGAGGAGGCCGAGCTGTTGTTGCCGCTCCTGCGAGTTGCCCTGCGCTCGCTCCGCGGCCCGGAGCGGAACGCCGCCCTGGCCGCCGTGGTGCGGCTGGTCGCGACTCGCCCGGAATCCGCACCGCTGGTTGCGAAGGCGCTTCCCGAGTTGCAATGGGCCTGAGCCTGTGCGATCATGGTCGAGCTTCCGAATCCGATCCGATCCGGAGGGCGGTCGGGCCGTGTCCCGAGACCATCACGCTGCGGCGCTCCGCCGCGGCCGGACTTGACCCGGAGACTGCTTCCCCAAGGCCGTTGTTCTGTTCGGCCCCACAACACACTCTGCGGCTGAGCTGAATCAACGAGGTTCCCGACGCAGAGTGTGTCGTGGGGCCTCGGTGAACGACCTTGGTCGACGCCTCGAAGTCGAGCGCGGCCCGTCCGCCCCCCGGATCGGTGCGAGTCGATTTCCGGATGCTGGCGGACCACGATCATCCCGCCTGGCGAGGCAACTTCATGCAACTAAACCTGGCCTATCGCGGGCGCAGCGCGGTGACCTGGAGCCCGGCCGGACTGGCCGTCGCGCTGGCGCCGAACCTGCGGCGCGACCGCGTCAGCTTCGAGGGGGTGCTCCGCGACCCGCTGCACTTTCGCGAGGCGGTCGGCGCCCTGCACGACGTCGTGGTCAGCGACCTCCGCTACAAGCCGCGCGACCACTCAGCTTATGAAGCCTACAAGGCCCAGGAGCAAAGGCGCGAGGCCGAGCTGCGCAAGACTCTCACCCAGCAAGCCCGTGCGGCCATCCACGAGTCCCTGCCCGAGCTGCCCGAGCCCTACACCGCCGAGCTGGAGAAGCGCTACCGCCGGCTCTGCTCCACCTACTGGAAGAAACGGCTCGAGTATTCCAATTTCTTGATGAAACATGACCCCGAGCTGTGGCGGCTGCTCGTCCCCTGCGACCCGGTGATCACCATCGCGCCCGACTGCCTCTTCTTCGAGTGCTTCTCGGCCGATGAGAGCAGCTACGGCTGCCTGACCGTCGAGCGGTCCGCCTTCGATCGCGAGCAGGACGTCGCCCTGGGGACGACCAACGTCGACTACTCGTGGACGCTCTACGAGCATTTTCAGCGGATGCGCAGCTACCGAGAGACGCGGTTCCTCGTCGACCCGGCCGGCTTCGAGGTCCAGGCTGGAACAGGCGACGGTTATCGCGAGGAGAAGATCGAGCTGCCGCCGAGCTGGCTGCGCGGGTTCCTACAGCTCCAGGCCGCGATGAGCCTGCCCATGCGCCGGGTGCCCGTCGGCCGCGAAGGGCTGTACAACATCCTGGCCTATCTCAAGCGGCACCGGGCGGCCCGGAGTCCGCGCGCCGTCCGCTTCGAGCTGGAACCGGCCCGGCCGACCTGGGCGGTACTCGAGCCCTGGGGGCAGCGCGTCCGGCTGGGTGATGCGCCCTATGACGGACCACGATCCGAGATCATCCGGACCTGGGGCCGCGACCGGCTCCAGCTCCTCGCCCGGCTGCTGCCGTTGCTGGAATCGGCCGAGGTCTACCTGCTGGGCACCGGCCTGCCGAGCTTCTGGTCGATCAGGATGGGGCCGCTCCGGTTGATCCTGGGCCTCTCGGGCTGGACGGCCAACGACTGGACGCGGGCTTCGGCTCTCGATCAGCTCGCGCCCCCGGCCGAGCCCGACCCGGCGACCATGACCGCGATCGCCCACGCCTTCCACACCGATCCGGCGCTTTCGTTCGACCGGCTTCGGACCTTGACGGGTGCCCAGCCGCCGGCGCTGGCCGTCGGGCTCAATCGCCTGGCGCTGCTGGGCCAGGTGATCCACGACCTGCCCGCGGGCCTGTATCGATGGCGGCAGATCATGCCGGTGACCCTCTCGGCGGAGGTGATCGGTCCCGAGCATCCTGAGACGGCGGCCGCGCGCCAACTGGTCGCCGGAGGAACGGTGAAAGTCAGCCGGGACGAGACCCGGCCCGACGGCCTGCGCGTCCTCGAAGGCCGCGTGATGACGACCGAGGCCTCGCTGCTGCTCGACGGCGATGGCCGCATGCTCCGTGGTCGCTGCTCCTGCTCGTACCACTTCACCGGCGGCCTGAGGCGCGGTCCCTGCCGGCACCTGCAAGCCCTGCGCGACGCGGCCAACGCCGCGACCGCGGCTCGCCCGACTGCGAGTGCCTGGTACGCGGCACTCTGGAATTGAGAGGCGCGATGAACCTGTTTCAACGGCTGTTGGCGTGGCTCTTCGGGACTTCCGCCCCAAGTGCGCCTCGGGATCAACCGTCGGCGCCTCCCGCATCCGTTCCACCGCCGCCGATGGAGGCGACACCCCCAACGACCACGGCATGGCCGGAGTTCCAGCCGGAACCGCCGCCGGTGACGAAGAAAGCCGGGCGATCGTTCGGCCTCGATGCGGGCGACTACCTGCCGATCACCCGCGCGGAGATCAAACAGGCCGCCAAGGGCCGGAACCTGTTCGCCAACCTCTGGTTTGGCCGGCGCGACCTGATCCCGCCGGCCGACGACCCGCGGACTCAGCTCATCGACCGGGCGATGGTCACCCAGGGGCTGATTACCCCCGAGCAACTGGCCGAGATTCACTCCGTCGGCGCGGAGATGGATCGGGTCCGGCCGACGCTGGCCTCGATCCAGCATCAGGCCGCGATGACCGGCGAGGCGGCCGTGCAGGCTGATCGCGCGGCCCGCGCTCAGCTCAAGGACCGAAAGAAGGCCGAGGCCGCCCAGCGCAAGCAGGAGCGGGCCGAGGCGATCGCCTGGCGCAAGGCCAACGACATCGTTTTCCTCGGCCGCGGCGTCTCGGGCCGGCTGGGCGAGCGTACCAGCCGCGCCGAGGACCTGAAGCGCGCGGGGCTGCCCGTCCTGAGCACGCCGACCGAACTGGCGCGGGCCCTCGATCTGCCCATTCCACGCCTGCGATGGCTGGCCTTCCACGCCGAGGTTGTCACGCGGACCCATTACGTCAATTTCACCGTCCCGAAGAAGAGCGGCGGCCAACGCGTGCTCAGCGCGCCGCATCGCACGATGGCCCGAGCCCAGCGCTGGATCTTCGAGCAGATCCTGGCCAAGCTGCCGGCCGAGCCGACTGCCCACGGCTTCCTCGTGGGTCGCAGCATCCTGACCAACGCCCAGCCCCACGCCGGTCGCGCTGTTGTCGTGAACCTGGACCTCGAAGGGTTCTTCCCCGGCATCGGTTTCCCCCGGGTGCGCAAGGTGTTCGAGCGGGTGGGCTACTCACCCGCCGTGGCCACCATCCTGGCCCTGCTGTGCACGGAGTCTCCCCGCAAGACCGTGATCTTCGAGGGCACGACCTACCATGTCGCGACTGGTCCCCGCGGCCTGCCCCAGGGGGCCTGCACCAGCCCCGCACTGTCGAACCAGGTCGCGCGCCGGCTCGACCGGCGGCTGGCTGGCCTCGCCGCCAAGCTCGGCCTGACCTACACGCGATACGCCGACGACCTGACGTTCTCCGGCGATGAGGGCCTGGAGGGTCGCACCGGCTACCTGATGGCGCGGGTCCGCCACATCGCTCGGGACGAGGGTTTCACGGTCAACGAATCCAAGACGCGGGTCTTGCGGCGGAGCACGGCGCAGATGGTGACCGGCCTGGTGGTCAACGACCGCCCCGGCGTCCGCCGGTCCGAGGTCCGCCGCCTCCGCGCGATCCTCCACCGCGCCCGGACCGAGGGACTCGAGCGCCAGAATCGAGCGAACCGCCCCGACTTCGCCGCCTGGCTCCGCGGTAAGATCGCCTTCGTCCGCATGGCACGCCCCGAGCTCGGCGACCGCCTGCTGGCCGAGCTGGATGAACTCGAGGGACGTACTCGTAACCAAACGCAAAACGGAAATGGATGAAGGAAGCCCGGCCTGTCGAGTCGCGATCGCGGCGGAGTGCGACCGCGGTCAGCCTCGCCGCCGCGTATTGTCGCGGTCCATGCCATTGAGCTCAGCCGTCGAGTAGCGGCCGAAGTCCTCCTCCGAGTAGGGCGCCTCCTCCGGGTTCTCGCGCAGGTCGCGCTTCCATTGCCGACGCCGCCGCTGGCTGCCGGCCCGCTTCAGCTCCCGCTTGGCCTGACGCAAATCACGCTTGGTGGGTTCCATGATGATCGACGCTCCCCGGATGCCGGCTCGCCTTCACGAAACGAGGTGGCGATCGAGCCAGGTGACAAGATCCAGAGCATACCGAGTCGGGTCGGGTTCGAATTCCAGGGTGTGATGCCCCTCGGGGTATTCGAGGACCTGCCGGTCCGCCGACGCCAGCTTCCCAAAGTATTCGAGCGTCCTTCCATTATCGACGATCCGGTCCTGGCCGGCCAGCATCAACAGGGCTGGCTGGCGGATCCGGGCGGGAGACCGGCTGACCAGCCGGTCGATGACGAAGCTGGCCGCCAGCAGCCCGGCGGTCCCCTCGCGGAGGCTGAGTGGGTCGGCCGCGATGAACGCCTGGCCTTCGGGATTGGCCGTGAACAGCGCCGGGTCGGACAAGGGGATGGGGAAGGTCTTGCGGGGATTGGTCAGGAAGGCCCAGGCGATCCGGAGCCGCTCCGTGCCGGAGACGCCGACCCGAGGGTGTAGCCCGGGGCAGATCAAGGCGATGGCGTCGACCAGCTCGGGATGCCGGCCCGCGACGATCGCCACGAGCTTTGCTCCCCAACTGATTCCCGCCAGGGCCGTCGGCAGCCGGGGATTCTCTTGTCGCAAGGTTTGGAGCCACTCGACGAGGTCCTGGATCAGCCGGCCCGCCGAGCGGGTATGTCCCCGATCCTTCGAATTGGCGCCGGAACCCCGGCGATCGGGGAACGCGGCGAGGTAGCCCGAGGAGGCCAGAGTTCGTCCCAGCCGGTGATACCAGCCCGAGTGGCTCTGCACGCCGTGGACAACCACGACGAGACCCCGAACGGGAGTCGCCGCCGGCCAGACCGCGACGTGCAGGGGATACCCATCGGAAGCCACGAAACCGCGGATGTCGAGACCGGGCTCAGTCATCTCCGGAACCTGTCGCAGCGATCCCTTCAATTCGCGGTGTTTCCCAACGCCCGGATCCAGGCGAGCACCTGGGGCGCCTTGGCCTGGATCGCCATCCGACCATAGGCCCAGGCCCACCACAAGACCCACGCCAAGGCGATCCAGCCGCGCCAGTCCAACGGCGCCCGAGAACCTCGTGGAAGACCGGGTCTACGACGCATCGATTCACCTCAGATCGGCGCGTGGGGTGATTCCGCCCGGTGGGTGCGGGACCACCATCGCATCGCGCCGCGGTAGACGCGGTCGGGATCCAGGCCGGACATGCACGGGTGGTCGGCGAGCGGGCAGACCTTCTGGTGGCAGGGCTGACAGGGGACCCGCTGGCGCAGGGTCAGGGCATGGCGCGACCAGGGCCGCCACTGCCGCGGCTGGTTGGTCCCGCTGAAGAGGATGACCGAGAGGGTCCCGGCCGAGGCCGCCAGGTGGGCCGGTCCGGAATCGGCGCCGATGAACAGGTCGGCGCGCTCCAGCAAGGCGGTGGTCTGGGTGACGCTCAGGGTCCCGGTCCAATCGCGGAGGCGGTCGTGCGGCTCCAGGTCGGTCGACAGGGGAAGGTCCTCGATCCCCCCGACGACGACGACGCGCCAGCCGCCGTTGAGGAACCGCTCGACCAGGACCTTCCACGATCGCGCGGGCCAGCGCTTGGCGGCCGTGCCGGCCCCCAGGTGGACGGCCAGCAGTGGGGGCCTGAGTGAGAAGCGATCGGCGTGGAGCCAGTCGGCCTCGTCGGGGACCACCCCCGGGTGCAGGGCATGGGGCCGCGGCTCACGGCTCTCGCCGGAACGACCGCGCCCGCCGGCGTTGACCGGCACTTCGCTGCGGCGCGGGCTGCGGCGGTGCGGCCAGGCTTCGGCGAGCCGGCGCGCCACGACCACGCGGTCGTGGTCGCTGACGTGGACCTCCACTCGTGCGGATTCGTCCGGGGTCAGGCCCAGCCCCTTCAACAGCGCCAACCGCGAGCGCACCTCATGCCGGTTCGGGATCCAGCCGGAGACGTCGGTCAGGAGGAAGGCCCCGCCCCCCATCGACCAGCCCACCCGGCGCGGGACCCCCGCCAGGGCCAGCACCAGCACGCTCAGGACGTCGCCCCGGACGTCGATCCCGAGGTCATAGCCCAGCCCCCGCAGCGATCGGCCCAGGCTCCAGACTGCCGTGACCAGCGCCCAGCGGTCCGGTTGCCGCTCGAACCAGGTCCGCTCGGCGACCCAGACCCGGTTCACGTAGGGATCGGCCTCGAACACCTCATGATTGCTGGGCGAGGCCAGGACGTCGATCGTCGCCTCGGGATAAGCCGCGCGCAGCTCCGCGATCAAGGGCGTGCTGAGCACGGCGTCCCCGAGATGGTCCAACTGCACAACCAGGATTCGCCGCGGGCAGGCCACCCGCCGGACCGGTCGGAACCGCCGCACCACCGTCATGACCAGGGTGCCGAGCACGTCGAGCGCGCGCACCAGCAGCCGCCACCGGAGCTTGCTGTAGCGGTACCGGCCGACCTGCACGGGCCTGGGCTGGGCGGGCGACTGGGTCATACACCTCCTGAAGAGAGTCCGCAGTACGCAGTCCACAGTACGCAGTCAAGACGAGCCCTGTCTTTGCTTCCGTTCTTTCGCCAGCCTGTGAACCACTTTACTGCATACCGGGTACGGCGTACCGCGTACTTGAGCGAGCGGAGCGAGCCACCTGGTCATAAACTTCCGCCGTGATCTGGGCGACGATCGGCCAGAGGTAATGGGACGCGATCCGGGGCGCGAGCCGGGGGTCGGGGCCGTCGTCCCAGCACTGCTTCAGGCCGCGACGGATCTCCTCAGGCCGGTGCGGGCGCGCGTAGGCCACGAGGTCGCCGAAATACTCCCGGGTTGAGCCATAGGGTGTGATCAGGACCGCACAGCCGGCCAGGGCCGCCTCCAGGGCGGCCAATCCGGGAGTCTCGAACCAGCTCGGCAGCGCGAAGACCCGGGCCGCGGCGTAGGCCGAGGCCAGGACGGGGTCGTGGTGATCCAGGCGGCCCAGCCAGGCGACGCGGTCGCCGCCGGCTTGCCGGCATTGCTGGGCATAACCCCGGTAGCCCGGAGCCGCCTCGCCGATGATCACCAGGCGCACTCCCAGGCGCCGGGCTGCCTGGATCAAACCCAGCGTGTTCTTCCGCGGCTCGATCCGGCCGACCGACAGCACGAAGGGATCCGACCCCCACCGCTCCCGGAACAGCGCGGGCTCGGCCGTGCCGAAGGAGGGTAGCACGCCGTTGGGCACGACCCGCAACCGCGGCCGCGCGACCCCGAAGAGACGTGCCAACTGGTTGGCCTCCGCGCGCGAATTGGGGAGGACCACGTCGACCAGGTGCAACAGCTCCCGCCGCCAGGAGGGCAGTCGTGGCGCCAGAAGGCGCAGGCACCAGGCCCCCAGGCCCGCGACCTTCCGGATTGGATGAGTCTCGAGCGCGGCGATGGCCCGGGGTTCATACCAGCAGATCGGTGAGAGCACCGTCGGGACGCCGCGGGTGCGCGCCAGCCGGGCCAGCTCGAGCCCCTCGCGCGACATCCCGAAGAGGTGGAGCAGTCGAGCCGCCTCGAGCCGGTCCGTCCAGGGAGAGAACAGCCGGACGGGCACCTCCAGCCCCTCGAGGTGCCGGGCGGTCTGCACCAGTTGATTCTCGCCGCCTCCCGGCGCCTGAAAGGCCGTGCTGGGTGCGTGGACCAACACGGCCCCCGGCGGAGACTCTCTCCGGCTGCGCGACGCCAGCCAGGCCGGCGTCGAGGAGGACGGCCAGGAATGTGGGCTGGGGATCCCTCGTCTCATGTACTGGCCCTCGCGCGCTGGAGCTGCCACCATCTCAGTCCCCGCTTCACCCGGTTCGAGAGCGACGAGCGGGGGATTTCCGCCAGGGGCGTGACCGTCTCCCAGTCGATCGCCGACTTCACGGCGGACTTGAGACTGATTGAGCCGGGGTCGATCTCGGGGGGACCGAGGATCGGCTCGAGGCTCGCCCCGCGCTGATAGGCCAGTCCGGCCAGGGACAACGACAGCCGGGGGCCGGTCACCGGCACCGCACAATGGAAGGGCCCGCGATGGATCTCCAGCGCGAGGTCGAATTGGGGATCCCACTCGTCGAACTGAATCTCCAGGCGATTCTCCTGGCGGGGAAAGACCAGCCAACGCCGAGCCGCCCGCCACCGCCACCACCGCGCCAGCTCCGAGAAGGTGACCCGCCAGACCAGGGTCTGCCCCGCGACCGTTCGCGCGAGCCGATCCAGCACCTCGGGCATCCGCCCGAGCCGGCGCTCGGGATGCCCGTAGGCGATGGCCAGCTCGCCCGCGTCCAGCCGGGCGGCGACAAGCTGGCCCAGGTACTCGGCGATGATGCCCGGCTCGGCCACGCCCGCCTCGAGGAACAGACCCTCACAGACCGGGTGCACGGGGACCTGGAGGACCTTCGAGAACCGCTCCCCTTTCCAGGGGAAGAACGGCAGGTCGTCATAGCCGAGCTGGAAGTCCGACGAATAGAGATAGCCCATCTCCTCCAGGGCGTCGTCGAGGCTGCGGCACCATCGGCCGTGGGGCCCGGCGAAGCCGAGGGGCTCGAACCCGAAGCCGTGAAGGATGCGGTGGGCACGCTCCAGGTTGAGGCGGTTGGATTCCGGCGCGCGGTAGACGTGATGAAAATGACCGTGCGACTGTGTGTCGTAGTGCCGCAGGTCTCTCCAGACCGAGGCATGGTGAGTATACGCGTGCGTGCTGACGAAATGCGTGCAGCACTCGGCCAGAGGAGCCCTGGCCGCGGCGAAGCGATGGTAGTCCTCGGCCAAGGGCTCATCGAGGTCGACCCGGAAGCTGAACGCCGAGCGGTACGGATAGGGGAACGGAGCCAGCCGGATCCAGACGCCGCCGGCCCGCGTGACGGCCCGGCGGAGCTTCCCGATCAGGCGGCGACGGACCCACGCCTTGGGCTGGCGCGCCACCCGCTCGGTCAGCGTCCAGGGGCCGATTCGCCACGCCGCCCGCGCCGCCCGATGATCGACCAGCGCGGCGAAGGGATCCGACGGTTCACCCGTCCGCAGCGCGTCGACATCGATCGCGACCTGATCCGCGGCCAGGAGGCCGGACAGCGAGCTCGGTGCCGTGGTGCGGCCGTCAAAGAGGACGAATCGGCCGCCGCGGAACGCCAGCCTGTGGGCCTCCTTGAGCCGCGCGAACGGCACCCCTTCCTGCGCGAGGATCAACTCGAGGCCCGGAGGGGTCCGCCAGAGCATCAGGGGGAGCAAGGGGAGGATCGGCGGGTAGCGGTCGGTCATGCGGACCCTCCCGCCGTCTGGGCCGTCCACAACACCATCAGCCGCGTACCCGGGACTTGCTGGAACGGGAACCGCCCCACCTCGCTCCGCCCCAGGAGGTGGACGACTCCGACCTCGGGGAACCACTGCAAGAGCCGGCGTCTCAGGCCGCCTGGCCGGAACCAATGCTCCCGGACCCGCTCACGATGCGCGTACATCCAGCGACCGCGCCGCTGGTCGAGCCATTTCACCACCACCTTCGGCAGCCATCGCCGCCGTGCGCTCAAGGCGTAGACGTTCTTGTCCACGACGGCGAAGGTCCCGCCCGGCCGGAGCACGCGGCGGACTTCCCCGCAGACGTCGTCGAGTGCCCGCGGCGGCAGGTGTTCGAAGACCTCCACGGCGATCACGCCGTCGAAACTCGCCGATGGGAACGGCAGGCGGCGCGCCGACCCGCGGACCCGGCCCAGCCCCATCCCAACGGCCGCGGCGAGCATCGCCCCAGACAGGTCGAGCCCGACCACGCACGCCCCGCGCCGGCCCAGAGCACGGGCAAATCGGCCCTTGCCGCAGCCCAGGTCGAGCACGCGGCGGCCCGTCAGGGGCCGCAAGCCCTCCACCAGGCCGAGCAGCCGGGGGTCGTCCTCGGCCACCTCCGACTTGAATCGCCCGTGCAGGGCGTCGAATCGCGCGGCGACGACCGCTTCGTAGTCGGCTTGGGGATCGTGGTGCGTGGTGCGTGGTGCGTGGTGCGTGGAGACCGGTTTCCCGGTACCCGCCGTCTGCCGCCGGCCACGCTCGAGCTCACGGTGTTTCCAGGCCCGCACCGCCGCCGAGACGCCGGAAAGCAGGCAGAACAGCAACCCCTCGATGCCGTCGCGAAACCCCTGCTTGAGGATGTAGAGCTTGAAGAAGGTCCAGAGCGGGCGGAGCGCCAGGTCGCGTCCCCGATAGGGCGTCTTCGCCGCGGCCAGCCCTTCGGCGTCGAGGGTCGTATAGTGGTTGATCTTGTCGAGGAAGACCGTCATGGTGGGGATCGTGCGGTGCCGGAGCGCGTTGCGGACCAAGCCGGCCGGACCCCGCAGCTCGACCGTCTCGTGGACCCGGCCGACCCAACGGCCGCTGTCGCGGCGGAAGAGGCGGAGCGGGCGATCGTCTTGCGTCCCGGAGAAGGCGAAGCGACGGCCCAGGATCTCGCTCTGGATCGGCACCCGGAAACCCCGGTAGGGGTGGTCGGGATCGGCGATCCACCGCCGGATCTCGTCCGCCAGTGCAGGCGTGGCGCGCTCATCCGCGTCGATCGCAAGCACCCAATCGCCGGAGGCCAGCGCCAGGGCCGCGTTCCGCTGGCTCGCGAAGTCGTCGAAGTCCCGGACCGCGACGACGTCCGCCGCGCGGCGCGCGATCTCCACGGTGGCGTCGCGGCTGCGCGAATCCACCACGACGACCCGCTGGTCGGCCCAGCGCACCGCCGCCAAGCAGTCCGCCAGGTTGTGGGCCTCATCCCGGGCAAGGACCAGGACGGAGACTCGCGGTTCAGGCATAGCGCACCCCCTTGCGGGCCGCGCCGGCCAGGGCTCGAGCCGGAAAATACGCGGCATACCCCGCCAGGGCCAGGTCCAGCCGCCCCACCATCGCCAGGGCGATCCAGAGATGCCAGCGGATGTCCGCATGCCCGATCCAGCGGAGAGCGGCGACCAGTCCCCGGGCGCCTGGGCCGGAGCTCGCTCGAAGCACAGGCAAATCCCGGGTCGAGGGTCGATCCCCCGAGCGCCGCTCCAGGTCGTCACCCAGAATCGACTGCACGAGGAAGAGGTATTTCCCCGCGGCGTAAGCCATGCCGACCAGGAGCCAAAGGGGCGCGCCCGCGCGCACGAACGCCGCCCAGGCGATGGCGGTGTGAAGTGCCAGGTCGGTCAGCTCGTCAAGGCACTGGTCAAGCCAGCGGCCAAACGCCGAGCTGGTCCCCTGGAGTCGTGCCAGGCGGCCGTCGGCCGTGTCGAGGACCAGGGCCAGGGCCATCGCCGCCGCGACGGCCGCGCGGCCGGCCCAGCCGGTCGGGCCGAAGGCGACCAGTGCCGCCGCCAGGAGCATCAACGCCGCCGCGGCGAGCGTCACGACGTTGGGACGAACCGGGCTGCCGCGGAGGGCCTCGGCCAGGCGCTGCGCCAGGGGGAACGCCCAGTATTTGCCGATCGGCTGGTAGGTCAGGCGATGCGTCAGCTCCTCATCGGCGGCCAGCAGGGTCTCCGGTTGGTCGAGCCGCCAGATCACCGCGGCGGCCGGGGACCGCCCCCGGCGCAGCAGGCCACGAAGCCGCGCCGCGTCGTAGAAGCAATCGGTCCTGAGGATGGCGTCATCCCCCCGGGGCGGATCGCTGAGGAACTCGACGGGGGTCTGGTGCCGGTCGTGGATGAGCTCGCGCAGCTCGCGGTGGTCCTCCGCCCGCGCGTGGACCCGCACCGGCTGATTCGCGTCCGACAGCTCGACCGCCAGGTCGAGCAGGTGCCGGAGCATGCTGCGGCCGAGTACGACCTCCGCCGCCAGCAGGCCACGAGGCCCCTGGGGCCGGGCATCGATCACCAGGTGGGGAGCCCGAGACGACATCGCGTAGTCCTTCAGTCCTGAAGCCCTTCGTCCGTGAGCACGTCCGGCCGGCTGTGCCGGCCGGACGCAGGTCCTCCTCGTCGCGACTTACCACGCAAACTGTCGATAGAACGCCTCCTGCCGCTGGATCCAATTGCCCTTTCCCACGGCCAGCTCGCGGCGAGCGGCCAGGACCCGATGGGCCCGCCCGAGAGCCCAGGCCAGTCCCAGGGCGAACTCCGGACGACCCCGCAGGAGCGCCCAGCTCAGCCGGATCGGCACCCAGAGCCAGTGCCGCAGCAGCCGGGTCCCCGCGGTGTTCTTCCACATGAAGAGCAACGTGTTGCGCAAGGCCAGCCGTTGGGCGCGCGCCAGGCCCAGCTCGGACGCGAACGTGCCGAATCCATGGTGGTAGGCGACCGCCTCGGGTACGTAGTACCCCCGATAGCCGGCCATCCAGCCTCGGAATCCCAGGTCGAGGTCTTCGATCCGGCCGGGGAAGTAGATGGGGTCATAACCCCCGAGGGCCAGGAACCGGCGGCGGTCGACGGCCAGCACCGGCCCGGCCGCGGCGGTCAGATCGCGCCGGTTGAGAACCTCCTCGAACCCGGGCACCCGGCACATCCCCTGGACCAGGCCGTACCGCAGGCGAACGCGCGTCCGCATCCCCTCGTAGGTCCGGCCGTCGAAGGACCAGCAGAGCGGGGCGGAGAAGAGCGCGTCCTCGTGATCCTGGAAGACCTTGAGAAGAGGCCCGACCGCGTCCGGGTGGAGCTGGATGTCGTTATTCAGGAGCAGGACGACCGGTTCCTCCAGTCGCGCCAGCACCTGGTTGAAGGAAGCCAGCCCCAGGTTGGGCTCGCGGACGAGGCCCACGGCCGGCCATCGCTGGGCCAGGTGCTGGCACGAGCCATCGGTCGAGCCGTTGTCCACGACCGTGACGGCGCAGGGGACCGGAGCGCGCCCGGCCGCCTCCAGGATGCTGGGCAGACAGGCATCGAGCCAGTGGCGCCCGTTGTAGTTCAGGACCAGGATCTGGGTGCGGTCGATCGTCAAGGGTTCCATCCCTCGCGCCCGGGTCGAACTTCCTGTCGGGGCATGATTTGCAGAGGATCAGACAGCCGCGCCGGCGGCGGGGAGCGATCGTGGGCCCCGCGTCGGTGCTTACCATACGGTGCAACCCGGTTGCGGTCAACCCCGGCGGCGCCCTGAGACATCCCCACCGAGGTTTTTGTGCGTAAAACACAGTGGCGCCCAGCCCTACGGATGAGACAATCGGTGTGGCTACGCACCGCGTCTTTCATCTTCTGAGG
>JAJPJC010000555.1 GCA_021324445.1 Isosphaeraceae bacterium
ACGACATTTCGCTGCCATGGGCCTAACCTCGGGCGTCCCGGACACCTCCTATATCTTTGGGTGAGAAATGCGGGCTAGCCTCCTCCTCTCGTCGGGAGACCATTCTCGCGACCCGCAATAAATGCATTTGCCAACAGGTGGATAAGTCTTCGCGAGCAGCATGAGTCCCTCTGGTCTCAGGATATCGGGGCGACAATCCTGGACTCTTCAGCAATCTGGGCGGGCTTTGTCTACTGGACGATTGTATCATAGCTTCCCACCCGCAAGATAGGCCAGAGCTACATGAGTTGGCCCCATGTGCCGATTAGTCGGTGCCGGGCCGAGGCTCGCAGCGGCCCTGACTCAAGACCATGCAGCGGGCTCAGCTTTTCTTCTCCCCTTCTCTTGTCCTTAAGAAGGATGTCTGTCCCCTTTTCTTGTCTTGAGCTTCCTGCTCCATATCCGGATCTGCGGAGTCCCGGGGGAACAAACCGCCCGGGCGACCCGGCCCGATTTCAGTTGCTCACCAAAGATACGAGAATCCTTTCAGGCGGAGACGCCATCCTCCTCGTCGGGACCGCGCGCCTCGGGTGCATCCGTATCCTCGGGAACGGCCTCGGGCCAGGCACGGGCGAGCAGATCGGTCACTCCCAGCGCCGGTGCCCACGACCGGAGATAGCCGACATCCAGGGAATCCGCCTGCACCTGAATCACCCCGATGATATCGCTCCATTGCCGATCCGAGACCCGACCGCCGCGCTCGTACCAGACAAGCTTGTGCAGCAGAACGTCCTCGGGGCTGGCGAACCGGACGGTCACCCGGCCCTCGTGCGTGTCGATCTCCTCCGTCCGGGCCCGCGACATCTCCTCCTGTGACCAGGCGTCGTCCAGCGCGATGAAGACGTCGGCCTTGAACATCGTCTCCAGGTGCACGACGTTGAAGCAGGCCCGCCGTCGGATCGCATCCCGGATCATGTCCGGATCGACGTAGAACTCGGCCGCGAGATCGCTGGCGAGAGCCTCGACATGAAGCGGCGCGATCTCGGCGACGAGGTCGACGTCCTGGGTGGCGCGGGGCTTCCCGTAGATCGCGCTGGCGAGCGAGCCCCCCACCAGGTACCGGATGCCGAGGGCGTCGAAGGCCCGCGCCAGCCTGGCGACGACGAGGAGCGGCTCGGAGAGCATCAGTACCCGGCCTCCCGCACATCCCAGCCGAAGGCGCGGAGCATCAGATCCGGCTCGATCCAGCGCGAGGCCAGGCGCAAGGCCTGCTCGCGCTCGTCGGCGTCCGGGTGCCGCCGCCGGATGTCCATCAGCGCCAGTTGCTGCACCGCGCGGGTCAGCGCCCGGACGCGCTCGAGCTTCTGGGCCGGGGACATCCGGCGATAGCCCTCGATCAGCATCGCATCGATCACCGGGTCGGTGTCATCGGTGGGCGAGGCGCCCCTCCGGTGCAATGGGTCCATCGCGCGATCCTCCGGACGGCCCGCGGTCGGGCACGCCAAATCCTACCAGGATTCGTCGGGCCGGTCATCCGGCCGGCGCCGGCCGGTACCCTCCTGACGGCCGGGTCAGACGGCAACCCGCTGCGGCGACGGGACCCGGCCGTAGTC
Organism: Isosphaeraceae bacterium; assembly: GCA_021324445.1. Classification (GTDB taxonomy): domain Bacteria; phylum Planctomycetota; class Planctomycetia; order Isosphaerales; family Isosphaeraceae; genus JAJPJC01. Next base: position 1,593 of record JAJPJC010000555.1, read on the forward strand.
CCGCCACCAGCGGGCGGCCAGCTCCTGGTCCCAGTTCCCCGCAGAGGCACAGGCCCCCAGGGCCCGCTCCAGGCTCGCGGCGTCGGGGTACCGCTCGGCCGGGTCCTTGGCCAGGCAGATCATCACCACCCGCTCCAGGCACTCCGGGATGCCCGGGCGGAGCCGCGACGGCGGCGTCACCGGGTCGCGCGCGTGCGCGATCAAGACCGCCAGCCCGTCGTCCCCCTCGAACGGCGGGCGGCCGGTCAGGAGGTAATAGGCCACCGCCCCCAGCGAGTAGATGTCGCTCCGCTCGTCCACCTCCCGGGTGCCCTTGGCCTGCTCGGGCGACATGAACAGCGGCGTGCCGAGGACCTGGCCCTCGGCGCTGACGTGGGCCGCCCGGGCGGCCGCCGAGGGCCGGACCAGGCCGAAGTCGAGCAGCTTGGCCACGTCGTCCATCCCCCCGCGCCGCGCGGCGATGATGTTCGACGGCTTGATGTCGCGGTGGATCAGGCCCGCCGCGTGCGCCTCGCGCAGCGCCCCGCAGACCTGCCGCAGCAGGTACACCGCCCGCCCCGGCGGCAGCGGGCCGTACTGCTGGACCAGTTCGGCCAGGCTCAGTCCCGGCAGGTATTCCATCACGTAGTAGTACGTGCCGTCCTCGGCCCGGCCGTAGTCGTAGATCTCGACCGTGTTCGGATGCGAGAGCGTGGCGGTGAGGCGGACCTCGCGCTCGAACCGCTCCAGGGCCATCGGGTCGGTCTTGCCGTCGGGCCGGATCAGCTTGACGGCGCAGGGGCGCTTCAGGAGCTGGTGCTCGGCCAGGTAGACCTCGCCCATCCCCCCGGCGCCCAGCCGACGGCGCAGGCGATACTGACCGAACTGCTTAGCCTCCGCGACCTGCCGGCGCAGCCGGGACATCGCCCGGGCGCCGAAGCTCGCCCCGACCGCCAGGATCAGCAGGATCATCGCATCGAAGGCGAGCAGGCGGATGCGTGGCGTCTTGCTCACCATCCCCCCCTCCCCGATCCACGCCATCGCGCCGGGGAACTGCATGATCAGGAGCGCCAGGGTCGCGAAGGGCAAGAGGGCCACCGGTCCCGCCCCCAACGCGGCGCGTCGCCAGCTCTTCGGCACGTAGAGCCCGTAGGTGAGGATCAGGATCGAGTCCAGCAGCACGACATTCTTCATCGTGAGCTGGGCCATCATCTTGTCGCCGTCGAGCGAGTACAGGAGCATCATCCGATACTGGACGAACGCGATGCGAACCGCCATCAGCCCGATCATCCCCAGCTCCAGGGCCTTGAGCCAACGCAGCGGGATGGGCCAGCGGCTCCGGAGCACGCCGATGATCCCCAGTAAGGCCAGCACGATCGCGAGATCGCATTGATGCTGGGTCAGGTCATCATTCACGAGGACGGCGCGCTTCCAGACGATCGCCATGCCCAGGATCAGGATGTAAATCATGGGCAGTTCGCTCAGCCGCGACCGGACCAGCGCCGGGGGCTCGCAGATCGAATGTCGCGCCGGCGGGGCCGCGATCGCCGCCCTGGGGGTGAAGCCGCCCGAGTCCTCCACCGATGTCTCGTCGGCGGGGCCGACCGGCCGCCGCGCCGGCGGGGCCTGGACCGTGGGGCGGGGGTGCCAGCTCGCGGTCCGATCCGGACGTGGGCTCGTCGGCCCCGGGGGAGTCAGCAGCCCGTCCCGGTCCGCTCGCTCGTCCTGGACCAGCAGGCGGCCGACCTCGCCCCGCAGCTCGTCGTCGCCGCCGCAGGCGGCGCGGAGCCACTCATCGCGCCCGGCGGAATCGACCCGGAGGGCCGCATCGAAGACCTCGCCGACCCGTCGCCACCGCTCCGGCGTCATGCGTCCCCCCCTCCCAGTTCGCCGACGAGCCAGGCCCGCGCCAGTCGCCAGTCCCGCTCCACGGTGACCGTCGAGACCCCCAGGGCGGCGGCGACCTCGGGCACGGTCATGCCGCCGAAGTAGCGCAAGGTCATGACCTGCGCCTGGCGGTCGTCGCGCTCGGCCAGCCGGTCGAGGGCCTCGTGGACGGCGACAACATCCAGCCCCTGCCC
>JAJPJC010000430.1 GCA_021324445.1 Isosphaeraceae bacterium
CGCGGGCCGTGTACAGCGACCTGACGCGCGTCGGCTACGTGGGGGACACGGTGCCAGCGAAGTACAACGAGATCTTCCGGATCGTCGCCGCGGCGCGCGACGCGGCGATCCGGTGCGTGCAGGAGGCCTACGCGGTCGGCCGGCCCCTCTCGGGCTGGGAGGTCGACGCCGCCGCTCGACGCGTCATCGAGGAGGCCGGCTACGGCGCCCAGTTCGTCCACCGGACCGGCCATAACATCGGCCAGGAGGTCCATGGCAACGGCGCGCACATGGACAACCTCGAGACCCACGAGGAGCGTCTGGTCCTGCGCCGGACCTGCTTCTCGATCGAACCGGGGATCTATCTCGAGGATTTCGGCGTCCGCAGCGAGGTGAACGTCTTCGTCGACCGCGACGGGAAGGTCCACGTCACCGGCGGACTCCAGACGGAGGTCACGCCGCTCCTCAAGTGCTGAGGGCGACGGATCGGAAGCTACCCGGCCAGGATTCGAACCTGGAAAAACAGGACCAAAACCTGTTGTGATACCGTTTCACCACCGGGTAGTCGACCTCCGATTCTATCGGACGACCCCGGCTTGGGGAAGTCGAGAGATCCCTTTTCATCATCGAGGGAGCCGATCCGAATGCGTCTCCGAATGGCCGGCCTCGCGGTCGTCCTCTTCCTGGTGGTGGTTCCGCGCGGGGGCGGGGCGTCGGCGTTCGACAGGCCGAATATCGTCCTGATCTATGCCGATGACCTGGGCTACGGCGATATCGGGTGTTACGGGGCGACGCGAGTCCGCACGCCGCATCTCGACCGGCTGGCGCGGGAGGGCTTGCGGTTCACCGATGCCCATGCGCCGTCGTCGACGTGCACTCCCTCGCGCTATGCCCTCCTCACGGGCGAATACGCGTGGCGGCGGGAGGGTACGGGCGTTCTGCCCGGGGATGCGGCCCTCATCATCGAACCGGGGCGCATGACCCTCCCCGCGATGCTGAGGCGGGCGGGCTACCGGACAGGCGTCGTCGGCAAGTGGCACCTCGGGCTCGGCGCCGGTTCAATCGACTGGAGCGGCAAGATCAGCCCGGGGCCGCTGGAGGTCGGCTTCGACGAGTCCTTCATGATGGCGGCGACCGGCGATCGCGTCCCCTGCGTCTATATCCGAGGTCACCGCGTCGTCGGCCTCGACCCGCACGACCCGATCCGGGTCAGCTACGGCAAGCCGATCGGCGACGAGCCGACCGGCGCGGCGAATCCCGAACGGCTCAAGGTGAAGCCAAGCCACGGCCACGACCAGACGATCGTCGACGGCATCAGCCGGATCGGGTACATGTCCGGCGGGAGATCCGCGAGATGGGTCGACGAGGACATGGCCGACGTGTTCACCCGCGAGGCCATCACGTTCATCGAGCGGCACCGCACCGAGCCGTTCTTTCTCGACTTCGCCACCCACGACATCCACGTACCTCGCGTGCCACACCCGCGGTTCGCGGGTCGGAGCGGTTGCGGCGTGCGCGGCGACGTGATCCAGGAACTGGACTGGTGCGTCGGCCAGGTCCTCGAGGCGCTCGACAAGCGGAAGCTCACGGCTCGGACGCTCATAATCTTCACGAGTGACAACGGCCCCGTGGTGGATGACGGTTATGCCGATGGGGCGATACGCGATCTCAACGGCCATCGGCCGGCGGGGCCGCTTCGCGGAGGCAAGTACAGCCTCTTCGAGGGAGGCACGCGGGTCCCGTTCCTGGTCCGCTGGCCCGGACGGGTCCGGCCCGGCGTGTCCGACGCCCTGGTGAACCAGGTGGACCTGCTGGCGAGTTTCGCGTCGCTGACCGGGCAGGCACTCCCCGAGGGGTCGGCCCCCGACAGCTTCGACATCCTGCCGGCCCTGCTCGGCGAGTCGCGCACCGGACGCGACCATTCCGTCCACCACTCCGGCCGGCTCGCCCTGCGAGAGGGCCCGTGGAAGTACATCCCGGCCGGACCTGGCCCAGCCGTCCAACGAAACACGGCCACCGAGACGGGTATCGCCCCCGTCGACCAACTCTTCGACCTGTCCCAAGACCTCGGCGAGACGAAGAACGTGGCGACCGAGCACCCGGATCGCGTCCGGGCGATGGCCACCCGGCTCCGTACGATCCGCGAGGCGGGCCGCAGCCGGCCCTGACTCGGCTGGGGCGGGGATCAACAGATCCTCGGATTCAGGAGTTCCGAATCGCGGGCGTCGTCGATGAGGTCGGGTGAGATGGGCACAGGCCCCCTCCCTATAATGACTTATGAAGGCCGCGTCATCACGGGAGGGAGCCATGCGCCCGAAGAATTTTACCCTCACCGCCGGCCAGGTCCACCGCTGCGCCACCGCGCTCCTTCAGGACGATCTGAAGCTCCCCGACCACGGGCCCAAGTGCCGTGCCGAGCCCCTGCTGCCCCTGTGGTTCTACGCCGCCGCCCGCGCCACCTCAGTCTCTGATACCTGCAGGTGCTTGCGCGATGCCCCCTCCGACGAGGCCGCTCGGTCGGCCCTGATCGCCACCGCGCCCGACATCGCCGAGCTCCAGCGCCGGCTCGACGTCGCCTTGGCCGGCGACCTGCCCCGGCCCTTGCGCCTCGGCGGCCCCCGCGCCCGGCCGGCGACCTGGTCCTGATCCCCTACCATGGCCGGCCACTGGCCGAACCCGAGGTGATCTATCGCTCCCAGGCCAACAGCGGCACCAGCCACTTCCACGCCTACGCCACGCTCTATGTCATCCACCGCGGCTCCCTCTTCACCGTCGCCTTGACGGCCGGCGAAGGCGGCGAACCACTGGAGGAGGTCCTCGAGCGCCTGTTCCGCCAAGCGGCCGCGGCCGCTTGTTGCTGCTGGATCGCGGCTTCTCCAGCGTGGGGGTGATCCGCTACCTCCAGGCGGCGCGGCAGCCGTTCCTCATGCCGGTGATCCGCCGGGGCCGGAAGCTCGACGACCCGCGGGGACCGAGCGGGATCAACGCCTTCTCGACCTGGGAGGAGGGCGGTTTCGGCATCGATACCCTGCACGATGCCCACAAGCGGCCAGCCCGGGTCTCGATCGGCGTCAAGTACCGCTACGACCGCGGCGCGTGACGGCGGCATGGCAAGCAGCGGCTGGTGTACGCCTTCTGGGCCCTTGTGCCCCTTCCTTCGACTGGGTGAAGGAGACGTATCGGCAGCGGTTCGCCATCGAG
>JAJPJC010000368.1 GCA_021324445.1 Isosphaeraceae bacterium
CCGACCCCGCCGGATTACATGACGGCCCTGGAGCCGATGTGGGGCCAGGTGACACCCTTCGGCGTCCCGAACGCCATGTCGTTCCTGCCGCCCCCGCCGCCCGCGATGAATAGCCCCGAGTACACGGCGGCCTTCAACGAGGTCAAATCGCTGGGCGCCGTCAACAGCACCACGCGCACGCCGGAGGAGACGCAGATCGGCCTCTTCTGGGCCTACGACCTGCCCGGTGTCATGGGACCGCCGCCGATCCACTACGACCAGATCACCGAGGAGGTCGCGCTCCAGCAGCACAACACGTTCGATCAGAACGCCCGGATGTTCGCCCTGGCGAATATCGCCATGGCGGACGCGGGGATCGTCGCGTGGGACACGAAGTACACGTACCAATTCTGGCGGCCCGTCACGGCCATTCGGGACGCCGCCAATGACAGCAATCCGGACACGGTGGCCGACCCGAACTGGATGCCGCTCGGGGCGCCGGGGGAGGGCGTCATCCCCAATTACACCCCGCCCTTCCCGGCGTACGTCTCGGGCCACGCCACCTTCGGAGGCGCCCTGTTCCAGACGCTCGCCGACTTCTACCATACGGATAATGTCACCTTCACGATCACGTCGGACGAGCTGCCCGGCGTGACCCGAACCTATTCGAGCTTCAGCGCCGCGGCCCAGGAGAACGCCATGAGCCGGATCTACCTGGGCATCCACTGGTCCTTCGACGCGACGGAAGGGATCGCGACCGGCGATTCGATCGCCAATTATGTGGTCTCCCATGAGATGATCACATAAGACTTTGTTACCGGGATTCTAAGCCCTCGGCCGAAGTCGTTGTGCCCTCGAGCGAGGTGGTGATCGGAGATCGGGTGGCTGGGGTCCAGCCGGCCGAATGGCCGGCGCCGTCCCCAGCGGTTGAGGCCCCCGCGCCTGGGGCTGCGGCCTGCGGCCTCCGACCCCAGCCACCCGGCTCTCCGCTCGGTCGAAAGGGCCGGAAGACCCCGGCCGGATGCTTAGAGGCGCCGACAGGATGAAGGTCTTCGGGAGGGCGAGGCTCCTGCCGAGCCTGAGGAGGAGGCTCGCCGGGAGGCTCGCCCTCCCCAAGTCCTCCAAAGAGTGAGGGCTTCCAAGCGGGGAGGGCATACGGCCTGCGCCTCATCGCTGTAGACGAGTGGACCGGATGCCGGGACCGACCGTATCCTGCAAGTATCCGCACGGTGTTCGGTCGGCGCCTCGAGGTGAGATCCGCCATGAGGATGCGCTGGGGCCCTGGGCCCGTCTTCGCATTCGAGAGCCTGATCGCCGCGCGGCGGTGGCAGGTCTATGCGCTGCGGGCGACCTATGTCGGTGTGTTGCTCGCGGGCCTGGCGCTGACCTGGGGGCCGGCGGACCGGGCCAGGTACAGCCCGGCGGAGGCGGCCGCGGTCGGTCGGCTGCTGCTCGATACGGTGATCGCGGTCCAGTTGGCCGCGGTGCTGCTGGCCGCCCCGGCGGCGACCGCCGGTGCCGTCTGCGTCGACAAGGCGCGAGGGACGCTGATCCACGCCTTCGTCACCGACCTGAGCGATCGCGAGATCGTCCTGGGCAAGCTGGGGGCGCGGCTAGCCCCGGTCCTGGGCCTGTTGGCGTGCGGGCTGCCCGTGCTGGCGCTCGGCAGCTTTCTGGGCGGGATCGACCTCGTCGCAGTGATCGGGGCCGAACTGGTCACGGCGGGGGTGGCCGTCCTGTGCTGCACCGTGGCGCTGATCGCCTCGGTCTGGGCCCGCAAGCCGCACCAGGCCCTGCTGCTGGCGTACCTGGTGGTGGGCCTCTGGGTGGTGCTCGTACCGGCATCGCTCCTCCTCTTCCCGATCGGACCTCCCACGTCGGGCATGGGCCAGGCCTGGGTCCTGTCCAACCCGATCGTGGCCGCTTTCGTCGCGGAACTCTCCTGGCCGATCTGGAGGCCGGGGTTGCGCGAGCAGGCCGCGTTCTTCCTCGTCACGCTGCTGGTCTCCTGGCTCCCGATCGCGCTGGCGAGCCGGCGGCTGCGGCCGACGGTCCTCGCTCAGGCGAATCGACCGCAGAAGCGCGAGCGCCCCGACGCGCCGGCGCGCCTCCTGGATTACCTGCCCGGGCCGCCACTCGACGGCAACCCGGTGCTCTGGCGCGAGTGGCACCGCAAGCGGCCCTCGCGCTGGACCGGGCGGTTCTGGACGGCGTATGCCATCGTCTCGGCGCTGGCGAGCCTGTACGTCATCGGCTTCTATTACTTCTGGTGGGGCCACGGCCTGATCTACAGCGGCATTCAGGTCGTGGCGGCGCAGGTCAACGCCTGGCAGGTGTCGGTCGGCCTGCTGCTGCTGAGCGTCTCGGCGGCCACGGCCCTGGCCGAGGAGCGGGACCGGGGCAGCCTCGACGTGATCATGACCACGCCGCTGACGACCCGAGAGATCGTCTGGGGCAAGTGGTGGGGCACCTTCGCCATGGTGCCCCGGCTGGCGATCCTGCCGATCTGGGTCTCGGCCGGGGCGGCGATGATCACCGGCGGTGCGATCGGGCTGGTCCTGATGATCGGCCAGATCCTGGCCTATGCCGCGGTGATCACCAGCCTCGGCCTGGCGCTGGCGACCTGGATCCCCCGGCTGGGCCGCGTCATCACCGTCAGCGTGATGGCCTACGTCCTCGTCGCGCTGGGATGGCCCCTCGTGCTGCAGGTGCTGTCGATCCTCCCGGCCTTCCGGATGACCGCTATCCAGATGGGGTCGAACTGGGACGGCCTGAACCTTGCCAGCCCGTTCTTCGGCATCTACGCGACGACCGAGTGGGCGGCCCGCTGGTGGTATGGCACCGAGTCCTCGTTCTGGAGTGGCTTCCGTCCGACCGTCATCTACAATGATCCGACCTGGCCGTTGATCTGGATCGGCGTCGACCTGGCGATCGCCCTGATCCTGGCGTTCGCCACGCTGCGGACCTTCGACCGGTGCCTGGGCCGTGTGCCCGAAACACGTCCCGTGTGATCGATCGGGCCGACGGGATGGAGTCGGTGCCCCTCAGATCCTGAGGAGGACGCCGTTGCCCGTCTCGCGCGTATTTCGCACCAGGGCGAACACCGCGACCGTTGCGAGCACCGGGGCCGCGCTGGCCCCCACCAGGATGGGTTCGAAGGAATACCGGTCCGTGACCTCTCCGATGGTGTAGGTCGCGGCGATCGTCACGAAGCCGGTCACCATGCCCGCCAGGCCGCTCACCGTCGCCACGGACCCGCTCTCGAACAGATCGGACGGCAGGGTCAGGAAGATGGTGGCGCAGGCCGCATAGCCCAGGGTCGCCAGGCCGAATTCGGCGATGAGAAGCCACAGTTGCGTCGTGTAGACCGCCGGGATCAGGAGCAGCATCCAGGGTCCGCAGATGAGGAAGATGGCCCGCCGCGACGCCCCGACGCTCCAGCCCCGATGGATGAAGTAGCTCGACAATCCCCCGCCCACGAAATTGCCGATGTCGGCGCACACGAACGGGAACAAGAACCCGATCGACGTGTCCTCGAGCTTGAACCCGCGGCCCACGAGGAAGAGGCCAAACCATTCGGCGACCAGGAACCAGTAGGGGTCGAGGATCGCCTTCACGAGGACAACGCCCCAGGTCTGCCGGTACCGCACGAGCATCGACACCGGAGCGCGCATTGGCGACCGCGTTTCATCCGCGCCGGAGCGTGTCTTGAGAATCATGGCACGCTCCGAATCGCTGATCCGCGGATGCTCCTCCGGCCGGTGATACGTCGCCATCCACGCAAGGAGCCAGAGAAAACCCAGGGCGCCGGTGATCAGAAACGCGGGACGCCAGGTACCAAATACGTGAACGAGCAAGATCACGAGC
>JAJPJC010000562.1 GCA_021324445.1 Isosphaeraceae bacterium
TAGGGTGGGTGAAACCCACCACCGGAAGGCCTTGGCGGGCTTGAAGATCGGTGGGTTTCACCCACCCTACAACATCGACTTCCCCACCCTTCCGGGACAGACTCTGAACTTCCGCGCGTAACGATCGTCATCCAGCCGCCTGACGAGACTGTCGACCCAACCGAAGCACAGCGCCTCCTCGACGGCATCGTCAGAGCTGATGGACGTTTCCGCCGTGTGCCGCTTGTGAAACACGAGCCAGATCTCGGATTCGGAAGCGTGGTGCTGGCGCAGCCAGTTCCGCCACTGCTGGCGGCTGCGCACCTCCAGAGTGTTGAGGGATTTCGCCGGCATCGGTCCGTCTTCCGGTCTTCCAGTCAACAGGGGCAGCCTCATCACTCCAGGGCGGCGTCGGCCTTTTTCAATGCCAGGGCGATCGAGCGATCGGTCCGGCCCAGGGTTGCGTCGGTCGCGCCTTGCTCGGTATGGAGGATTCGGCCGTCGCGGTCGATCAGGACCATCGTCGGATAGAACTGGACATTGAGCGCCTGCTGGAGCGGGCAGGAGCCGTCGAGCGTGGACAGCAGCACGGGATAATCGATCCCCAGCCGCTGGACGGCGCCGGCCGCCGCAGCGCGACGCTCCTCGAACGATGCGGCCTTTTCGCAGGCGATCCCGACGACCTGGAGCCGCTTCCCGCCTAGCTGTCCCTGGAGCTCGCTCAGGTGGGCGATGGACTTCCGGCACTGCTGGCACCAGCTCCCCCAGAAGTCGAGGAGGATCAGGTCGGCGTCGAGGTCGTGGAACGAGACCATCCGGCCGTCGAGGCTGGGGAGCCGGAAGTCGACGATGCGACGCTCGTTCGGGTCCATCCGGCAGCGACTCGGTTCGGTCACGGCACCGGCGGCGGCGACCGCCGGCCCCGATCCGGAGCGGCGGCGGGGCCGGCCGGGCGGGAACTTCCGACTTGGGGTCGCGCCGGCAACGGCATCGGCGTGCCGGACGGGACCCTCGTTGACGGCCTGGGCCTCGAGCGAGCTCCGACGGAGCGATTCGTCGAGTGGGACTTTGTTCGGGCTCAGCGACAGCTCGCGCCAGGTGGGCCGGCGCGGCGGGCTGGCATTGGCATCGGCGGGTGCGTCCTCGGGCGCGTCGTTCGCATCGGTCGGGCCGGCGGGATCGGATGACTCGGAGGGCCGGGGCGCGGCCGTCGACGGGGCGGTTCGCCGCCGGGCCGAGCCGGTTCGCGATGAGCCGCCGGAGGGCGATCGACTCGCGGCCTGCGACGGGTTGGATGCCGGTACCCTCCTGCGCGCGGGCGGGAGGACCCCTTCAGGGATCGGCCGCGGCTCGTCGTCGTCGGGCCGCGGTGTGGGGTCGAGCGTGGCGCGCTCACCGCCGTCCGCCGCGGGATCGTCGGGATGCCGCGCAACCGGGGCTGTCCGCCGGGTTCGTTGCCTGGACCGTGGCGAGGGCAGTTCGTCGCCGGTCATGCTGCTGGGCGACGCCATCGCTCGGCCGCGGGGCTGAGCAGTGGGAGTCTCCTCCGATTCGAGTGCCGGCGGGAGTGGATTCTCTCCGTCGTCGTCGTACTGAGGACTGGCCCCGTTGGACGGCGGCAGACGCCGGCGCGAGTCCACGTTCTCGTCGTCGTCATTGGCCGGGTCGCGCGGCCGCTGCCTGGGCGTGGCTGCTCCACCGGCTTGAGCCTGGCGCACGGTCCAACCCGCGCGGATCGGCGCGGCCGCCGTTCGCGCCGCCAGGCGCGACGCCGGTCGTGGACGATCCCTCGGGGAGAGCGCCGCGGCCTCTTCAGCCGGCGGGTCCTTGTCCGCGGCTGGGGTGATCCCGGGGTTGAGAATCGCGGGGAGACCCTCACCCTCATCGCGCTCGAGGTCCTCCTCCCGCGCCGGCTCGACCCGCGCACGCGCCGGGCGGACCGGCGGCGTGCGGCGCGGATCGGCACCGCCGTCGCGGGCCCCCAGGGCGATCCGGACATCCGACCGCGGGGCCCGCGCCGTGACATGACCGGTCATCATGCCGTCCTGTCCCTGGTACTCGGCGATCAGCGTGTACGACGAGCCCGCGCGGAGCCCGCGGAGCGTGAAGGCGCCGGACCGATCCGTCGTCACGTTCCGGGCCTTGCCCCCGGGCGCGCCGTCGACCACCAGCCGGACCCGCGCGTTGGGGACCGCCCGGCCCCGTTCATCATAAACTCGACCCGAGATCCGCGCGCCGGTCGAACGGGGCAAATCGGGCTCGTCCGGTTCCGCGCGCAGCGACGAACCCGGTTCCCCCGCGACGATCGGCAACGGCTTGTCACCCACGGAGGCCACCGTTTGCAGCTTGGAAGGGCTGCCCGACCGGAGTCCCCACCCCTGCGACGAACAACCAACGCAACTCCATGAGGTCAGGCCGAGGAGGCAAAACGCCAATCTCGTGATGCGCATGTCGGAACGTCCTCCTCCTGATCGGGACGGCGCGGCGGGGTCCGACTCAGCTCGACTGGAGCGAATGCGATTCCACCCAGGGATCGATCGTCCTGATCGTTCCCCACATCAGCCCAAAGATGCGGATCAGGTTGGGATCGGCGCCGCCGGCGCGCTCGCCTTCCGCGAGTGCCGTCTCCTCCTTTATCGGCATCCCACCGCTGGAATCTTCAGTGTCCTTGGCGATTTTTGGGTCGAGTTGGTGCAAGTCGAAAGCACAGCGTGGGATCGGACAGGCCATCGCAGCCCTGGAGAGCGCCGCGACGGCACATCCCCGCCCCCTCCAGGTTAACCCTCGACGCGATCCGCGCTCTGATGCTCATGCAGGTCGGACCCGGACAACCGCTCGATGATGACATCGGTGGACTCGAGCTCGATGCCCAGCCATCGGCGGTTTTTCCGCTCGCAGACGGCGAAGGTGGTGCCGCTGCCGCCGAAGGGGTCGAGCACAACCTCGCCTTCGCGGGTGCTCATCTCCACCACGCGGTCGAGGACCTTCGTCGACAGGGCGTTGGCCTTGCGCTTGGGGGATTTGAACTTCCAGTGGCGCACCGGTGAGATGTCCGTCCAGACGTCCATCAGGTTCACGCCCAGGCCGTTCATCGCTCCCCGGTGGCCGCCATAATCCCGGAGCTCGCCGCCGCAATGCCGGCACGTCTCGATGGGCGTCCGGATTCTGCGGAACGTCTTGGGCTTGCCCTTGGTGTAGTCGAGCAGGCTGTAATGCGCCGGGTCGAGGCGTCCCGGAAGGGGCAGGCCGAGCTTGATGCTGATGGTGATCCAGTTGGGAACCGGGGGCGAAACGGCGCTTCCCTCATCAGGAGCACCCCATGCTGTTGCCGCAGTTGAAGCAGCGGTAGCACGTGCCGCAGCGGACAGTCAAAGCGCCGCAGTTGTCGCAGGGAGGCGCATCGCTCTGGAAGTGGGCGAACTGGCGGTCCTGCTCCCCGAGGCCCTCATCGACGGTCAGCTCGCCGCCGGGTGAAGCCGCGGCCGGCTTGTCGTGATACGTGCCCAGGACGGCCTCGGCATGCTCCAGGTCGGCGATGGTCGCGGTCCGGTGGCCGTTGACCTTGAGCATCGGCATCGGCGGGCCGGACGGGGTCGCTTCGACCTCGGCTGAGGGACGCCGGGGCGCGTTGGCCTCGCGGTAGCCGGGGATGAACTCCATGCCCAGCCATCGGAAGATGTAGTCGGCGATGCTCTTGGCGATCGGGATATCCGGGTTCTTGGTGAACCCGGCCGGCTCGAACCGGCTGTGCGCGAACTTGTTGACGAAGACCTCCAGGGGTACGCCGTATTGCAGGCCGATCGAGATCGCCGTGCCGAGCACGTCCATCAGGCCGCCGATGGTCGAGCCTTCCTTGGCCATGGTGATGAACAACTCGCCGGGCCGGCCGTCGGGGTAGAAGCCGACGTTGATGTATCCCTCGTGGCCCTGGATGTCGAACTTGTGGGTCAGGCTGCGCCGGGTGTGCGGCAGCCGCTCGCGTCGCGGTTGACTGGCCGGTGCCGGAACGGGGCTCGGCTCGGCCGGACGTGTAGGGGTCGCCGCTGGCTCTCCGGTCCCCACCCAGGGTGCATGCGCCTGGGTCGCCACGTCCGACGGCGGCGATGCCGGCACCGCCGGCAAGGCCGCCGAAACCGCGGCCGAAGCCGGGGCCGCACTCGCGGCAGCCGGCGCGGCGGACCCCTTGGACGACTCCGCCTTGGTGCTCACCGGTTGACTCCCCTTGGAACCGTCGCGGTAGATCGCCAGCGCCTTCAGTCCCAATCTCCAGCCTTCCAGGTAGGCCTCGCGGATCTCCTCTACTGTGGCCTCATTGGGGACATTACACGTCTTGGAGATCGCCCCCGAGATGAACGGCTGCACGGCCGCCATCATCCGCAAATGGCCCCGGAAGTGGATGCTCCGGCCCCCCTGCGGCGGGGCGAAGGCGCAATCGAAGACCGGCAGGTCCTCGTCGCTCAAGCCCGGCGCGCCCTCGATGGTATCGTGCGCGTCGATGTAGTCGAGAATGCCCCGGATCTCCGGCTCGTCGTATCCGAGCTTCCGCAACGCCATCGGGACCGTGCGATTGACGATCTTGAGCATTCCACCGCCGGCCAGTTGCTTGTATTTCACCAGGGCAATGTCCGGCTCGATTCCAGTGGTATCGCAATCCATCATGAAAGCAATCGTTCCCGTCGGAGCCAACACCGTGACCTGGCTATTCCGATAGCCGTGCTCGCGCCCCATCTCGAGACATTCGGCCCAGACGATTCGTGCCGCGTCGAGCAGCTCTTTCGGTGCCGTCGCATCGATGGTCTCGGCGGCGTCGCGGTGCATCTCCATCACGCGGAGCATCGGCTCACGATTGACCGCGAAGCCCTCGAAGGCTCCGACGTGGGCGGCATGCTCGGCACTGGTCAGATACGCCTGACCGTGCAGGATCGCCGTGACCGCGGCCGCCAGCGCCCGGCCCTGCTCCGAGTCGTAGGGCAACCCCGCGGCCATCAGCAGGCTGCCCAGGTTGGCATAGCCCAGCCCCAGCGGCCGGAACTTGTGGCTGTTGGCCGCGATCCGATCGGTCGGGTAGCTCGCATGGTCGACCAGGATCTCCTGCGCCGTGATGTAGATCCGCGCCGCCGCCCGGAACCGCTCCACGTCGAAGCTCCCGTCCTCCCGGTGGAACTTCATCAGATTGATTGACGCTAAATTACATGCAGAATCATCGATGAACATGAACTCCGAGCATGGATTGGATGAATTGATCGGTGCCGTATTCGGGCAGGTATGCCAGCGCTGGATGGTGTCTTCGTACTGGACGCCGGGGTCGCCGCAGAGCCAGGTGCCCAGGGCGATCTTGTCCATGAGCATCCGGGCCTTATAGGTATTCATGGGGCGGCCTGTGGTGACGGCGCGGGTGGTCCAGTCGCCGTCGGCCTCGACCGCGCGGAGGAACGCGTCGGTGCAGCGGACCGAGAGGTTGGCATTCTGGAACATCACCGAGCTGTAGGCTTCGCCGTTGAAATTGGCCTCGTAGCCGGCCTCGATCAGCGATTGGGCCTTCTTCTCCTCCTTGGTCTTGCATTCGATGAAGTCGAGGATGTCGGGGTGGCCGCACTTGAGGGTCTGCATCTTCGCGGCCCTGCGGGTCTTACCCCCCGATTTGACCACGCTTGCAATCGCGTCGTAGACTCGCATGAAGCTCACTGGACCCGACGGCCGACCACCGCCGGAGAGCTTCTCCTGGCTGGAGCGGAGCGTGGACAGGTCGGTGCCGGTCCCCGAGCCGAACTTGAAGAGCATGGCCTCGCTGGTGGCCAGCCGCATGATCCCTTCCATGTCGTCGCTGACGCTCTGGATGAAGCACGCCGAGGCTTGGGGGAACTGGTAGGCGCTGACCGCCCGGGTGACGGCGCGGGTCTCCTCGTCCCAGCGCCAGTTGTTGGCCGGACCGCTGATCCCGTACTGGTGGAACAGGCCCACGTTGAACCAGACCGGTGAGTTGAACGCCCCATACTGGTTCAAGCACAGCGCCGTCAGCTCGTCGTAGAACCGCTCGGCATCGGCGGCGGTGGCGAAATACCCGTCGGCTTTGCCCCAGTCGGCGATCGTCCGGGTCACCCGGTCGATCAACTGGCGCACCGAATACTCGCGCTTCCCCTCGGCCGGGCTGCCGTTGCCGGCGGCCACGTCGCCGTAGAAATACTTGCTGGCGACGACATTCGTCGCCAGTTGGCTCCAGGTGCGCGGGACCTCGCAGCCGACCTGCTGGAAGATCACCCGCCCGCGCTCGTCCTTGATCTCCGCCGTCCGCGACTCCCAGTCCACCTGGTCGAACGGGTTGATTCCCTCCGTGCTGAAGACCCGCGGAACCTGCATCCCCGTCCGTCCCCGCCTCAACTCGGCTCGGCCGTCCGTCTCCGCTCTCAACCCCGCCGGTGCCGACACGCTCGCCGCTCGCTCGCCAACCGTCGCCATGGCCAGCCTCCACGTCTCGACGTACCCCGGTCTCGTCTCAGGAACGCCTGCCTCTGCCAGGGTTTAGCCGATCTCTATTCAAAAGTCCAGTGGTGTATCGATGTCGAGAGACGTTTTCTGCCCGACTCCCATCGCGGCGTGCCAGGAGGGATCCGCTGAGATCAGCCGTGACGGGCGGCCCCGCCGGGATCTCCGGGATGTGTTCAATGCGCCGCCTCGGATCGGACCACGTCCGCTGCAGGACCTCGATGCGTTGCCAATACAACAGTCCAGTCTAACGCATGGTCCTGGACCGCCTGCACGCCGCCTGGGGATTTCTCCGATCAAGTCTCCCGACTATATCGAAAATGTCACGCGAGCCCGAACCGAGCCGCAATCAGGCTCAAGCCGCCCTACCCCGCCGGCTCGTCTCGTCCAGATTCGCTCTTATCGCACCAGCGAGGCTAAACAAAAAACCGTACCACGCCGAGAATATCGGCAAAATGGTACGGTCCTGGTAAACCCCATCGGGCTTGAGAAGCTAGCTCACGGAGCTGGTGCGATGCTGGTGATCTGCACCGTCGTATAGGGCTGGCGATGGCCGTTCCGCCGGCGCATGTTTTTACGCCGGCGGAACTTCTGGATAATGATCTTCTTCGTCTTGAACTGGTTGACGATCTTACCGGCGACCCGAGCACCCTCGACTTCGGGAAGGCCAAGGGTCGGTCCCCCATCCCGGCCGGCGATCAAGAGGACCTTCGAGAAAACCAGTTCCTCGCCGGCCTTGCCGGGGCGGCGGTCGACCCGGATGCGATCACCCTCGTGGACTCGGTACTGGTGGCTGCCATCTTCAATGATTGCATACATTCTTCGGAGGCTCCTGGAGAATCGTGAGGCCGGGTTGCACCGCGAGGCTCGTCCCGCAACTCCAATCTAGGCTTGGCATTCGAGTTTTTCCGCGCGCAAGTCGATCCAATCGGGAAGAATCCATCATAAACCGTCCTTCTCGGAATGCAAGAGCTGCGGACCTTGACGGCAGGACCGATCAAGAGCTATGACGTCGGCACGAACGTAGGTCAGGCTTCAGCCTGACAGAATCCGGAATGTCAGGCTGAAGCCTGACCTACGTCAGGGAAGACAGGACGCATGATAGCATGGCGATCGCGACTTACGGCGGTCTCGGTGATCTGCCTGGCGGGAATGGGCCAGGTCGGCTCAGCGTCCGGGCCCCGTTCGAGCGGGGCTTCGGCACGAGGGTCCGCGGTCTCCGAGACGAGGGCGGCCGACCGGGTTGATCACGACCAGGCTCCTGCCGGAGCCAGCGCGGACCCGATGGCGGCGCTGCCGGGTGCGGTTGCGGCCGAGATCGGCCGCGTCGATGCGCGGTACCGTGCAATCCTGACGACTCAGCCGATCGGGGAGTGGCGGTTCGACACGGTCCGGGCGGCTTACCAGGCGATCTTGAAGCGTGCTGGTGAGAATCCGGCCGTCGAGGAAGCCCTCCGTGAGCGCCTGGCGCGGCTCACGCGGCACGAGCAGGCCGCACAGGCCGCGCGGACCATCGAGACGATCCTGGCCCGCAGCCGTCGCCGCGACGCCGAGGTTGCCGAGGTGCACCAACGGCTGGCGGCCGCCGAACGAGCCCAGACCCGCGCCTACAGCGCTATCGGCTTCGTCCAGCCCTCATCCCGCATGGTCGAAGGGCGCAAGCTCTACGCTCTGATCGGTTCCAGCGGCTCGACGCTCGCCTACCTCGACATCCCTCCGGGCCTCGACCTCGACCCGCTCATGGCGCGCCGCGTCGGCGTTCGCGGAACCACCCACTACGACCCGGACCTGGGCACACGGCTGATCACCGTCCGCGACCTGGAAGCGATCGAGGCGCGGCGGTGAGCCCAGGAACCCGACCGCTCGGGGCCGATCACACCCGTTGCCGTTTCGCCGGGATGCTGCGGAGGGCCTCGGGGAGCGTGCTCAGGCGCGCCCAGCGCTGCTCGCGGCGGCGGGCCGTCAACTGCCTGAGGATCTGGCAGAGCTCCTCGGAGAGCTTGGGCTTGACGACAGCCGGGTCGAGGGGCTCCATGTTGATCCGCTGCAACATCATCGTGGTGGTGTTGCTGGCATCGTAGGGCAGGCGATCGGTCAAGAGTTCGAAGGCGAGCACGCCGAAGGCGAAGATGTCGATCCGTTCGTCGATCGGCTCGCGGCGCAGCAGCTCCGGGGCCATGTACTGCACCGTCCCGGTCCGGTTGCCGGGCCGGCAGAACGCCGGGGTATTGGGCACCGACAAGCCGAAGTCGATCAGCTTGACCTGTTGCCCGCGGTCGACCAGGAAGTTCCGCGGGTTGATGTCATGGTGGATGAAGCCCGCGGCATGGACGGCCGCCAGCCCCTCGGCGGCCTGGGCCAGGAGTTCCACCTTCTGCGCCGTCCGGGCCGAGCGGGTCTCGCGGATATACTGGAAGCTCACGCCGTCGATGTATTCCATCGCCAGGTAGTGTTCGCCCTGGGTGGACGTCCCATACTCGAACGTCCGGACGATGTGGGGGTGGACCAACTGGCTGGCGACCTCGCCCTCGGGCGGACGTGTCTCGCGGGTCGAGGTGCGGGCCGCCGCCGCCTCGTTCTTCTCCCGCTTCTGGACCTTGAGACAGACCGTCCGACCCGTCTGATTGTCGATCGCCCGGTAGACCCGCGACATGCTCCCCCGCGCCGTCTCGGAAACGATCGAAAACCGCCGCTGGAGGTTCACCCGGCCACGACGCCCCCCCGGCTGGCTCGATGGGCCGGAACTGAAGATTTCCTTCAACTTGCCGAGCATCGAGATGGTCTCGTCACTGGAGGCATGGACCGTTCGTCGTCAATCCAGGTTGCCCACTGCTACCCGAACGCTCGGGACTCAAGGCGCATCCAGGACACGATCCGCGCCGATCTCTCAACCGCCGCGGCGGCCGATTTCCGCACCCAACCCCACATTATACGACGGTTGTGCGAGCGTGTGACCCCTCATCCCCGTCAAAGTCAACTTCTCGCTGTTTGCATGCGACGATTCATGAGATCATGGTAAGTATCGAAGGGCCGTCTGGCCGGGGACCGGGAGGAGTCCCGACGTGCGTGCGAGGATGCGGTCCTCGCCGGAGGGGTCCTGGAAGCGGGCGACCGGCGCGATGGGGGGTGCATGGCGGGGCCAGTTGTCGAATTCGGACGTGAGCAGCAGGACGTACCGGCTCTCGGAACCGGGCAGGTAGTTCAAGAAGCGCGGGCTGTGCAACTGGCGAACAGGGCGTCCGATGAAGAAGCACAGGTCGGGGGGCCAGTCATGGAAGGTGTAGACCGGCCACCTGCGGGGAAACCACTGGCCGATCGCGCGACCCCAGGGACCCTGGCTGCGGCGATAGTTCCACTCCGGAGCGTAGTAGCCCGCATGGGCCAGCTTCAGGCCCACGGCCAGGAGGGCGAGGGTGACCAGGCCCCGTCGGGAATGATTCCACCCGAGTGCCGACCAGCCCAGGCCGATGACCGCCAGGATCAGCACGCCCATCACGACCCCGAGGATGCGGTAATACGGCATGGTGAAGTTCCAGAGGAAGCCGGCGTAGGTCATGGTGATCAGCCAGAGGGCCAGCACGGCCGAGAACAGGACGAAGAAGGCGCGCCGGGCCGCGGGACTGAGGGACTCAGTCCACGCGGCTTCGAGGCCGGCCGCCGCGGCGACGAGCAGCCCCGCCAGGACGACGGGGCGCGCCGACGGGGCCAGTCCCGGGATCAGCGTCCCGGCGATCCAGCCGGTGAGGCCGACTTGAACCCAGCCGAGCACCCAGCGGCGGCCGTCCGCCGGCCAGTTGGCGCGGAGCACGCGGCTGAGGGCCAGGAGGGAGAACGGGCTCCAGGGTAGGCCCAGGGCCATGACGCCCAGGCCGAGCGACCAGGCCGGTTTCTGAGTCAAGGGGAGCGTCAGCGCGGCCGCCCAGACCTCGGCGGAGGCCAACCCGATGGTGGCGGCCGACCAGAGGAGCGCGATGACCGCCGGGGGCAGGAGCAGCGCGGGGGAAAAACCCGCTCCCGGCCGGCCGATGACGATCAGCGCCAGGCCGATGACCACCAGCGGCGGCCAGCCGCAGGCCAGGAAGGCCAGGCCGGACCAGAGCCCGGCGCTCCAGTCCGAACCACGGGTCAGCAGCCGGTCGATGGCCGCCACGGTCGCCAGCCCTGAGATCAGGTCGATCCCCGCGCCGGCCGAACGATCGATCAGGGCCACGCAGCCGAACCAGCAGCAGCCGAAGACGATCGCGGCGCGAAGGCCCAGCGCCCGGAACATCCCCCGGGCCAGCAGCCAGCCACCGAGGATTCCCGCCAGGGCCGCCGGCCATCGCACGGCCGCCGTGGTGGGGCGCCCCCAGGGTTCCAGGCGGGCCAGGACCAGGCTCGGGACCACCTGCGCCGGCCAGAGATCCGGCGCCCAGTAACCCAGCACCTGGCCCAGCGGCCCGAGCCGCTCGCCGGCGGCCAGGCCCAGGCGGGCTTCCAGCGGCCCGACCTCCAGGCCGGCGACCCCCACGACCACGAACCCCAACGCCAGCCCGGCCAGGACCAGCCGCAGCCCGATCACGCCCGACGGCCTCGCGACCGCCTGCGCGGCGCCATCGGTCCGGATGGCCCGGGTCCTGCGTGGGTGCGCCGGCGCCACCGCGGCCCCATCACCGTTCATCGTCGGCCTCCTTGCGGCGCACTCCCGGCTCGCGGTTGCGATCGACCACCGTCTCGGCCTGGAGCTGCGACGACGGTTTGGTCCGCACCATGGCATAGATGTAGCCCGGGACCAAGCCGTAGTGATACGTCTGGCGCCGCAGCTCGCTGGCGACGTCCTCGGGCGTCCAGCCATCGCGCTGGAACCGATAGAAGGCCACCGCGGCCCCGGTCCGGCAGGTCCCCCGGGCACAATGGACCAGCGCCGGCCGCCGCTCGGGATCGTCCAGGACCTTGAGGATCTCGCGGAACTGCCACTCCTCGCCCAGGCCATCACCGGGCATGGGCAGGTTGATGAAATCGACCCCAAGGCGGCGGCACAAGGCCCGCTCCGCGTGCATCTCCTCGCCCGGCCACTGCAAGTTGATGATCGTGCGAAGCTGATATTGCTTCACGGCCTCGGTGAGCTGATCGGCGGTGAGCTGACCGCTGCGATAGAGGATCCCGCGCTTCACTTCATCCCAATGGTCCCAGAACAGTCGCCCATGGCGATCGCGCGCGATCAGCCAGCCAGCCGCCAGCAACGCGACCAGGGGAACCAGTCCGGAGAGCACTTTCCGCATCGACAAGGTCGTCCTCCGCCACGGGAACCGGGGATGGATGGGCCGGCTCGATCGATCGGATCTGGCAATCGGCGGGAAACCGCCGGTCGAGTGGATGTGCTCAGGGGTGCGGGCGATCCCATCACGGCGGAGAATCGTAGGATAGATCGATCCGGGGGTCAATCCGAACCGTCTCTGAGCCGGTCCGCCGCTGGCTCCGCGTTGTTCAACGGCCGTTGGTCCGGTAGAATGGCTGAGGAATTCTTAGAGTCTGTTCCGAAAGGTATCTGAGCCCCCGAATGGGGGCGGTGGTGAATAGCCAGGGGCGTCAGCCCCTGGGACCGTTCCGGCGCCCCTCTCCCCTTGGCAGA
>JAJPJC010000498.1 GCA_021324445.1 Isosphaeraceae bacterium
CAGTTCGCCCAGGGGAAGATCCGGGTCTTCAAGAACCTGGGCGACGGGAAGCTGGCGGAGGGTGCCTGGTTGCAGGCCGACGGCCAGGTGGCCGAAGTGACGGGCGTGTGGTGATGCACCAGCTCCACTCCACAGTTTGTGGACATCGACGAGGACGGGCATCGCGACATCCTCTCCGGGTCGTACTCCCGCATGGACCAGGACATGGCGGGGCTGTTCCAGGTCCTGCACGGCAAGGCGGACGGGGCGTTCCGCCGGGCCGAAGTCCTGAAGGGGACCGACGGCGAGCCCCTCATTATCCCGGCCAAAGGTCAGAATGAGCTGACCGAGAAGATCTGCACGCGGCCCTTCGCGGTCGACTGGGATGGCGACGGCCACCTCGACCTGGTCGTGGGGAACTTCGCCGGCACGTTCTACTGGTTCAAGGGGCAGGGCAAGGGCAAGTTCCCGCCCAAACCGGAAATGATCAGGTCCGGCGGTTCGCCGCTCCGGATCGAGGGCCAGCACAGCGATCCGTTCGTCATCGACTGGGACGGCGACGGCGACCTGGACCTGCTGAGCGGCTCCAGCAACGGCGGCGTGTACTGGGCGGAGAACCGCGCGGGCAAGGGCAAACTTCCCGAACTGGGCCCGTTCCGGACACTGATCCAGCCGGGGCACCAGGTCCAGCACGGAGAGCCCCTCGGTGAGGCCGACCTCAAAGGCCCCACCCACGCGGCCCGAGTCTGGGTCGACGACGTCAACGGCGACGGCAAGCTCGACCTCCTCGTGGGCGACAGCGTCACCCTCGTCTCCCCGGCCAAGGGCCTCACCACGGACGAGTTCAAGAAGAAGTTCGCGGACTGGCAGAAGGCCTTCAACTCGGCGGCGACGGCGTTCCAATCGGCCAGCGGCGATGCGAACGCTCAGGCCAAGGCGAGGGAGGAGTACCAGAAGGTCTACCAGCGGCGCGCCGAGTTCATGAACGAGGAGATGACCGGCTTCGTGTGGTTATATCTGCAGAAATGACCACACCGGCCCCGCGCCCTGTGTGAGGCCCCGATCCTAGGGACATGGGCTGCGGCCCTCGATAGGATCGGAGCCATGACCCTGACCTGCCTCTGCCTGATGACGAGTCCCGACACTCGGAGCATCCCGGCCGATAACATCGAGGTTTACTGGATCGCCATGGCGATCGTCGGGGCGATCCCGGGGCTGGGCGGCGGCCTGGCCGCCGAACGCGTCCGACGGGAGCTGGCCGACCGGGGCCCCGCAGATGCCGGGACCGATGAGGATTCACCCGATCCGTCGAGATGAGCCGGGCGCGGCCTCGCCGCGCGATGACCGGCGGGCCGGCGCGAGGAGCGAGCATGTCGGCCCGTGGGTCGCGATGGAGCACAAAACGGAATCAGCCCCGATCCACGCGGCCGGGGTTTTTTAACGCTTTCGACCGAGAGGAAAGCCGGGTGGCTGGGGTCGGAGGGCGCAGGCCGCAGCCCCCAGGCGCGGGGGCCTCAGCCTCTGGGGGCGGCGCCGGCCTGACGGCCGGCTGGCCCCCAGCCACACCCTCCGCTGGTCTCCGCCGCCTCACTCGAGTGCACAACAACTTCGGCCGAGTGCTTAGACACCCGGCCTCGAAGCCCCCGCCGGATGGTTCCCGTCGCCGACCGGGGCGAGGGGCGGCCGGTTCGCCCGGCGAACCATGTGGGTGAGACTGATCAGGAGTGCCGCGATCGCGAAGAGCAGACCGACGGCCACCCCCTGGAGCGTTCCCAGTAACAGGTCGAGCTTCGTGCCGGCAAGGGCCGGTATGCGAACCAGGACCACATACATGGCGATGGCGGCCCCCACGAGACACAGGGCCGAGGCGGAGACGGACAGGGCTTTCCACATCGTGTCTAACCGGGGTCGTGTCCACATTGTGTTGCTCCCGAGGTCAGCGACCGTTGGTCCCCTGACAATTGTAAAAAAGCAATCTTCCGTCGACAATCCGCTCTCGTCAGAGAGGGAGGGTCGAGGCCGACTGGTCGTGGGGGGCGGCTTATACGTCGAGCTCGAGTGAGAGCCACCGCCGCCGCGGTCGCCGCACGACCGGGGATCAGACCGGGTGGCCAGCGGAGCCGACCGCTTGGCCGGCGGGTCCGCGTATGGTCCGTTGGCCGGCGCTCACGGCTGGGAGGACCCCGGGGCGTCTCGTCATCTCGACTTCGGCCCGGCTCGGCGACCGAGGCGAAGCAACTCCCCTTCGATCAACTCTCGCATGGTCCGGTCGCTGTCGAGGAGCTGGGACTCCAGGCCCTCGATGACCTGGACGACCTCCGGTGCCTCGGGTTTGCCTTTCCAGAGGAACGGGGCGGATAACCTGGGAACTCGAATGCTGTTTCCGATCTCGCCCAGGGCACTGATGGCCTCCCGCCGCCGATCATCCCCACGATCCCGGGCGATCGCGATGAGTTTCGGGATCGCCGCACGGGCGTGCTTGCCGAGGCGGCCCAGGGCCCTGATCGAGCAGGAGGGCAACAGGTCGTACCGATCGACCGGGTCGCGAGGCTCCGACGCCTCGATCAGCGAGAGGATGGCCCCGCTGGCCCGCGGGCCGAGCCCTCCCAGCTCGTTGGCGGCGGACGCGGAGAGGAAGCGTTGGAACGAGCGGTCCGGGCCCTCCAGGATCGCGATCAGGGCCGCGAGCGCGCGGTCGTCCTCGGTCGCGAGGAGACCCAGGACGTGGATGGCCAGGGTGCGAATCTGGACCTCCCCCTGGTCATCCGACAATGGGAAGATATCCCCCCTCGCCGTGGGGATGATCTGGGACAGGGCTTCCCGTGAGCTGGGGGCGAGCCACTGGAGGGCCGCCAGCGCACCGCGCATCGACTTCTCGTCACCGCGCAAGCGAGCTACACGCAATGCTTCGCCCAGGTGCGACACCGCCAGGGAGTCGGCATGCGACTCCCTGATCCGGCGAAGTTCCGTGATGTAGCGACCCCGATCGGGCTCGTGCGTCGGATCTTTCCCAGGTGACGTGGGACCGACCTCCAGAAGGATCCCCGTCGGCACGACGGCCAGCAGCCGATCGACGGCGGCGCGGCGACGAAGATAATTCCAGTAGCCGAGCCCGGCCGCGACGGCGAGCACGA
>JAJPJC010000473.1 GCA_021324445.1 Isosphaeraceae bacterium
CCAGCGCGAACCCGGCGCCTCTGGGCGACTGAGCCGGACCGTCCTCATCTTCGTCGGCGGCATCGTCGCCCGTCTCGTCAACGGTCTCGTCCCCCGTTGCGGTTTCGTCATTGGTCCCCGAGCGATCGGTGCGGAGGGTCCAGAGCCACATGACGGTCAATCGGGCATCGGGCTCCAATCCGCTGGCGTCGGCGCCCTTGAAGAGCAGCGAGAGCGCCTCCTTGGCCACGGCCGCCCAGACTTCCTCCAGGTACTCGCGGAGCGTGACCGGCGACCCATCGGCCCCAACGATCCCCTCCTCGGCCAGCCGGGGCAGCCATTCGTGGATCCTCTTGGGGAGAACTTGGAGGACGTCGCGCCATTCGCCGACGTCGTCTGTGCGGAGCGAGCCGTCGGCGTTCTCGCGGGGACGGCAGACCAGATGGATGGAAGACGCGAGGCGTGCCTGCCCCTGAGCGGACACGCGGTTCTCCAATTCGGTATCGATGGGCCAAGAGCCCGTAATAGTCCATCCAGAATCGATCACCGCCTTCAGGATGGCCTCCCAACTCGCGGTCGTCTTGCTCGCGAACACGATGGTGCCGATCGCATCAGGCTTAGCGATGCGACGTCCCTCGTCAAACGCCTTCGCGAGTTCGTGCTCGTAAAATGCGATGTCGTGACTCGAATTGCTCAGCTCGTGCGTCCGGTCAACGACAATCTCCTCATCCTTCGGGACCGCTCCGTCTCGGAACATTGCGGGATGGAAACTATGAACGCTACGCCGCATCCATACATAGTAAAAATCTGATATATAAGCATATTGAACTGAATCGTAGTAAGGAGGGTCTGTGACAAAAGCGTCTGCACAGTCTTCCGGAAGAGGATGATGAGTGGCCGAGACTTGCTGTGCCGTGCCCAAGTGTGCCACTACCGCCTGCCGTTCGATGACCTCCAGCATGGTCCCTAGTGTTACGCCAAGATTGCCGGCGGCGTCTGAGAAAATGTGTGGTTCAGCAAAGTCCCAAACCATCGGGATTGCTTGGCGACCGAATAGGCTCCGGACCTGGGTCTTGGTTGCTTCCCATCGGCAAACGCCGTCTTGGGATCCTCGGGATGAGGCCGGCGGGAGATCAAGTCAAAGCCCCGATTCTCCTTCTCGACGCTCTCAACCCGCCAGCCCCGTGCCTCCTCATGCTGGATGGCGAAGTCCACCGCGATGCGCTCGATCTCGTCGTCGCGGACCATCGGGGCCATCCCCGGAGTGGACCGCTCGGGGTGGGGGAAGCGCCGGGTCGCCGTCGAAGGACTCCCGCAGGGGCGAACCACGGAGTTGAGCGAGCTGAGCCGGGGTCAGGACCGGGTCGTGGACCAGGCCGGTCCTGCATCCTTTGCCGATCAGTTTGACGGAATCGCCCAGCGAAACCAGCGTGAGCACCTCGACGGGCTCAGGCCAGAGCGAACCGGTGACAATGGAGCCGACGCGGATCTCGTCGATGGTCATGGTGGGTTTCGACCTTGACGACCCAGCTTAACCTGGCCACCTCGCCGTGGCAATCAGGACCGCTGATTGGATGGTCGCAGCCTATCGTAACAAACCGATCGCACCCTGTCATCGCCCCAGATCCTGGATCAGCGAACGAATGAAGTGGATCGTCAACACGCTCAACCCGGCCGCGCCGACCCGCAGATCGGATGCATCCCGCCGGAGAGGCGACAGGTGGATCGCACGGTCACACCGGCGAGTGCGGCGGAGCTGGAGTCCCTGCCGCGGGCGGGGGGCCGATCATCGCATGGCGGATCATTCAGGGGAGGCCGTATCGGTCGGTCGATGACCGCGACCGAGTCCAGGGCATCGGCAAGAGACGCCTGGACGAAATCCGGCCGTTCGTCAAGCCGGAGTCGCTCCGGAAGAGGGAACGGAACCATTCTTTGCGATCACGATCGCTGATGAGACTGCCGTGTTCGCTACCGGATTTTCCCAGGACAATTGTAAGGGACTTTGCCGCAAATACTGTTGTGACTTGCTGTTGCTTTAAGGGGCTTGCTAAGACTTGCAAACGGGGAGCGATTGCCCTAAGATGCTGGAGAGCATCGAGGTTGTGTCGCGAAATCCGATCAAGATATCTTGATTGCCAATGTGGGTGTCGAGGGTTCAAATCCCTTCTCCCGCTCTGGATCGATGCCATCTTTGGGTTGGCGGCTTTCGCTCGAGCGCCTCGGTTGCGTGGAGGCGGACCCAGCCATCCCAGCCTGATGTCACCCCGAGAGGAAGCCTGGATGAACACCGAGGAGCTGGAAGGCGAGGGCGGTTCGGCCGTCTCGATCGGCGAAGAGCCGGAGCCGGAGCCTGGGCCTGGCGAGGCTGCGGCCGAGGAAGCGGCGCGCCGGCTGGAGATCGCCGTCGACATCTCCGACGCCGGCCCGTGCAAGAAGCACCTCCGGGTCTCGATCCCCCGCGCCGAGATCGACCGGCAGTTCGAGGAGTCGCTGGAGAGCTTGCGGAAGGATGCCTCCGTCCCCGGCTTCCGACCGGGCCGGGCGCCGCGGCAGTTGGTGGTCAAGCGGTTCAAGAAGCAGGTCGCCGAACAGGTCAAGACCTCGCTCTTGGCCTCGTCGCTCCAGCAGATCGACTCGGAGTATCACCTCGAGCCGATCACCCAGCCGCGGCTGGACATCGCCGCCATCGAGCTGCCCGACGAGGGCCCGATGAACTTCGAGATGGATGTCGAGGTCCGCCCCCAGTTCGAGCTGCCCAATTACCGCGGGCTGGCGCTGAAGCGGCCCGTCAAGGACATCACCGAGGCCGACATCCAGACCCAGCTCCAGCGCTACCTCGAGCGGCATGGCCAGATCGTGCCCAAGCTCCAGCAGGCCGCCGAGCTGGACGACTACCTGACCGCCGACCTGGTGTTCCTCCGCCCCAACGGAACCATTCTCAACGAGGCCAAGGAGATCCAGTTCCGGCTCCAGCCGGAGCTGCGCTTCCAGGACGGCGCGATCCCCAACCTGGGCGCCGTCTTGACGGGAGTCCAGCCCGGCGAGACCCGCCAGGTCGAGGCGAAGCTGGGGACCGCGGTGGCCGATCCCGACCTCCGGGGCAAAACCATTCCGGTGCGCGTCCACGTCCATGACTTGAAGCAGGTCCGGCTTCCCGAGATCAACCCGGCCTTCCTCAACTCGATCGGCTTCGAGAGCTTGAATGAGCTGCGCGAGGCCGTGCACGAGGCCCTCAAGCGGCGCGTGCAGACCCAGCAGCGCCTGGCCCTCCGCCGCCAGATCCTCGACGAGCTGCTGCGGCAGACCCCCTTCGAGCTGCCCGCCGACCTGGTCGCGCGCGAGGAATCCAACACGATTCGCCGGCTGGTCATGGAGCTCCGGCAGGAAGGGATGTCGGACAACGAGATCCGCGCTCGTGAGGCCGAGATCCGCGCCAACGCCCATGAATCGACCCTGCGCTCGCTCAAGGAACTCCTGCTGCTGGCCAAGATCGCCGACGCCGAGCAAGTCAAGGTCGAGGAGGACGACCTGACCGTGGAGATCGAGTCGATCGCCGAGCGCACCAATGAGAGTCCCCGCCGAATCCGCGCCCGGCTCGAGAAAGAAGGGATGGGCGACAACCTGGCGACCCAGATCCTCGAGCGCAAGGTCATCGACCGCATCCTGGCGCACAGCACGATCGAGGACGTGGTGGTCGCCACCGAGGAGCCCGAGGCACGAGTCGAGACCCTGGACCAAACGGCCGCCGCGGAGGTCGCTCCGCCGACGTCCACCCAGGCCGCGGCCGAGGAGCCGGGAACCTAGTTCTCGGTTCCGAGTTCCCAGTTCCCGCTGAAGACGGAGTCACGGTTACGGGAATGTGACTGCTCGACTCTCAGGCAACCGGCAACCAACATCGGCATTTTCGGCCACTGGCCACTGGCCACCGGCCACTGCGAAACGAATCCGAAGGACCGTCCTATGCCTGGCGAACGTCCCCTGGTCGAACCCCTGTTGCAGCGCTATCGCGACTACGCGCGCCAGCGCCAGATGACCCTCGGCGATCTGCTCCTGGAGAATCGCATCGTCTTTCTCGAAGGGGTAATCAACGACGCGGTCGCCAACTTGACCGTCATGAAGTTCCTCTTTCTCCAGTATGAGAACCGCACCCAGGGGATCAGTTTCTACATCAACAGCCCCGGGGGGGCCGTCACCAGCACCCTGGCCATCTATGACACGATGCAGTTCATCGAGTGCCCGATTGCAACCTACTGCATCGGCCTGGCCGCCTCCGGCGCCGCGGTCCTGCTGGCCGGCGGGTCCAAGGGGAAGCGGTTTGCCCTGCCTCACTCCAAGATCATGATCCATCAGCCCTACGGCCAGGTGGGCGGCCAGGTCTCGGACATCGAGATCCAGGCCGAGGAGATCGTCCGGAGCAAGCAGGTGATCAACGAGATCCTCTCCCGCCATACCGGCCAGCCGATCGAGCGGATCGCCCGGGATACCGAGCGCGACCGCTACCTGACCGCCGTCCAGGCCAAGGAATACGGTCTGGTCGACGAGGTTGTCGGCCGGATCGCCGGCGAGAAGGGTTCGCCGTCGACCGTGACCTGAACGGATCTGCGACCCGAGATTCCCCGTCGGATCGGATCCCGACCCACAAAACCCGGGCCGGGTTCACGAGGTCCCCAGGTGCCTGACCGGGAATCGCCGGCTCTTTTCGAGAAGGGCGCTTGTATCATGCCACTGGTCCCCATCGTGATCGAACGCAGCGGTCGTGAAGAGCGGGCGATGGATATCTATTCCCGCTTGCTCCAGGATCGCATCATCATCCTGGGTTCGGCGATCGATGACACCGTCGCCAACCTGGTCGTTGCCCAGATGCTCGTCCTGGCCCACCAGGACGCCAAGGCCGACATCCACCTCTACATCAACAGCCCCGGCGGCAGTGTGACCGCCGGGCTGGCCATCTACGACACCATGCAATGGGTCTCCTGCGACGTGGCCACCTACTGCATCGGCCAGTGCGCCAGCATGGGCTCGCTCCTGATGGCCGCCGGGGCCAAGGGGAAGCGCAACGCCCTCCCGCACAGCCGGATCATGATCCATCAGCCGCTGGCCGGCATGGAAGGGACGGCCACCGAGATCATGATCCACGCCGAGGAATTCATCCGTATGAAGAAGCAGCTCAACCAGATCTATCAGAAGCACACCGGACAAACTCTCGAGCGGCTCCAGGAGGATA
>JAJPJC010000158.1 GCA_021324445.1 Isosphaeraceae bacterium
GGAGGTTGCGGCGGCGAGTGGGATGGATTCCGGGGAGGGCCCCCAGTCCAGGGGCTGACGCCCCTGGCTACGTCCGATCGCCCCTGCGGGGCTTTCGGAACAGACTCCTAGCGACCATGCGCTCCTTGTGCCTGACGATTCTCGACGCTCGACCTCTGGTTGCTTGATGCCGGCGGTGATCTTTTGGCGACCGGCAGGAATTCACTGACCCCATCGTGGCCTTACCAGCCCGACGCGCCAGCGAGGATCACCGGAGGTCGTGCAGCCCATCAGGAACGACCCTCGCTGGCGCTTCGGGCTGGTAGGGGGAACTTTCCGCGCTGTCGGTGGTTTCGGGTGGGTTTCCACACACCTGTCGCCTTACGGTCCACGACGAGGGTCCGGGCGTTCTCCATGCCGCGATGCAGCAGTCGGCTCGACTGTTGACCGGCTTCGGGGCCTCGGCTCAGGTCCTGACACTCCCTCGAACGGTCCTTCGTGCCCTGTTGTGGTTCAGACTCCGATTCGTCGCGGTCTCGACCGTCGCGCTCCTGATCGCCTCCGGTGGGGCGAGCGGCTACCTCGGTGGCTCTCAGCGGCCGGCGGCGCGGGACGGACAGCCGGTTTCGAAGCAGTCTGCGACCGCGCCTGCGGAGACAACACCGCCTCAGGTGTCGACCAAAGCGACGGGATCGCCTCCGACCGCAACGCCGCAGGCACGGCTGCGTGCCCAGCGCCTGGCCGCACGAAAAGCCAAGGCCACCTATGAGATCGCCAGGTTCACCCGCGAGCTCGCCGAGATCGCCGTCGAGGAGTACGAAGCGGTGAACTACCCGATGGACCTGGCCTCCCTCGAGGGTGAAATCCAGCTCGCCAAATCCGACGTGACCCGCGCCGAGGATCGGGTCAAGTGGGCCAGGCGGATGTTCGAGAAGGGGTACGTCTCGCAGGCCCAGAAGACCGCGGAAGAACTGGCTCTTCAGAAGGCCCGGTTCGCACTCGAGCAGGCCCAGAGCAGGCGGGAAGTCCTGGTGAAGTACAGCAAGGGCAAGACGATCAAGGAACTTCGCAGCGCGGTCGAGAAGGCCCGCTCTGATGAGCGGGCCAAGCAGGCGGCCTGTGAAGTGGAGCAGCTCAAAGAAATCGAGCTGGAGTCTCAACTCAATCTCAGGAAGAATTGAACGGATCAAGGATCTCAATCTTCTCAGAACCCCGATCCTGTCGGATCGTCGATCCAGTCGTGATAACACGCGCCGCAGAGAGGGAAGACCTGGCGGCGATAGACCTGGTCCTGGGCCTCTCGGGCGTCGAGCCCGCTCAAGTGTGCGATCAGGTTGCGGATTTCCGATCCGACATCCAGCGCCAGGTCGTCCTCGGTGAAGACCGGGGGGTAGGGGTCGGCCAGGGCGAGGATCGAGACAACATGGAGATCGCCTCGTCCGGGCTGGAGCGCGCGGCCGCATCGCCGGCATTCGAGCTGCGGCGGATCGTCGCCGGCGGACTCCGAAGCGGGGTCGGCCATGGCGGAGTCTCGCTCGTCAGGGTGTGGTCGGGCACGACTGGGGGGTACGACGGACGGTGACGAGCCAGGCTTTAGGCCCTCCGGGGCTGAACTGGGGTGCGCCGGCATGGTTCACCGTCTTGAAGCGGGCTTCGCGAATCCCCTGGACTTCCCAGCAGTCGTGGAAGGCTTCGCGGATCTCCGGCTGGGTCACCCGCCGGGGGCCGTCACCCGGGGGCTCCTGATCGCAGAAGCAGAGGAGGTAGGCCGCGCCCCCGGGCCGGACGGCGCTGGCCAGGCTGCGGGCATACAAGGAACGCTCCTCGTCGTTCAACGTGTGAAACAACCCGCAGTCGATGATCGTGTCGAACGTGCGGCCGAGCACTTCCAGCTTCAACGCGTCGCCGACCTGGAAGTGGACGCCCAGCCCGCGCTGGATCGCCTTGTCCCGGGCCAGCTCGATCGCCTTGGGCACGAAGTCGATGCCCCAGACATCGTGCCCCCGGGCAGCCAGGTAGAGCGCGTTCTCGCCCGTACCACAGCCGACGTCCAGCACTGTGCCCTCGATCGCCCCCGACTCCGCCAGGCGCACGAATTCCGGCTGCGGCTCCCCGATGTCCCACGGAGCCTGACCTTGATAGAACTTCTCAAAGATCTCGGGGTTCATGAAACAGTCCTCGTCGCCGGGCGCGCCCACGAGAGGGACGGACGGGTCCGGGTCCAGTCGGTAGATATGCCTCAACTCCAGGATACACACCGATCATCGGCTGGACCAAGCCCTGCGCGTGACGCGATCGTCGACACGGTCGTCGCGGAACGGACCGGTCCTGCCGGCTGGGCTCGAGCACCCGCCGCCATTCTGGCATTAATAGGCGGGATTCCTGGGAGACGGTCTTTCTTGGGCGAAATCGCGCGGCGCGCCCCCGAGTTCCGGGGTTCTCCCCGCCTCGCGCCGGGCGGTGGCACGCGCCGGCGATTTGGCGTGGGGCCGCTCCCGTTGGAAGGTCCCGAGCATCCATCCGCTCCCCTGGGCGGCCTGGAACTCCTTGGCGACCGCGCCCAGACGGACCGCAACCCGACCCGAGGTCAGCCGGCCGGCTTGCCGCGGATGCATGGGTCGAGGACTCTCGGCTCCCGGTCAAAAACAGAACCACAGATGAACACAGCACAGATAATCCCAGATCAACTCCGACGAGGCGGACAGGGACGTCCCGACGAGCCCTCGCTGGCTGATCGCGAACCTTGATCTGTGTTAATCTGTGTTCATCTGTGGTTCCTTATTCCCGACCGACGGTCAGGCGAACAGCCGGGTGAGCGCATCGGCCTTGACCAGCTCGCGGGGCTGGTTGAGGTGGTTGTACACGATCGTGGCCGGGTCGATGCCGAAGGCGTGGTAGATGCTGGCCAGCAGCTCGCCGGGGTGGACCGGGTCGGACAGCGGTGCCGAGCCGGTCTTGTCGGACTTGCCGTGGATGTGGCCGCGGCGGATGCCCGCGCCGGCCAGGACGGCCGTGTAGCAATAGGGCCAGTGGTCGCGGCCGTCGGGGCTGTTGCCGTTGCCCGAGGTGCTGACCCCCTTCTGCGGGCTGCGGCCGAACTCGCCGACCGCGACGACCAGCGTCTCGTTTAACAGCCCGCGCTCGTCCATGTCGGTCAGCAGGCCCGAGAGGCCCTGGTCAAGCATCGGGCCCGACCGGTCGCGCATCCGGCTGGTCAACTCGCTGTGATGGTCCCACGAATGGTTGTCCGAGTTGGCCACCTTGGGCCAGATGACCTCGACGACCTTGGTGCCGGCCTCGACCAACCGGCGGGCCAGCAGCAGGCTCTGGCCGAAGGTGGTGCGGCCGTAGAGGTCGCGGGTGTGGGGCGACTCGGCCTGGAGGTTGAACGCCTCGCGGGCGCGGCCCGAGACAATCAGGCTCAAGGCCCGATCGTAATACTCGTTGAGCTTGAAGTCGGCGACGGCCCGATCGATCTCCTGCATCCCCGCGGTGAGGGCGTCGCGCAGCTTGGCCCGCCGCTGGAGCCGCAGGGCGAAGACCTCCGGACGCAGCTTCAGGTCATCGACCTTGATCCGGTCCATCTTGGACATATCCATGTCGTCGCCCTCGGGGAAGAGGGTGTAGGGGTCGAACGCCTTGCCCAGGAACCCGGCCGTGCCCCCCTTGCCGACCACGTTGCTCTCCTGCAACGGCCGCGGCAGCATCACGAACGGCAGCATCGGCACCGTCTGCGGGCGGAGCCGGATGATCTGCGAGCCGAAGTTGGGGAAATCCTTGGGGCTGGGCGGCTCGAGCTGACCCGACGGGCTGACCTTGTCGGTCGTGTACCCGGTCATCATCTGGTAGATCGCCGCCGTGTGGTTGAACAGCCCATTGGGCGTGTAGCTCATCGAGCGGATGAACGTGAACTTGTCGGTGATCTGCGCCAGCCGGGGCAGCACCTCGGTCACCAGGGTGCCGGGGACCTTGGTCTGGATCGCCTTGAACGGGCTCTTGACGTTGTCGGGGACGTTGTCCTTCGGATCCCACAGATCCAGGTGGCTGGGACCGCCCTGGAGGTAGACCATGATGATGCTCTTGGCCTTGCCCCAGCCGGGTCCCCGGCTCGCCTCGGCGCCCCGGGCCGACACCGCCTGGAGCTCCAGCATCGAGCCCAGGCCCAGGCCCAGCAGGCCCGAGCCGCCCACCCGCAGGATGTCACGCCGTGTCACGCCCAGATGCGGGTCGCACAGGTCTTTTCCAGCTCGTCCGGGTACGATGATCATCGGTGCACTCCCTGGTCGTTTGCAAGGTCGAACCTGAGTCCCAATCGCGCGCCTCTCCCGGCGCATGTCAAACAATTATTGTAACGCGTGGGGAGCGCCTTGTCTCGCGAAAAATTCGCGTTCTTTCCGACCGATGCGGCAGTACGTTGTTCCCTCGATCGCGGCATCAAACCAGACCCATCCCGCCCCGGCCCCTTCGCCATCCTCACAATGCGCCCGATGACTCGGCGCCGATCCCCGCGGAAGCACCCCGGAATGCACTGGCTCCGACGGGGCCAAACCGCCCTGGCGGGCCCAACTATCGCCCGGCGGACATCGTGTGTCATCCTGGGATGCACGGGCTCGGCGTTCTCCGCTGTGCACCGCCGTCGGCCAGGATGGGCCGGTCGGCGACGTTCGCGCTATCCCCAAAGCCACCCATCCCTTGCAGCCGATAGTCTTATCGGGCTCATTTGGATCGGCTTTGCCGACAGCGCCGAAGGTGCGCGATGCAGTGTCCCGATCGGGAGGGATTGGCAATGTATCGACGTGGGCCCCTCACCTTATGCGCGGCCCTCTCGCTCTGGGTCACCGGATGTGCCCATGTGGGTGGGCTCCCCGAATATGCGGAACTTGAGCGGGGCCTGCACGCCGCCGCGCACCGCCCTGCTCATCCCATCGATCCTGAGGAACCGGGGGCCGTGGCGCTCGATCCGGAGCTGCCCCCGACCGAACTGCTTGGCGCGCAGCCGGTCGATCTCTATATCCACCGGGCACTGGCGGAGAACCGCATCGTCCAGGCCGCCCGCTACAATGTCCTGGCCCTGAAGGCACTCATCCCCCAGGTCACCGCCCTGGACGACCCGGTGGTCTCGAATACCATCTACCCGATCCCGGGCGTCGCACCCCAGTACTCGATCATGGGTTACAATCCCTACAACCTGCTGCTGGCGCAGCAGTTCCCCTGGTTCGGCACACTGCGGCTGCGCGGGCAGGCCGCGGAGCAGGACGCCCAGGTCGCCCTCGCCGAGCTGTGCGCCGCCCAGCTCGACGTGGTCGCAACCGTCAAGCGGGCC
Source organism: Isosphaeraceae bacterium (assembly GCA_021324445.1). GTDB lineage: Bacteria > Planctomycetota > Planctomycetia > Isosphaerales > Isosphaeraceae > JAJPJC01. The sequence goes on from JAJPJC010000158.1 coordinate 5,303, forward strand.
TACTTCGACCTCGCCTTCAACGAGCGGTCCGAGCGGATCTTGCTGGAGAACCGCAGGCTGGCCGAGGACTTCCTCCAGATCACCAAGGCTCGCTACGAGACCACCAATGTCGGCCTCCAGGACGTGCTCAGCGCCGAGGTGGCCATCCGGGACCTGGACCGCGAGCTGGTGCGGGTCCGGCAGGGTGTGGCCGCCGCCCGCGCCGACCTGGCCCAGCAGCTCCATGTCAGCCCCGACTCCGACCTGCGGACCGTGCCCGACGTGCCGATCGCAGCGGACGTTCCCGAGCAGGTCGATCGGCTCTACCGCCTATGCGTCGCCGCCCGCCCCGAGTTCCGGGGCCGCCTGGCGGCCATCGCCCGCGACGAGCGCGCCGTCGAGCTGGCCCGCCAGCGTTACTATCCCAATGTGACCCTGGGGCTGTCCTTCATGGATATGAGCCGAGGCAACGCCGTCTCGCCGACGGCCAGCGGCTCGCCCAACGTCGGTTTGTTCGTCGGCTTCAACCTGCCAATCTATCACAAGAGGCTCGACGCGGGCGTGGTCGAAGCCCAGGCCCGTGCCCTCGCCGATGCCAAGCTCTACGAGGCCGAGCGCGACTCGGCCTACCGCGAGGTCAAGGACCTGTTCACGCAGGCCCAGGCCCAGCGCAGCATCCTCGGCTACTTCCGAACCGACATCCTGCCCAGGGCCACCCAGGCTTTGGAGACCGTCACCAGCGGCTATGAGACGCGGACCATCGACTTCCCCACGCTGATCACGGCCTGGCGCGAGGTGCTCCAGATCCAGCTCCAGATCGCCCAGGTCGAGACGGAGCTGGGCAAGGCCCTGGCCTCGCTGGAGCGGGCTGTCGGGGTCCAGATCAATGCCCACCCGCCGACCGAGCCGGAGGTCCCCGAGGCCGCGCCGATCCCTCCCTCACCGCCGGACTCGCCCGGCCCGTTCCGCCCCGTGCCCCCTCCGGCCGGGGCGACCCCGGATCGATCCCAAGCACGGCCGGCCACTCCGACGAGCCGGCGCGTCCGACCGGCCTCGCCCGGGACAAAGGGCCGGGTGGAGGCGGTCCTACCCCGATCGGACGCGGACTGACTCGGCCTACGGCGCCATGACCGACATGCCGGAAGCGGCGCCCGGCCAATCCGCCGGCATCCGGAAGGGGTAGCCGAACCCCGGTCCCGAGGGCGTCCGCTCCCTGCCGGCCGGCATGGTCATCGGCGCCCCGACCGGGCCCTGGCCCATCCCCATGCCCCCCTCATAACCGAACGGCGCGAACGTCCGGCGATTCGCGCCGGCCCCCATCCCCATGCCCCCGCGCGGGCCGGCAGCCATGCCGCCAGGGAGCGAGGCCCCGCCAATCGGCGTCCTGGGCATCGAGATCCCGCCGATGGACGTCTGGGGGAGGCGGCGGGGGATCGGCTGGACCCCCAGACCGCCCGCAGAACCACCCCGATATGGGACGAATCCGCTGGCGTTGCCGTTGTAGGGCATGTAGCTGCCCATACCAGTGGTGTAGTATCGGCCAATTGCGGCCGCGCCGTAGCCGCCCAGCGAGCGTCCCGCCCCGGCCATGCCCATCTGAGCCCGGGCCGGAGCCGTGCCCATCCCCGTGAGACCCCCGATGAGGAGGACGCTCATCGGGATCGCCCGCCGTGTCCGTCTCATGGTTCCACCTCCTTTTTCCTTCGCGGGATGCCGGGCCGTGGACCCGGTGCCCACACCTTCTCCTCGTCGCGGAGAAGCTCGTCCATGCCATCCGATGAAGGAATGATCGGAAAGATGACCCTTCTTCATTGTACCTTCTCGCCGGCCCCCTGGCTCCGCAGCGGCCTGACCTCGGCCCACCACCTCCAGATCGTGTAGATCGCCGGATAGATCAGCAGCTCCAGGATGAAGGACGTGACGACCCCGCCCACCATCGGGGCGGCGATCCGCTTCATCACGTCGGTCCCCGTACCGCTGGACCACATGATCGGCAGCAATCCCATCAGGATGGCCATCACCGTCATCATCTTGGGCCGCACCCGCTGCACCGCCCCCTCCAGGACGGCCTTCTCCAAGTCTTCGAGGCTGCCCATCCGACCCTGCTTCCTCTGGCGCTCGTAGGCGACATCCAGGTACAGCAGCATCACCACCCCGGTCTCGGCGTCCACGCCCGCCAGGGCGATGAGGCCGACCCAGACCGCCACGCTCAGGTTGTAGCCCAGCAAGTACAGCAGCAGGAACGCGCCGACCAGCGAGAACGGGACAGCCAGGAGGACGATGAGCACCTTGGCCAGCGAGCCGGTGTTGAGGTACAGCAGCACGAAGATGACCAGCAGGGTCAGCGGGATCACGTAGGTCAGCCGCCGCTGGGCGCGCTGCATCGACTCGTACGCGCCGCTCCAGTCGAGGCTGTAGCCCGGGGGAATCTTGACCATCCGTTGGACCATCTCCCGGGCATCCCGGACGTAGCCGCCCGGATCACGGTCAGCGATGTCCACGTAGACGTAGCCGACCAACTGGGCCGCCTCGCTCTTGATCATGGTCGGGCCCGAGGTGATCCGCAGGTCGGCGAGCTGCTCCAGCGGCACCTGGGCGCCGATGGGCGTCTCGACCAGCACCCGCCGCAGCCGCCAGAGGTCGTCGCGGAACTCCCGCCCGTAGCGGACGTTGACCGGAAATCGCTCGCGGCCTTCGATCGTGGTCGTCACGTTGGCCCCGCCCACGGCCGATTGGATGACGCCCTGCACATCCGCGACGGTCAGTCCGTAGCGGCCGATGGTGGCGCGGCGGACGTCGAAGTCGAGGTAGTAGCCCTCGGAGACCCGCTCGGCGAAGGCGGTGCGGGTGCCGGGGACCATGCCGACGGCCCGCTCGATCTCTGTGCCGATCCGGCTGATCTCCTTCAGGTCGGGGCCAAAGATCTTGACGCCGATGGGCGTGCGGATGCCGGTCGAGAGCATGTCGATGCGCCCCTTGATCGGCATGGTCCAGCTATTGCTGAAGCCGATCAGCTCGCGCTTCAGCGCCCGATCCATCTCGGCGATCAGCGTCTCGGGGGTCATCCCCGCGCGCCACTGCTCCGGCGGCTTGAGGTTGACGATCGTTTCGACCATCTCCAGCGGCGCCGGGTCGGTCGCCGTCTCGGCCCGGCCGGCCTTGGCGAAGACGCTGGCCACCTCGGGGAACGACATCAAGATGCGGTCCTGGTCCCCGATCGCCTGCCGCATCGTCTCGATCGAGGCCCCGGGCAGGGACACCGGCATGTACATGGCCGTCCCTTCCCAGAGGGGCGGCATGAACTCCGAGCCCAGCCCCAGATAGATCGGCACAGTCGCGGCGACCGCCAGGATGGCCAGCAGGACCATGAGATAACGGAGGCGCAGGGCCAGCCGGGCGAACGGATGGTAGAGCCAGATCAGGACCCTGTTGACCGGGTTCTTCTCCTCCGGCGGGATGCGGCCCCGGATCAGCAGCCGCATCAGGAACGGCGCGACCGTGATCGACAGCAGGGCCGCGAAGAGCATGGAGAAAGTCTTGGTGTAGGCCAGCGGCTTGAACAGCCGGCCCTCCTGGTCCTGGAGCGCGAAGACCGGCAGGAAGCTGACGGTGATGATCAGCAGGGAGAAGAACAGCGACGGCCCCACCTCCTGGGCCGCTGCGATGACCACCTCGGTGCGGTCGCGACGCCGGTCCTCGGGCTGGGCCTCCTCGCGCTCGACGTGCTTGTGGGCGTTCTCGATCATCACGATCGAGGCATCGATCATGGCGCCGATGGCGATTGCGATGCCACCCAAGCTCATGATATTGGAGGTCAGGCCGATGCCGCGCATCGCCAGCAGGGCCAGGAGCACGGCCAGGGGCAACGTCAGTACGGCGACCAGTGCGCTGCGAAGGTGGAAGAGGAACACGACGCAGACGAGGCTGACGATGATGGTCTCTTCGATGAGCTTCTCGCGCAGGGTGGCCACCGAGCGCTCGATCAGCGCCGAGCGGTCGTAGGTGAGGACCAACTCCACCCCCTCCGGCAGCGACGGGTTGACGGTCTGGCGGATGGCCGTCTTGACCCGCTGGGTGACGTCGTAGGCGCTCTCGCCGAAGCGGATCACGACGACGCCCCCGGCGGCCTCACCCAGGCCGTTGTAGTCGATCGCGCCGCGACGGATGTCGGGGCCGAGCTGCACCCACCCCACGTCGCGGACGCGGATCGGGGTGCCGTCCTTCTGGGTCCCCAGGCTGATCTCCTCGATATCGGCGATCTTCTGGATGTAGCCGCGCCCGCGCACCATGTATTCGCGGCCGGTGAACTCGATGACCCGGCCCCCGACCTCCTGGTTGCTCCGGCGGACCCGCTCGACCACGCTGTTGATCGGGATGTCGTAGGCCAGCAGCTTGTCGGGGTCGATCGTCACCTGGTACTGCTTGACGAAGCCGCCGACCGGCGCCACCTCCGCCACGCCGGGCACGGCCAGGAGCTGGTACTTCACGTGCCAGTCCTGGAGCGTCCGCAGCGCGGCCAGGTCGTGCCGGCCGGTCTGGTCGATCAGGACGTACTCCAGGCCCCAGCCGACGCCGGTGGCGTCGGGCCCGAGCTGGGGCGCGACCTCCGCCGGGAGCCGCCCGGCCAGGCCGCTCAGGTACTCCAGGACGCGGCTGCGAGCCCAGTACAGGTCGGTGCCGTCCTGGAAGATGACGTAGATGAGCGAGAAGCCGAAGAACGAGCTGGCCCGCACGACCTTGACGCGCGGGGCCGACAGCAGTTGGGTGACGATCGGGTAGGTGACCTGGTCCTCGATGATGTCGGGACTGCGGTCTTCCCAGCGGGTGTAGACGATCACCTGGACGTCGGAGAGGTCGGGGATCGCGTCGAGCGGGGTGTTGGACATGGCCCACACCCCGGCGGCGATGATCCCGACGATCAGCACGGCGATCAGGAAGGGATTGCGGGCGCTGAACTCGATAATGCGCGAGATCATGAATCGATGGCCTCGGGACGGTCGGAGTCAGTGCTTCATCTTGGAATGGTCCATACCCTCCATATGCGTCCCTTCTCTCACGCCCTTGCCCCGGCTCTTCGATGACATGCCCCGCGCGTCGTGACCCGGCATGCCGCTCTGATCCTTCTTGGTTTTCGGCCCCCCACCCATCTTCATGCCGCCCATGTCCATGCCGGCCATGCCGCCCCCGCCCAGCCGCAGGCGGCTCTCCGAGTCGATCAGGAAGTTGGCCGAGGTCACCACCCGATCGCCCGCCTCCAGCCCCTTGAGCATCTGGAACCGGTCATCGAACTTGATCGCGCCGATCTCCACCTCCACCGGCATGAACCGTCCTTTGTCGACCCGGAAGACGATGTCGCGCGTGCCGGTGCGGATGACGGCCGAGGTCGGCACGAGGAGTCCCTCGCCCATGTCGTGCCGGATGACGATGTCGGCGAACATGCCGGGCTTGAGCTTTCCATCACGGTTGGGCAACTCGACCCGCACCTCGACGGTTCGCGTGGCCTCTTCCACGGTCGGCTTGATGAAGACTACCTTGCCCGGGAACTCGCGCCCCGGCAGGGACGGGACGGTAACCGTTGCCGCCTTGCCCAGCTCGATGTGGGGCAACTCGTACTCGTAGACCTTGGCCTGGACCCAGACCGAGGAGAGGTCGGCCAGGTCGTACAGCTCCTTGCCCGGGGTCACGTAGTCCCCTTCGAGGACGTCCTTCGAGAGGACAGTCCCGGTCACCGGGCTCCGCAGGGTCATGTATTCCCGGGGCTTCCCGGTCTGTTCCAACTCCTTCAGTTCCGGCTCGGACACGTCCAGGAGGCGCAGCTTCTGGAGGGCCATGTTGCCGAGCGACCGCTCCCCGGCGGCCACGTTCCCGCGTTGTGACCGCATCGCGGTCACATAGTCGAGCTGGGTCCGGAGGAACTCCGGGCTGTAGATCTTCAGGAGCGGCCCTCCCTTGCGGACCTCCTGGCCGGTGTAGTTGACGTACAGCGTCTCGACCCAGCCTTCGGTCCGGAGGTGGACGCGGGCCTCCTTGGTCTCGTCCGGCCGGATGATCCCCACGGTGCGGACGCTCATCTGGAGGCCTTCCCGCTCGACCCGGCCGAACGTCACCCCGATGCGCTGTTGGACTTCGGGGGCGACCTCCAACGCCGCGTAGCCCTCGACTCCGGATGGCTCGGCCTCCATCGCCATTGATCCCATGTCCATGCCGGCCATGCCGCCTCCAGACTCCTTCGCCTTGTCCTGGGAGGTCAGCCCGCGGACCCAGCCTTCCCCTCGGGAGACCAGCTCGCGCCCGGGCACCTCGACCGACCTCAGCCAGCCACGACTGTGTGCGAACCAGAATCCACCCCCGAGCACGGTTGCCGTGGCCAAGGCCGCCGCCCCAATGATCCACTTCCTTCGCGACTCCGCCATGAGACCCTCACTTTCCGGCGTCGACGGCCTCTCCGCCCCGCTCCCCCTGGGATTCCGTCCCTCCTCCGATCGGCACACCGGGGCGATCGGTGCTCATGCCATGCTTGAACCCCGCATGGACCAGCCAGACGTTGAACGGGTAGGCAACAATCAAGCCGGCCAGGACCGCGAGCGCCATGACGCCCCAGAAGTGGATGGAGGTAGCCTCCTTCGGGGACGGGTCGAGCGCCATCAGGGGGACCATGATCGCGACCATCCCTGCCATCACGCCATTCATTGACAGCCACTCGGGGAAGAACGAGCGCCGCAGGGCCTCGGCGTACGATCCGCCGAACATGCCCTTCATGAACAGCGCCTGGAAGATGAGCAGGCCGAAGGCGAAGCCGGCGACGTACTCGACGATCACGTCGAACCACATCGGCAGCCCGAGCCTGGTGGTGACGACCGCGGCGGCGATGATGCCGGTGGCGTCGCCCGCGACGCAGTGGATCGTCGAGCCCAGCCCTTGTTTCCACAGCGGCCGGATGAACGCCTCGTGATCGCCCGGTGCCGGCTCCTCACAGGAGAGGATGTAGAGCGCGGCGCCGATCGGGCCGACGTAGAGGGTCATCAGGAGCCAGCCCCATTTCATGACGACCGGCTGGGGGGTGCGTGTGAAGGCGTCCCAAGCCACATTGGCTGCGGAAGGCGCCGTGAGGGCGAACCAGGCGATCAGGGTGACGTCGATGATCCTGGCCCGGTCTCCCGGGCTGGCGCCGAGCAAGGCGACCACGACGCCGACGGCCAACACCAGCAAAGAGAGTATCGAGACGGCCACAGCCTGCGGGCGCGTCGCCCGGGGCTCCATCTCCATGCCCCCGCCCGAGGGTTGGGCCAAGTTGGTGGTTGGCTGATTCGCCTGCATCTCCAATTCTGCACCTCCTCTCCACCGATCAGCCCGGTCCCCTGGACTTCACCTCTTCCCGGGTACATCCGGCCCATCGTTGGTCCACTGCCGTCCGATCTCGTCCACCGATTTCGGCGCGTCGATCTGCGGCACCGGGCCGAGGTCCGCCCGCCGCCTGCGAATCATCTGCGTCGAGACATGCAGCTTGCGATCGCGCTCGGCCAGCAGCTTCGAATCGATCTGGCCGTCCCCGGTGTGTGACCACATCAGAAGCGGCTCGCCCATCGGGAGCGCTGTCTTCGGGTCGGGCCAGGTGTGCCACGTCTTGCCCCAGGTCGTGACGAGCTTCCCCATCAGCTCGTGCTCCGGCCCCTCGGCCATCCCCGGCGCGATGAGCAGTCCCGAGAGGACCTCATAGGTATGGGGATGGTAGTACTTCTTCTCCCCGTCGGGCAAGCCCCGGTAGAGCCGATCGCTGATGATGTACTCGACGCCCAGGATGCGGGCGCCCTTGCCGACGGAATCGAAGATGATGCACTGGTGCACCTCATCGCTGACCGCTGAACAGTAGTGGTGGGCTTCGACCTGGAACTTCGGGTCCTTCTTCGCGATGTGAAACGCGCAGAGGTAGAGGCCGCACTCGTCCACGGGGCTCTTGCCATGGGGCTCGGCGGCCCCACCTGCCACCCGATCCGGGAATCCGGCGGCCAACCCCGCCGCACTCAAGCCCAAGACGCCCAGCCAATCACGACGGTCCATCACAATCTCCTTTGGCAACTTGATGACAACCAACGCGATACTCGGTGCAAACCCTTCCGGAAGTGGCGATTTGCCTTCGCGCGGGCGCTCCCGTGACCTGCGACCTGCCCGCACGGCCCCGGGCGAGCGTTGCACGGCTCACGCGATTCGGATGCACACTTCCCGTCCCACTGACGATCCGACGCGGGTCCTCGACCGCGTCGATCTGGCGGGCTCCGCCCCGCCCCCGACTTGGCCACGGCGCGAGTCACCCGTGCGGGGCTCAACACGCACGGGGGCGCCGGCCGCGGCGTCCGACCGGAGGCAGGGCCGGAGGCCCATCCCACGACCCCACCCCCCTCAGCGGCCGCGCCTCTCGGTGGCCGAAGCGGCGGACGCGGTGCCCAGGTACTTGTCCGGGTCGGCCTCGACTTGCTTGAGACACTCCGGGCAGCACAGGAAGACGGACCGGTCCCCGCGCGTGACCTTGATGGGCATTCCCATTGAGCCGAGATCCTCTTTGCTCACCGGGCAGGTCTTTGGCGCGGCGATGGCTTTCTGATCCGCCCTGGTCGCCTTCGACGTGGTGATCGCGGCGACGAGGTACTTATCCGGGTCGGCTCGGAGCTTCTCCTCGCAGGACGGGCAGCAGAGGAATGTGGAGCGGTCGCCCCGCGTCGCCTTGATGGGCGTGCCCATCGAGCCGAGGTCCTCGCCGCTGATCTTGCAGACCCTCTGGGCGGCGATGGCCTTCTGATCGGCCCGCGTCGCCTTGGTGAAGGTGACGGGCATGGCCCCGGTGAAGGCGAAGGGGACCGTGAAGCGCGCCGTCGGCTCCTCGGCGCGGGGCAGGCCCTCGACCCGGAACGCCACCATCGCGCCGTTGGCCGGGACCTTGCTCAGGTCGAGCCTCAGTCCGATGCTGGTCGCCGCCTGGCCGCGCCGCGCCGCCGACGGCGCGAGTTTCCTCTCGAACCAGAGCTTCGGCGAGTTGGGATGGTAGAACGTCGCGGTCCCGGTCAGCTTCGAGGCGTCGATCGGCTGATCCTCGTGCGTCCGCGGGAACACGTTCAGGCCATCCTTCGTAAAGACGGTCTCGAAGCGGTACGCCTTGGTCATGGTCACCTGGCCGCCGTGCATGGGGGCGCCGTGCTTGTGCTCCTCGCCTTGCTGGTGCTGGTGCGCGGGAGCCCGTTGCGCCAAGGCCAGGCCGTAGGAGCTTAGGCCCAGGGCCATGGCGACCCCGAAGGCCGTGAGGGACTTTCGTGCGGTCAAGTTCATCGGCTTGTTCCTTTCTCGTCAAGGAATCGTCGCGGGCTCCCCGGAGACACCCACGGGAGCCCGGCGCACCTAGTTATCGACGCTTGAGGGCCATCCCGCACGTCGGGCAGTTGGCCGGGAAGGTGCTCATGACGCCCGGATGCATCGGGCAAAAGTACGAGTACGTCGCGCCGGCCGCCGCCGGCGCCGAGGGCGCCGCCGGGGCAGGAGCCGGAGCTGCCGGAGCGGGGGGAGTGGCAGGAGCCATGTTGCCGTTCATGTTCATGCCCGGCATGCTCGCCGCGGGGGCGTGTGTCGCGGGCATCGGCATGCCCCCCATGGACATCCCGCCCATGGTCATGCCACCCATGCCCATGCAACCCATCCCCATGCCGCAGTAGGAACCGCGGGAGTAGCGGCCACCTCCGTAGTAACCGCCCCAGGCGCGACCGTAGCCGCCGCCACATTGGGCCTGGGCCGAGGGCCCGGCGATCGTTAGACCCCCAAGCGCCAAGACGCCCGCCAGGGCCATCGTCCGAAGTCGAAATTGCATCGCAGTACCTCCAATGAATTTGGTGTCAGCCTCCGTGGCGAAACTCAGGCGGCGAGTCCTGTCGCCGCGGACAAAGGACGACTCCCCCGCCCGTGAGCCCTCGGGCGGGGGCCACCGATGCTGGCTCTAACGACCGCTCATGGCCTGGACCATCTCGCGGCATGACTGGACGCAGGAGTGACAAGCCTCGATGACGCTCCTCATCTCCGGGTCGTTGAGCTTCTCGCACTGAGAGTCTGTTCCTAAGGGTATCTGAGCCCCCGAATGGGGGCGGTGGTCAATAGCCAGGGGCGGTAGCCCCTGGGAGAGCGTTCCGGCGCCTCCCCTTGGAA
>JAJPJC010000176.1 GCA_021324445.1 Isosphaeraceae bacterium
AACCTTCCCTCTCGACTCGAGCTATCGGCAGTCTCTTCCGTGCGAGCCCGCGCGCCTCGGGCAAGCGAAGCGAGTATATCGCGTTAATCGTGAAGATGCAACACCACTGGCGCAACCCCGCCGAGGGGCGGGGTCGGGCCCCTACAGGCCCGACATCCCGTCCATCGTCATCCACATCAGGTGCGGCCGCATGATCGCGGTGGCGTTGCTGCTGTTATTGATGGTGAGCACGACGACCCGGTCGCCCTGGCTGAACGCGGCCAGCGAGCCCTGCCGGGGCCCGGTGATGATCCAGGTGCTGGGCGTGACGTTGAACGTTCGGTCCTGGGTCGAGCCGTTCGGCGTAATCGTCACCGCGTTCGTGCCGATCGAGGCGATCTTCCCGGGGATCGCGGTGAGGACGACGTCCTGCCCCTGGGGGTTGCGGAAGGTTATCTGACCGCCCAGGATGTGATCAAAGCGCTGGTCGGGGGTCATCGAGCGCAGGAAGGCGAGCTCGGGCGGAAGCGGATGCCGGCTACCCGGGCCGGCGGTCGCGGCCGGAGTGGCAGTCGCCGGCTGGGCCAGCGCGAGGTGGCCGCCCGGTCCGGTAATGAGCCCAACGGACAGGCCGGCGATCAGGAGCACCACCACTGCGCAGCCGGCGAGGATGACCAGTGCACGGCGCATCATCGCACACCTCCTCGGGTTATCTCCATCAGGTTCGGAAGCCGCCCGATGGAGCACGCGCCGTGCCAGGATCGTCAGCGGAGACGGGGACCGGGCCTACGGAGAACTTGCCGTTCGTTGCCCGTAGCGCTCGTAGGAGACGATCTGGGCGAGCGGCTTGCGGGCCTGGGCGGGCCGTGGGCGCGCCCGCTGCGCCTCCTCATCCGGATATCCCAGCGAAATCGCGGTCCGGACCAGGCGCTCGCCGGGGATGCCGAGGATTCCCTTTACCTGCTCGCGTCCAGCGCCGGAGAACCAGCCGATGCAGGATCCGACCCCGTATGCCGCCGCGGCGAGCATGATCCGCTCGCTGAGGCGGCCCTCGTCGAACGTCTCCATCTCCGGGCGCTCGCCATTCATCACTAGCACCATACCCAGCGCGGCGCCGGCCAGGTGGCCGGCGTACCCCTCAGCGCTGGCTAGGGCCTGAAGGGTCTGGCGGTCGCGGACGACCACGATCTCCCAGGGCTGGCGGTTGTTGGCACTGCCGGACCAGCGAGCGACCATGAGAATATCGCGAACGACCGCGTCCGGTACTGGCTCCGGCCGGAACTGGCGAACGGCTCGAAGCCCCCGCAGGAGGGCGATGCATTCTCGCGCGCGACATTCCTCGGCCATGCTGACACTCCCGTGCTCGTTTGCGTCACTGATCGGGCCCATCGCTGACCGGGCCGCCTGACCCGCTAGCGTAGCCCGGCGCCGCCGCATCCACGCGGCGCACGGTCCCAATCAGAGTCGTGGATAGGCTACGGGAAGGCGGAGGAAGCAGTCAAGCTCCCCGAGCGGAGCGGCCGCACCTGCGCCGCTGCCTGCATCTCACACCTCTGCCCGGCGCGGCAGAGGTCGGTCAGCGGCCAGACGACCGAGCCCGAGATGTACGATGAAGGCGACGAGGAAGGCGGGCAGAGAGGCGCCCAGCCAGGGGAGCAGCCCCGGGATGCCCAGCGGCGGCAGCCCCGCGATCGCCAGGTAGGTGATGAAGCCGAGGGCCCACGCCGCGAGCGCACGCCAGTTGAAGCCGCCCGCGTACCAGTACAGGCCGCCGGGACGGAAGAGCTCCTCCGGATCGTAGCGCTGGCCGCGCAAGATGAAATAGTCGGCAGTCATCAGCCCCAGCAGGGGGACGAAGACCGAGCCGATCAGGAGCAGGAAGCTCTCGTACTGGGTCACCGGCAGAAACCACGCCGCGACTACAACGATCCCCGTGACAGCGATGATCAGCGCACGCTGGCTCGCCTGGGGAAAGAGGTTCTGAAGCGAGACCGCGGTTGAATAGACGTTCGCGAAGCCTTCATCGGTCTCGTCGGCCAGCAGGGCCACCAGCGCTACCCAGCCGGCCGTCAGGCTGGCAATGGCCGCCAGAAGGGAGGCGACCGGTGCATTCGGATCCACCACCACCCCGCCGGCCAGGGCCAGCAGGGCGCCGACTGCGTAGAACCACGCGTTAGGCACGAAGTAGCCTGCCGCTGTTCCCCAGAAGGCGCTCCGCCGCGTCCGTGCGAAGCGGCTGTAATCCGCGACCAGCGGGAACCACGAAATAGGCATAGCGACCACCAGGTCCACGCCGAGCCAGAAGGTGAGGGCGCCAGTGCCAGGCCGGGCGAGCAGGGTGCCGAGGTTGTACGTCGTGAGGAGGGCGATGGTGATCCAGAGCGTCGTGGCGAGCACTGCCCAGAAGACGAACTTCTCGAGCACCTGCTTCACGAGCACGACTGGCCCGCCGAGCGCCAGGACGAGCGTCAGCGCACCAAAGATAAGCACCCAACCGTGATAGGAAGACGGCAGGCCCAGGAGTCGTGTGCCCAGAGTATTCGCGGCCTGGGCCATGACGATCACCTCGAATGTGGCCCATCCGAGGAGCTGGAGGGTGTTGAGCACGGTGGGAAGGTACGAGCCACGCAGCCCAAGTGCGCCCCGCAGGAGTACCATCGTCGGCAGACCGGTATCGCTTCCGATGACGGCTGCCAGGCCGAGAAGGATGTTGCCGATCAGGGCGCCGACTAGGATGGCCAGCAGAGCAGTGCCGAGACCGAGACCCGGCACGAGGAACATGCCAGCCACCATGACCAGGAAACTGATACCGAGATCAGCCCAGAGGACGAAGCTATCCCACGTTCCCAGCGCTCGGTGAGCGGCCGGGATTGGTTTCACTCCGTAAGCTCGGGCCCATGCAACGATGTCCGCCATCATTCTCCCCCTGCGCGGCCATTCCGCGGGGGAGAGGTGGCCCCTACCATCCGGCCGCCCGGACGCTATAGCGGCCGCCCGGGCTGGTACGGTGATGGCTGGACCCGTTGCCCGCTTCCCTCCGCTCGTCTTCCGCCCGCCGTCTGGAAGGGCGACGCGGGCGGCTTACCGAGATCAGGTTCAAAGAGTTGGTGGGCTTGACCCCGCCTCTCAGCTGCTCGCTCCCCCGCGGGCCGAACGGTTAATGATGCCGTGCTTTATTTTAACCGTGCCACGCGCTCTAGCGACTGTCAATCCCCGGCAGGAGAAATGCTTGCGGCCCGACCGTCGACCGATTAGAGTACCGGAGGACAGGGTATCGTCGTGACGGCGGGAAGGGGCCGCTGGGGCATTCGTGCCAGTCTGCCCGCTTTCCGCGCGGCGTTCGAATCCAGGAGCGAGGAGGCTGGTATGAGCGAGAACCGTGTCCCCGGGGTCGGCGAGCGTGCCCCCTCCTTTCGCGCGACGGCCTCGACCGGTCCGGTCGCGCTGGAGGACTTCATCGGCAGGCAGAGCGTCGTTCTCTACTTCTACCCTAAGGCGGATACGCCGGGCTGCACCCGCGAGGCCTGCGGCTTTCGCGATGCGCGCGCCGAGTTCGAGAAGCGCAACGTCGCGGTCATCGGCGTCTCGGCGGATGATGTGGACGCTCAGCAGCGGTTCGCCAGGAAGTACGCGCTTCCGTTCCCCCTGATCGCCGATCCGGAGCGCGCGATTATCGATGCGTATGGTGTCTGGGGGGAGCGGACCCGGCCGGACGGCACGAAGGCCTTCGGCGTTCGGCGCTGGACGTTCCTGATCGACAAGACCGGCACGATCCGCAAGGTCTACCAGAACGTGAGCCCCGATCAGCACGCGGACGAGATCCTGCGCGACATCGACGCGCTGGGACTCGCCGAGCGTGGGGAGGGTTGAGCCCAGCCAGGTCGGCTGATGCATCCCACTGGGAGATACCAATCGCCGCGCCCGTCCCGCGTGCGTGGCTGAAAGCATATCTTTAATAAAGGGTATGGATCAATGGCAGTAACCCGCGAACGCTTTGAGCAGGGCATGACCTATGCGGCCTTCAAGGCCCAGATGACGCGGAACCGGGAGCGGTTCGAGGAGAACGAGCGCCGCTTCACCCCCGACCCAGCTGATCTCGCGGTCTTCCAACAGCTTCCCCGTCCGCTCAATGTCCTGGTCCTGGCGGAGGACTGGTGCGGCGATGTGATCGCGAACCTGCCGATCCTGGGGAGGCTTGCCGAGGCGAGCGGCAAGCTGAATCTGCGCATCTTCCTGCGCGATCAAAACCTCGATCTGATGGATCAGTATCTCAACCAGGGGAAGTTCCGATCGATCCCGGTCTTCGTCTTCTTTGACGATGACTTCAACGAGATCGGCCGCTTCATTGAGCGGCCCGCCAGCGTGACCGAGCTACGCGCCCGAAAGCGGCTGGAGATCTACGCCCGGCATCCGGAGTTCGGTTCGCCCGATGCGCCTGTTGACCAGCTCCCCGAGGACGTGCGTCAGCGCCTCCAGGCGGAGCTGGCGGCGATGCGCGAGGAGACCACCCCCTTCGCAAACGCCGAGGTCGTCCGCGAGCTCCGGGCGATCGTCGAGCGGGTGGCTGCGCCGCGGTAGGCGGCCCAGCCGCTCGCGCGGAAACGGTAAGAGGAGGCCCCATGGCCCGTCGACCGGTGAAGGTCAAAATCACCTACTGCGCTGAGTGCGGCTACGAGCCCCAGACGCTGGAGTTGGCCGGAGCGCTCATGCGGACGTTCCAGCATGACCTGGCCTCGATCGAGCTCATTCCCTGGTACGATGGCGCATTCGATGTCACCGTTGGTGACGTGCTGGTCCACTCGATGTATCGCGACGGCGGCTTCCCGGATCCGGAGAAGGTGATCCAGGCGGTCCGGGAGCAGCTCGCGGCGGACGATTAGACGCCGGACTGCTCCCCGTCTCCCTCATCGCGCGGCCAGCCCGGCCGATCGGGGGATGAGGCGTTCCGCGGAGGCGGTGGCCGCGGTTTTGCACCGCCTTCGGCGATCGGGGGCGAGAGCGATGGAACAGTGGCGCGCGGTCACCGTCCTAATCTGCTTCTACAGCCGGTACGGGAGTACGGCGCGGCTTGCCGAGGCGGTCGCCGAGGGGGCGCGGGTCTCGCCGGGCGATGAGGTCTGGCTCCGCCGCGCTCCGGAGCTGGATCCGGCGGAGATCATTCGCCAGGACGACCGCCGATGGCGTACCTTCCAGGATCTCGCCAGACGCTTCCCCGAGCCGCGGCCGGAGGAGCTCGAGCGGGCCGATGCCCTGGTCCTGGGCTCGCCCGGCTACTTCGGCACGATTGCCTCGCCGCTGAAGCGCTGGCTGGAGACCGTCCTCGGCCGGTTCTGGCAGGGTCAGGAAATGGGCGAGAAGGCTGGCGCGGCCTTCTGTACGACCTCGACCGTGCACGGCGGTAACGAGGTGACCATCCTGAGCATGCTTGCAAGCCTGATGCACCTGGGCTGTGTGATCGTGCCGTCGGGCTACCTCTACCCCCCGCTGCGGCGGAATCAGATGCCGTACGGGGCAAGTGCGGTGACCGGGGTTACCGACGAGCTCCCCCCGACCGAGGATGATCTCGCGGCCGCTCGGGCCCTGGGGTATCGGGTTGCCCACGTCGCGCGCTGGCTTCTGGTCGGTCGCGGCCAGGAGGAATTCCGCCGACGGTACCCCGCCTGGGCGCCGCAATCAGCGGGTGGCCGGATAGACGACCTGGCTCCCGGCATTTCGCCCCGCAAGCCTGAGGGGCAAGAGCATCCATAGCCGAGCTGCGGATGGTGATCGGCGGAGAGTTCCAGGACCTGGGCGGCCTTAGCCCGGACCGGCTGATTCCTCCGCCAGGGCGCGGGCGAAGGCGGTCCAGAAGGGATCGAGCCGCGGGGGCTCGAGAGGGAACTCCTGCCCGCCGGTCGTGTAGCGCAGACCTTGCTCGGCCGGGACGACCTCGCCGATGATGGCGCAAGGGATAGCCGCGGCGCGCAGCGCGGCGACGACGGCATCGGCCCGGTGCGGCCGTGCGGTCACGATGAGCGTCCCCTCGCTGATCGACGTGAACGGATCGATTCCAAACTCGGCGCAGACCAGTTCCACCACCTCCGGCATGGGAATCGCATCGCGGTCAATCCGGAGCCCGACCCCGGAGGCGCGGGCCACCTCGACCAGCCCGCCCCAGACGCCGCCTTCGGTCGCATCGTGCATCGCGGTCACCCCGTCGTCCCGCACCCCGACCGCTGCCGCGGTCAGCGCGTCCCGGACCACGCTCATCTGATAGAACATCGCCGCCGCGGCCCGCGTCCGCTCCGCCCCGAGGCGTCGCTCCAGACGCGCCGGGAAGCTTGCCGCAAATAAACCGGTCGCCTCGATCGCCGGGCCCTTGGTCAGGATGACCAGGTCTCCCACCCGGGCCATCGTCGGCGTGACCCAGCCATCAGAGGGGCCGATCGCCATCACTGTCGCTCCCCCGACCATCGGATAGGCACAGCCGTCATAGCGGCCGGTGTGGCCGGCGATGATCGTGATGCCCAGTTCGGCGCAGGTCCGGTGCATGGTCGTCCAGAGTCGTTCGAGGTCTTCATCGGAGAGCGAGCGGGGCAGGTTCAGATCGAAGGTCGCGTAGGTCGGGCGCAGGCCGGAGGTCGCGGCGTCCGAGGCGAGGATGTGAACGGCGAACCAGCCGGCCCGTTCCCAGCCGTACTCCGGTACCACGAACACCGGATCGGTCGTCACCGCCATCACTCTGTGGGCGTCGAGACGGACGATCCCGACGTCGACCCCGTGCCGGGGCGGGACTACTGTCTGATTCGATGGGGCTCCCAGAGAGCGAAAGATGAACCGATCGAACAGGTCCGCCGGGATCTTGCCCGGTGGTTGAAGCGGCGGGATCATAGTGGTTCCTCCAGATCCATGGGCTTGGGGAGCCCGACCGGGGCGTGCAGGGAGCGGCTGCCGCAGGCGGCGGGCTCGCCGGCCGGTGGCAAGCAACGGCCGGGGTTCGGATACCATGGGAGAGCGCGAGCCGCGGCTGAGCGCGGCGCGTGACGCGTTCGGTAATATGGTAGGGAGCGCCCCGGATCGGTCAATCGCGGGGGAGGGACAGGGAGCAGGTCGGGCGCGGCCGCCTGGGTCTCTGTCCCGGCCGGCGCGGTGCTGGGGCAGGGAGGAATAGAATGTCCGTCCTCGATCTCCTCTGGATCTTTCTTATCCTGAGCACGATCCAGCCGGTCATCCGCCAGCGGTGGCTCGAGTGGCAGCGCCTGAGCGCGTTTCGCCGCCTCGAGGCCCGGCGGAAGAGCCGGGTCATCGGCCTGATCCACCGCCAGGAGACCATGAGCCTGCTTGGCTTCCCGATCGCCCGCTACATCGATATTCACGACTCGGAGGAGGTCCTGCGGGCGATCCAGCTGACCGATCCATCGGTGCCGATCGACCTCATCCTGCATACGCCCGGCGGTCTGGTCCTGGCCGCCGAGCAGATCGCCCACGCCCTGGCCCGCCACCCAGCCCGGGTTACGGTATTCGTCCCGCACTACGCGATGAGCGGCGGCACGCTGATCGCCCTGGCGGCCGACGAGATCGTCATGGCCGAAAACGCCGTCCTGGGGCCGGTGGATCCCCAGCTGGGGCAGTATCCCGCGGCGTCGATCCTGAAGGCGGTGTCCCGCAAGGAGCCGAAGGACCTCGACGACCAGACGTTGATCCTGGCTGATATGGCCGAGAAGGCGATTCAGCAGGTCGAGCACTTCGTCTGTGAGCTTCTCTGCCGCCACCTGCCGGAGGAGCGGGCCGCCGCCATCGCGCGGGTGATGGCGAGCGGGACCTGGACCCACGATTATCCGATCTCGGTGAGGGAGGCGCGCGAGCTCGGTCTGCCTGTCTCGACCGATCTGCCGCCGGAGGTGTTTCATCTAATGCGCCTCTATCCGCAGACGAGCCAGCGCCGTCCCTCGGTGGAGTACATTCCCCTCCCGTACGGCCCGCGGCCGGGCCCGGGCGGCCGCCCGCCGGCCGGCGATCATCACGCGTGAGACCGTGGCCAGCCGAGCGTGGTGGGTGAGCGGGCGACGGCCCCGGCGTGGGACGTGTCCGTGCCAGCCTCCTGGATCAGCCTCCGCATCGGGCTGGCGCGGCGCCCGCAGCCTTTCTCGCCAGAGCGGTGAAGGGATGCGAGTATGTCCGTCCTGGACGTTCGCCGTCTCATCCCCATTCTTCTTACAGTATGCCCCGTCCCCGGCCAGCTTCTGCGCCGTCCACGCCGCGACAGCGCTCCTCCGCCGCCTTTCGAAACCGATTGATGGCTCGAATAGCCTCTCTACCGACGGGTCTCCCCGTATCGGTCGGGCCGGGGATCACTGTCCGGCATCGATCCGTACGTGGAGGGAAGCTCCGTGCGACGGAGCCCACTGTGCCCTCCGCGGATCCGGAACCTGATGTCGCTCACTTCTCCTCGATCAGGCGCCGCATCTCCTCGTACTGCTCGCGTGTGATCTCCCCACGGGCGTAGCGCTCCTGGAGAATCTCGAGCGGCCGGGACGGTGGAGCCATCGCCGCCGTCGGTGGAGCCAGCGTTCGGAAAAGCCAGATCCCGAGCAGGGCCAGGCCGCCGATAACCAGGCCCCAGAACACGAGCATAAGGATCCAGCCGAGCGGATAGAATCCGACGCCGCGCCAGCCCATCATCCCCCATCCCATCATCATGCCACCGCCTAGCAGGCCGGTGAGCAGAACAGCAAGAATTGCCACGCCAACGACAATAGCAATATCCCGTACCTGCATGATCGTGTTCCTCCTCGCGCGTTTATATCGTCTTCCAGTCGCTTCCTGAACGTTCCACCAGCGCCCGCCCGCTGCAGGGTTCCCGCGCCGGCGGCTGAAACGGCGGTCGCCTCCCGTCGCCAGTCAAACGGGTGAGGCTGACCGGTCCGGCCCATGCACGTCTGTCGTGCGGCGGGCCGCCGTATGCCTGCCGCATGGGTGCCTTCTTCGATGAGCTTCCAGTCCCACGAGCTTCCAGGGCATATGTCCTGGCGTATTATTCGCTTGTCTCCCCAAACGGCGCCGGAAAACAGCACGATCCATCCTGAACGCCGCCTGAATGCGGTGGATCGCTTCCGTGCAGATTTCACGCCGCTCGCGTGGGCCCCCTTGCGCACCGTCCGGTTCGCGGCCGCTTTCGCGAGTCTTGCGAGCAGGGGTCGAATTTGCCAGAATGAGCCGCAGCCCCATGAGCGGTGCCCCGGTTAGACGCTCGTACCCGGGTCGGGCCGCCCGTCACGGCATCGTCCGGGCGCGCGGATGGATGGTGCGGTGAGAGCGCTGGTCGCGGGTGGATGGCGCGGTTGCTCGCCAGCTGATTGGGCGATTCTGTGCGGTCCACGCCGGTTCGGGCGCGGCGAGGTGCATCCATGACCCCGCAGCGGGGATACTGGGTCCTGGCGGTCATTATCTTTCTCGGCTTCGTGGCCAACGGCGCCACGTCGCCTTTCTTCGCGCTCTACGCGACGTCTCTGGGCGCATCGCTGGGGCAGATTGCCTTCGTCGTCGGCGTCCAGTCGGCGGTCGCGGTCATCGCCGGCCTGGTGATCGGGCGGGTGACGGATCGTATTGGTCGTCGCCCTCTCACGGTGAGCCTTGCCATGGCGAGCCTGGCCCTGCTCAATCTAGCCATTACTCGCGTTCCGTCGTGGGGATGGCTCGTGCCGCTTCACGCGCTGCTCGGTCTCGCCAGTGGCGCGTACCAGGTGGTGAGCCTCGCGCTAATGGGCGATCTCCTGGCAGGCCATCCCCAGCGGGGGCGATTCATCAGCGGTTACCGCATGTCCGGCTCGCTCGCCTTCAGCATCGCGATCGTCGCTTCGGGGCAGATCGCCCAGGCCATTGGCCTGCGGGGAAGCTTCCAGCTGGCCGCCGGGGTCTATCTCCTTGCCTTTCTCGTTTCCCTCCTGATCGGCGAGCCCGTCCGGGTCCAGGCTCGCGCGGCGCCGGTGGGCTTCCTTCTGCTCTTACGCGGCCCCTTGCGTCCATTGCTTCTTCTGGCGCTGGCCTTCGGGGTGCCCTTCGCCGCCGTCTTCTCGGTGTGGCCGATCTGGGTCGCCGACACGCTGGGTCTGGGGCGGGCTACGTTCGCCTGGCTGTGGGGGATCGCGGCCTTCATCGAGGTGCCGAGCATGGTCGCGGCCGGGGTGATCGTGGATCGGCTGGGGCACCGCCCGACGTTCATCGTCGGGCTGGCGGGCTTCGCGCTGGTTTACGCGCTCTACGCCCTGGCCCCGACCATTCCCGGGCTTGTGGCGGCTCAGGCGCTCCGCGGCATCGCCTTCGCTGCCTTCACCGCGACAGCACTGACCATGGCGATTGACCTGGCGCCCCCCGAGGCGCGGGGGCGCGCTTCGGGGCTCTTTACCTCGGCGCAGGGTATCGCCCAGATTACCGGCAACTGGGTCGGTGCACCCCTGGCCGCCGCTCTTGGCTTTCCCTCCCTCTTCGCCCTTGCCGCCGCGTCGGTCCTCGGTGGGGCGGTGTACAGTTTCTTCGTCCGGGGCAGGGTGGTATCGCCACCGGCCGAGGTTGTCCGCCCGGGTACCGAACCCTGATCGCGCCTGGCGCGCAATCAGAGTAGACGATCTGCCGGACACCGGGCGGCAGTCGGCCAGGTGAAAGTACCGTTGGATTGCGAGCGCCGTAGCGGCGGATTCTCGCCGCGTCTGTCCGACGCGCGGCCTTCTTACTCCTGCTCTCCTCCGCCTCCTTTGAAGAATCCCTCTTCTCCACTGCGCGCCGGGGCGACGCTGTCGATGTAGGCGATGAGGTCTGCCAGGTCGGCGTCGCTGATCTGCCCTGCGCTGTAGGCGGGCATGCCCCGGCGTCCCTCACGGATCGCCTCCGCCGTCTCCCCTCCGCCTCGTCGGAGCGCCAGCTCGCCGGGGGCGTTGCCGGTCGGCCCGTGGCAGGTGTGGCATCCCTGGGCGAAGTAGACCGCCGCGCCCCGCTCGACCGCTGTCCCGTCAGGATTGGCACGGTCGAGCTGGTCCATGGTCGGCGTGGGCACGGCCGCCGGCGCTGGAGCCTGCCGGTTCTGGAGGGCGCGGATGTAGCTCACCATGGCCCAGATCGTCTGGTCATCGTACTGGTCGCCAAAGGCGGGCATGCCGGTAAAGCTGAGGCCGTTCTTGATGATCCAGAAGAGCTGGCCGTCGCTCTTCTCGCGGGCATCGTGGGAGGTCAGATCGGTCGCGGGTGGATAGGTCGCCGTACCGAAGAAGCCCTTGCCGCGGCCGTCCGCGCCGTGACAGACCGCGCAGGAACCCGTGTAGGCGTCGCGGCCGGCGCGCAGTGCGCGCGGGTTGTCCGCGACCGGGTTCGGCGCGTTCGGTGCATTCAGGCGGCTCAGCAGGCCGACGGCGTAGTTGCCGTAGAGACGCTCGAACGGCAGGTCCTGCCGATGGCCGAGCATCAGCGGCCCGATGACCAGAAGGCCAACGACCGCGGCGCCGGCGAAGCCGAGGAGCGCACCAGCGATCAGCAGAAGTACCGAGACGGCCCGCCGGGCCGGCGACGCGGGCGCCGGCGGATTGTCGACGGGCTGGTTCTGATGGGTCTGGACCACCTCATCTCTCCCTGGTGTCGTGTGGAAGTCCGGCACGTGCCGGTTTCCATCGTAGCGCGGTTGGATAAGAAAACGCTGAGAAGTCGCCGATGCATCCCGGAAGGCCGCCGGCGGCCGCGTGCAGTCACCCCCGGCGCGGGTGTCCCGCGTGCGTCGGGACGGCGGCTGAGGACCGCGGCGGGGGAACGATCGAGGGCGCCGGAGACGGCGTCGTCCGAGTGGAGACCAGCCGGTAGATGACCAGGTAGAGCACGCTGGCGCCGCTGAACCAGTAGATCAGGCTCGCCCAGACGGTGCCGGTATCCGTGCCGCTGGCGATGCCGTGAGCCACCGCGAGCAGGAAGACGAGGAAGCTCAAGGAGTGCAGGGCGCGCCACCGCTGGTGGCCCAGCCAGCGCCGGGCGGCGTAGCTGAGGGTGACCGGTCCGAGGAGGAGCAGAGCGATCTGGCCGAGACCGATCCAGCCGGCCCTCTCAAACCCGCTGGCAAACGGTACGAGGATCTGGACGATGGACAGATGCTCACCGAGCAGGACCAGCGGGTGCATCAACGCGAACGCGAGACCAAGCACGGCGGTGTGCTGGTGGAGCGCAAAGGCGGTTGGCCCGCCGGGCCAGATCCGGGCCAGGCGGTTGGTGATCGCCAGGCCCAGGACCATGGAGAGCCAGAGCAGAACGAGGCTGACGAAGCCGGCCGCCCGGGCCAGGTACCAGTAGGCCCGCGGTGCAGGGCCGGAGAGGGAGAGGGTCAGGGCCGGCAGCCAGGCCGGCAGGACGACCAGCGCCGCCAGCGCGCCAGTGGCGACCGCCAGCAGGAGCGCCGGCAGGGTGTTCTCCCCCGCATCGGCCGGTGGGGCTGTCGATGCAGGACGCTCGAGAGAGGCCATGCGCATTACCTCCAGAGATAGCGATCGAATCGCGAGCTTCTTTCGATCTGGCCTTCGTCAGTCACGACCAGACCGGCCAGATCGCCGCGGCGCTCCAGCCAGGCAAGGCCGTCGCGTCGTCCGAGGATCAGCACCGTCTTCGCGGCGACCTCGGCCTCCCGCGTGCTGGGCGCGATCACCGTGGCGGTCAGCAGGTCAGTTGCCGCGGGACGGCCGGTCCGTGGATCGATGATGTGGTGGCGCAGCTCCCCCCCGCTCCACCACCGCCGAACGTCGCGACCGGAGGTCGCGACGCCGCCGCGGGTCAGGCAGAGGAGAGCGATCTGACGGCCCGGCGTGAGCGGGTCGGCGATGCCGATCGGCCAGCCGGGCAGGCCGCGCGGTACCCCGACCACGGCGATATCCCCGCCCGCATCGACCAGGGCCGGGCCGTGTCGGCCAAGGCGCTGGGCAGCCAGGTCGGCCGCCCAGCCCTTCGCGACCCCGCCGAAGTCCAGCCGGGCGCCCGGTGTCAGGCGGACGGTTCGGTGCTCGGGATCGAGCGCGACCGCGGCGAGCGGCGCGACCATCAGGGTGCTGGGGGTGTCGCGGTGCGGGGGGTCCGGCCGGTCGCCGCGAACCTCGGCGAAATCGCGATCATAGCCCGCCGCCTCCAGCGCCGGGAGCACCGTGGGGAGGACCAGCCCATCGCTCTCAACGGCCGCGCGCAGAGCGGCGCGGAGAACGCGCCAGAGGGTGCGGCTCACCGGGACCGCCTGGCCCGGGCATCGGTTGAGCCGGCTCAGCTCGCTCTCCGGACGGAAGCGGCTGAGCCGCTCCTCCCACCCAGCAAACCAGCGGGGCACCTGGCCCAGGAGACGCTCGGCCCGCCGTCCTTCGCGGTCGATCACCGCCAGGACCTCACTGCCCATGGCCCGGAAGGCGAGGCGCGTAAGGCGCCTTGGCCGAGCCGTCCGATCGGTCGCGAGCACCACTCTTCTCCTCCCCTCAGCGCGACGAGCGGGTGATTGCGATCGGGGGCGGCACGCTCGCTGATGGGAGGGTCACCGAGCGCACCACGGGCTGGCGTGGCGCGGGCGCCCCTGGCGCAGAAAGGGCGCCCGCGTCAGCACCCGCTGACTGATCCGCCGAGGCGGCCAGGTCCTGCTGGCTGAGCGCGGCCCAGCCGGCGAGCGTGCCGGCGATGGCGAGCGCCGTCAGCAGGAGCTTGATGTCGCTGACCGTCTGGTCCTGTCGCCGCTCAGTCATCGTGACCCTCGCGCTCGTTCTCGGGCTCGAAGAAGCGGCGCGCGCCGTCGGTTTGGTTTCCGCCGGCCGGGGCGAGCGCGGGCGCCGCGGCCGTGCTCGCCAGGATCTCCCCGCTCGTCGCGTCTACGTAGACTGTTCCCTGATCGAGCAGGACCTCGTAAGCCATCCGCCCCTGGGCGTTGACGAGCTCGGGCGTGCGCAGGACGCGGGCACCGGGGGCGCTGGCCCGGGCGATGGCCGAGGCCGCAGTCGGGCTGACCGGCAGGGCCGGCGACCCGGCCGGATCGGAGGCCGGGGCCGGCGGGGATGCCGCCGCGGTAGCCGAGGTGGTTGGCGCCGGGGGACTGCCGGTGGAATGGACCCGGCTTGCTGCCACGGCCGCGATGATCAGGATGAAGCTGGCCAGGCCGGCAGTGACGAGAAGGATAGTGCGGTGGATCACCGTTGTGTTTTCCTCCCTGTCGAGGCTGTCTACACGTCCAGTGTACGGGCCGCGGCTGAGAGTTCCCTGGGAACGCCCCCGCGCCGTGTCTAAAGATTTCCCAATCTTTATCGTGTACACTTCATTGCAGAAGAGACGCACCATGCGCGTATTGATCATCGAAGACGACGAGCGCCTGGTCGCCCTCATGGTCCGGGTGCTGACCCGCGAGCACATGGTGGTCGACGTCGCGTACGACGGCGAGACGGGGCTCGATCTGGTGCTCCGCGGGACGTATGACGTCGCGATCGTGGATTGGATGCTGCCCAGCCGGGACGGCCCGGCGATCTGCCGGGCTGTCCGGGCGGCGCGCCTGCCGACGGCCCTGCTCATGCTCACCGCGCGGGGTCAGGTGGAGGATCGGGTAGCTGGTCTGGACGCCGGGGCCGATGACTACCTGGGCAAGCCCTTCGCCTTCGAGGAGCTGCTCGCTCGCCTGCGCGCGCTGAGCCGCCGCTTTGATCTCGCCCCGGGCAACGGGTTCGAGCTGCGGTCGGGTGATATCGTCCTCGATCTGCGCGCCCACCGGGCGCGCCGCGGCAGTCGCCCCCTCGAGCTGACGGCGACCGAGTGGAACCTGCTGGAGTTCCTCATGCGCCACCCGAATCAGGCCCTGAGCCGGCAGCAGATTCTCGACTACGTCTGGGCGGATGATCAGGATGTCCAGCCGAATGTGGTCGACGTGTACATCTCCTATCTGCGCGCCAAGCTCAACGCGCCAGGCGAGCCGGATCCGATCCAGACCCTCCGGGGCGTCGGGTATCGCTTTGCAACCCGCTCTGCTTAGCGCGCTTCGACTGCGCCTGACCCTTCTCTATCTGCTCGTCGGCCTGGTGCTGGTCGCCGCGGTCGGCGGGAGCGCCTACGGCATGCTCCGCTTCTATTTCGACGCAACAACCGATCTCGCGCTCCGCCACGAGCTGGCGCGTCAGCTTCGACTGGGGAACCTCCCCGTACCTGCTGACATCGCCGCGGCGGATCTTCTCTGGTCGAGCGATCCGCCAATCGCTCGAACGACGCGTGATGAGGAGCACGACGAGCGGCACGGTGGAGGCACCTTGCTCGATCGCGAACTCGCGGCGATCTACGTGCTCGCCCTGGATGCGCGGGGCCAGGTGATCACCATCCCGGGGGGGACACCCCCACCGGTAGTCCCCGATCAGGCTGCCGTCAGCGCCGCCCGGCGGAACGGCAGTGATATCCGCACGATTCGCCTGCCGACCGGCCTGCCAATCCGCCTGCTGACGTACCGGGTCGATCAGCCCGGTGGGCCGGCCTTCCTCCAGCTTGGACGATTGATCGTCGACCAGGATCGCATCCTCCGCGATATGGTCGTTGGATTGCTCGTGCTCGGGGCTGTCAGCACGGTCGTCCTCACGGGGGCCAGCTGGCTCCTGGCCGGCCGCTCCATCCGCCCGGCCCGGGAGGCATGGGAGCGTCAGATCGCTTTCATCGCCAGTGCCGGCCACGAGCTGCGTGCGCCGCTGACCCTGCTGCGCGCGACCGCCGAGGTCGCCCTGCGCGAGCTACCCGACCACGAGGCGGAGCAGCGCGGTCTCTGGACCGATGTCATCCGTGACTGCGACCACCTGGCCCGGCTGGTCGAGGACCTCCTCCTTCTCTCGCGGCTGGACGCCGGTCGGCTCCCACTCGCGCCAGCGCCCACGCCGCTCGCCCCGCTCTTTACCGATCTTGCCCGTCAGGTCGGGCGACTCGCCGACGAGCGCGCGATCCGACTAATCGTCGAACCGTCCGACGCGGTGGTCCTCGCCGATGTCGAGCGGCTGCGCCAGGTCCTGCTGATCCTCCTGGATAACGCCCTGCGCCACACGCCAGCTGGCGGCGAGATTCGCCTGGCAGCGCGTCCACACGATGGACTGGTTGGCCTGACGGTCGCCGATACCGGTGAGGGGATCCCACCGGAGCACCTGCCGCGGGTCTTCGACCGCTTTTACGTTGTTGACAGGGCGCGGCGGCGCGGAGGGAGTGGGCTGGGGCTCTCGATCGCTAGGTCGCTGGTCGAGGCCCAGCGTGGGACCATTGCCATCGCGAGCCAGCCAGGCCGCGGCACGCGGGTCGAGATCACCCTGCCCCGGGCAAGCCGGACGGGGGTGCGCTGACCGTTCGGGACGAGTCGGGATGATGGCTCGCAGGTCCTGGAGGCAGCGCATTCAGGGAAGGTTCAGCCCGCGCGGACCGCTTTTCAGGAAGCGTTCAGGCGACGGCCCCTAATCTACCGGTTGAGCCCCGAGGGAGGAGAGGTCCATGGTCAGAGCGTCAGATGAGCCCCAGGTGTATACCGCCGGTCAGATCGCTCCGCCAGGCCGCTATGTCCGGGTCGATCGGCCTTCGGCGGTCGAGATCATCCTGGAGGAGCCGGGCATTCTGCCGGCCTCGCTCGACGGCCACGTTGCCGTGTACGAGCGGGTCAGTATGATCGGGCCGCGGGCGGCGCCGCGTCGGTCCGCCTGAAAATCGATCTGCGCCGTGGCGCACGGCCGTTCTGCCGGGCGGGGTCTTTGTTGGGGCGCAAAGACGCGGCCGTCCGCGGCGGGTAATGTTAAAAGCGCGGTGAGGGCCCCGCCGCCGGGGCGGCGGACGGCACTCCGGTCTAGTGACCGTTTGGTCGTCGTCCCGATCCAGCCAGGGTGCACCCCCGCGCCGGGCCGCATCGTGGCGGGCGCCGGCCGTGACCCGCGCCCCTTGTCGGGATCCTGGGAAGGATCAGGTTGGACGTTCGGTATGTCGTCAGGATGCTCCCCCGATCGATCGTCCCGCGCTCGCTCAGCCGGTACCGCTGGGCTGCCGGCGGTCTGGCCGCAGGGACCGGAGGCAGGCGGGATGGTTGCATTGCCCGGACTGGGGGGAGAGGAGTTCGCCGCGAGGTTGGCGAGGGAGGTTCTATATGGCTTATGTCATCACTGATGCTTGCATTGACGTCATGGACCAGTCGTGCGTCGACGTTTGCCCGGTCGACTGCATTCACTTCACCGACGGTGAAGATCGGATGCTCTACATCAACCCCGAGGAGTGCATTGACTGCGGCGCCTGCGAGCCGGCGTGCCCGGTGAACGCGATCTATCCCGAGGATGCCGTCCCGGAGGACAAGACCGTGTTCAAGGAGATCAACGCGCTCTGGTATCAGGATCCCGACGCGGCACGGGCCCGCGTGGAGGAGTGGAAGCCGCGCGCCGCGGCAGCGGCCTCGTAGGCGGGCGCGCTGGTTTCGGGAAAACCTTCCTACCTTATTGGTCCCCTAATCCCCGTGCGCAAGGCCACCCGGACCCACCGGGTGGCCTTGTTCTATCCCCATTCCCTGGCTGCCCCCGCCGGGGGCTCGTCTTTTTGCTCTAGAGCAAAGAGCCGAGGCCGGTTCAGGAAAATTTCAGGGGGGCGGGCAGCTTGTTCAGCCCTTATTTCGGAGCGACTGCCCATACTGCTTCTCGATCCGGCCGGATGCCGGGATGAGTTTACTGCCACGAGGAGAACTGCGGTATGCCGAAGAACGCTGCTGATGGACAGAGCCCGATGCAGACGCGACTGTCGCGCCGTACCGTGCTCGTCGGCGCGGTCATGGCCGCGGTGGGAACGGCGGTCGTCGGCTGCACCGGCGGAAGCGCCGCGACGCCCGCGGCCACGACCGCGCCGCTGGCGGCCGGTGAGACGCCCGGGACGACGAAGGATGTCGCCCAGAACGGCGGTGCGGCAGTTGTTGTGACCATGAACGACCAGTACCGCTACGTTCCGGAGACCGTCACGATCAAGAAGGGGCAGACGATCGAGTGGCGGAACACCAGCGCCTCTACCCACACGGTCACCGATGATCCCAGCAAGGCGCAGGACAAGAGCCACGCCGTCCTTCCCCCGGGCGCCCAGCCGTGGGATTCCGGGAACATTGATCCCGGCAAGTCCTTCACGCTTACCCTTACCGTCCCTGGGGATTACACCTACTTCTGCATTCCCCACGAGTCGATGGGGATGATCGGCAAGATCACGGTCACGTAGGCTGTCGCACGGACAGGGCCATCCGGGATGGCACAGCGGATGACCCCGGCGGAAACGCGAACGGTCAGGAGGAAAGATCAATGGCGGAGCCACAGGACAGCAGGCAGAGCGCGATCGAGAGCCCGCAGCAGCGGCGAGTCACCCGTCGTTCCACACTGGCCGGTCTCGGGGCGTTACTGGCGCTCCCGGCTGGTGCGACCATTCTTTCAGCGTGCGGCCGGCGCGCCGAGAATCCGCAGGGGGTGGGGACAAGCACGGCCGGCTCGGCGCCGGGCACGGTGCCGGCGTCGGCGCAGGAGATCATCGCCCAGCGCAAGCTCACCCCCGAGGACGTGACCGCGGCGCTCAGCACCTATATGCCCTCCGGGCGGCTGGATGACTTTCTGCTCTTCGCGTCGGGCGGTCAGTCCGGTCAGGTCCTGGTGATCGGGATCCCGTCCATGCGGCTCCTGAAGGTCATCGGCGTCTTCACACCGGAGCCGTGGCAGGGGTACGGCTTCAGCGATGACACCCGGGCAGTGCTCGATGGCGGGAAGGTGGGCGAGCGTACGATCACCTGGGGCGACACGCACCACCCGGCCCTCAGCGAGACGAACGGCGAATACGATGGCCAGTGGCTCTTCATTAACGACAAGGCCAACAGCCGCCTCGCGGTCATCGACCTGCGCGACTTCTCGACGAAGCAGATCGTCAAAAATCCGCTCATCCTCAGCAACCACGGCGGGACGTTTGTGACCCCCAACACGGACTATGTTCTGGAGGGCAGCCAGTACGGCACACCGCTGGGCTGGGAGTACGCCCCGATCAGCGAATATCGGGAGAAGTACCGCGGCCTGCTTACCCTCTGGCGCTTTGATCGTCAGAAAGGACGGATCATTCCGGAGGAGTCCTTCGGGATCGAGGTGCCGCCGTACGGCCAGGATCTGGCCGATGCCGGCAAGCTCGTCTCGGACGGCTGGGCGTTCTGGAACTCCTTCAACTCCGAGATGGCGACCGGCGGCGATATGCAGGGCAAGCCACCCCTGGAGATGGGAGCCTCCCAGCGCGACATGGATTACCTCCATGTGGTGAACTGGAAGAAGGCGGTCGACGTTTTCAAGGCGGGCAAGGTCGATCGGATCAAGGGCTTCCCGGTCATTCGCATCCCCACGGCGGTGAGCGAGGGCATCCTCTACCTCATCCCCGAGCCGAAGAGCCCGCACGGCGTCGACGTCACGCCCCGCGGCGACTACATCGTGGTCGCCGGGAAGCTGGATCCGCACGTCACGATCTACAGCTTCGACAAGATCCAGAGCGCGATCGCCCGGGGGGCGAGCGAGAAGGATCCCTACGGCATCCCGATCCTGCCGTTCAAGGACTGCGTCGAGGCCCAGGTCGAGGTCGGTCTCGGCCCGCTGCACACCCAGTTCGATGACGCGGGCTTCGCCTACACCAGCCTGTTCCTCGACAGCGCGGTCGCGCGCTGGAGCCTGGGCAAGCCCTACCGCGATGACGGCTGGAAGCTCATCCAGAAGGTGCCGGTCCAGTATAACGTCGGTCACGTCGCCGCGGTCGAGGGAGACACGGTCAAGCCCGGCGGCCAGTTCCTCGTGTCATTGAACAAATGGTCGGTCGATCGCTTCCCGGTGATCGGGCCGCTCTGCCCCCAGAACCTCCAGCTGATCGACATCGCCAAGGATCGCCCGTTACGGGTGCTGTACGACATGCCAATCGGCAATGCCGAGCCGCATTACGGCCAGATCATTCGCCGCGATCGGATCAAGGCCTGGGAGATCTATCCGGAGGTCGGCTGGAATCCCATCACCCAGGGCAAGGATCCGAACGGCACGCCACTCGGCAAGGAACGCATCGAGCGGAACGGCAACCGGGTGGAGATCTGGATGACCTCGGTGCGGAGCCACTTTACCCCCGACCTGGTCGAGGTCAACCGGGGCGATCAGGTCATCTGGCACATCACCAACGTTGAAAAGGCGCGGGATGCGACGCACGGCTTCGCCCTGCCCTACTTCAACATCAACCTGAGCCTGGAGCCCGGCAAGACCGAGACGGTCTCGTTCGTCGCCGATGCCCCCGGCACCTATCCGTTCTACTGCACCGAGTTCTGCTCGGCGCTCCACCTGGAGATGATGGGCTACTTCCTGGTGAAACCGTAGTAGCCGCGGGGGGCCGATTGGGGCCCCCCTGCTCCAACACCCGCCGAGGGAGGTATGTCGCGATGACATCGCCACAGGGCCCCGCCGTGGAGGCCCCGCATGGTTCGCTGGCACGCTCCAGTGCGGCCGCCACCCGGCGAGCCGCAGTCGGGACCGCGGCCCGTCTTCTCTTCGTGCTGGCCGCCCTGCTGCTCGCCGGCTCCGCCTTCCTGCCCTACTGGTCGCTGACCCTCCACGCGCCGCAGTATCCCGGCGGCCTCGACGCGGTCGTCTTCGCGACCCGCCTGGCCGGAGATATCGACGAGATCGATGAGCTGAACCACTATATCGGCATGATGCGGCTGGACGATGCCGGCCGGCTCGAGCGGCGGCTCGCCCCGCTGGGCCTGGTCCTGCTGGCGGGCCTCGCCCTGGCGGCTGGTCTCCTCCGGCCGCGGCTGGCGAGCCTGCTGGCGCTCCCTCTGGTCGCTTTCCCGTTCGTCTTCCTGCTTGACCTCTTCTACTGGCTCCACCGGGCTGGCCACGAGCTCGATCCCCACGCTCCGCTCAGCAGCAGCATCCACCCCTTTACCCCGACCATCGTGGGCGTGGGGCGCGTCGGGCAGTTTTCGACGACCGCCGCGCTGGACCTGGGGTTCGATCT
This sequence comes from Isosphaeraceae bacterium, assembly GCA_021324445.1. Lineage (GTDB taxonomy): Bacteria > Planctomycetota > Planctomycetia > Isosphaerales > Isosphaeraceae > JAJPJC01. The sequence continues at coordinate 20,983 of JAJPJC010000176.1, forward strand.
GGCGCTCTTAGCCGCGCTTCTGGCGGTGATCGGGATCGTGCTCCGCCTCCGCCGGCGGGCGGAGTAGGGCGGAGGTGGCCGTGGGGCGTCTGATCGGGGTCGTGCTCGCCCTGGTGATCGCTTTCCGCGCCGGTCTGGTGTCGTCGGCCGGCGCGGCCGACACGGCGCTCGAGGTGTGCGGGCAGTGCACAGTCCGCACGATCACGGACGCCCTCGCCCGCGCGCGGTCGGGCGCGGTCATCCGGGTCGAGGCCGGTACCTACTCCGGTCCGCTGATCATCGATAAGCCGGTGCGCCTGGAGGGGGTGGGTTGGCCGATCATTGACGGTCAAGGCCGCGGGACGGTGGTGCGGGTGACCGCGCCGGGCGCCGCGATCCGCGGGTTTGTGATCCGCCACAGCGGCGCCAGCTACGACCGGGAGGACAGCGGGCTGGTCGTCGAGGCCGCAAATGTATCCGTGGTGGGTAATCAGCTGGTGGACGACCTGTTCGGCATCTATCTCAAGAATGCGCCCGGCAGCCGGATCGAGGGCAACCTGATCGTCGGACGCGCCCTGCCAGAGGCCCTGCGGGGCGATGGAATCAAGGTCTGGTACAGCGCGGACGTCCAGGTGATCGGGAACACCGTGCGCGGCGCGCGCGACTGTCTGCTGTGGTTTTCCGACCGGGCGCTCCTGCGCGACAACCTGATCGTCAGCGGGCGCTACGGCCTGCACTTCATGTATGGGAATGGCAGCCGCGTCGTCCACAACCGTCTCCAGGGGAACTCGGTGGGGATCTACCTCATGTACGGCCGGGATATGACGGTTCAGGATAACCTGCTCGCCGCGAATCGCGGGCCCTCCGGCTACGGCTTGGGTATCAAGGAGGTGGATGGAGCCGCCGTCACCGGGAACGTCATCCGCGACAACCGGGTTGGCATCTTCGTCGATACCTCCCCGCTCTCGCCGGATGTCCACAACGTCTACCGGGGCAACGTGCTGGCAGCGAACGATGTCGGCCTGCTCCTGACGGCGACCGATCGAAACAGCGTCTTCACCCGGAACAGCCTCATCGACAACCTGGTTCAGGTCGCGGTCGAGGGGGGCGCGCTGACCGGCCGGCTGGAGTGGAGCGAGGGGGGCACTGGGAACTACTGGAGTGACTACGTGGGATACGTCGGGGCCGACGGCAGGACCGGCGCGGTTCCCTACGAGGGGCGGAGCCTCGCCGATCAGCTTATGCAGCGGTATCCGCCGCTCCAGTTCTTTCGCGCGAGCGCCGCGGCGGAGGCGCTCGATCTGGCCGCGCGCGCCTTCCCCCTCTTCCAGCCGGACCCGGTTGTCGTGGACCCCGCCCCGCTGATCCGGCCGGTCCCGGCGGTCCGGGCGCCGCGGGAGCCGGCCGGCTCGCCCTGGCCGCTGCGCGCGCTCGGGCTGGCCCTGCTCGGCCTTGCTGGCGGCGTGCTGGGCTGGGGGCTCGGCGGCGGCCGGCCCGGGCGCACCCGGACCGCGTGCGAAAGAGGCGAAGAAGGACGAGGAAGGATGGGAGGACTGAGTAAGCCGCTGGTTCAGGTCGCCGGTCTCGGCAAGGCGTATGACGGCCGGGAGGTCGTCCGGGATCTTTCGTTCAGCGTGCGGGCCGGCGAGGCGCTGGCCTTGTGGGGCCCGAACGGAGCGGGCAAGACGACGGTCCTGCGCTGCCTGCTCGGCCGGACCCGCTACCGCGGGACCATCTCGATCGCCGGCCTTTCCCCCGCGCGTGATGGTCGGCGGGTGCGCGCGCTGATCGGGTTCGTTCCCCAGGAACCGCTGGGGTTCGACCTCACCGTGGCCGACCTCACCCGCCTGATCGCCGGCCTGCGCGGCGTGCCGGTCGATCGGGCACGCGAGAACCTGAATCGCTTCAACCTCGCGGATCTGGGGGACCGGTCGATTGCGACGCTGTCGGGCGGCATGCGCCAGAGGCTGGCGATCGCCCTCGCCCTGATCGGGCGGCCGCCGCTCCTCCTGCTCGATGAGCCGACCGCGAATTTGGATGCGGCGAGCCGCCGCGAGCTCCTGGGGTTTCTGGGGGATCTCAAGCGGGAGGGGCTGACGATCATCTTCACCTCGCACCGCTGGAGCGATGTCGTTGCGCTCGCCGATCGGGTCCTCCGCCTGGAGGGCGGGCGGCTGCAGACAGCCGCCGGGCCGGC
>JAJPJC010000290.1 GCA_021324445.1 Isosphaeraceae bacterium
CCAGCGCGAACCCGGCGCCTCTGGGCGACTGAGCCGGACCGTCCTCATCTTCGTCGGCGGCATCGTCGCCCGTCTCGTCAACGGTCTCGTCCCCCGTTGCGGTTTCGCCATTGGTCCCCGAGCGATCGGTGCGGAGGGTCCAGAGCCACATGGCGGTCAATCGTGCATCGGGCTCCAATCCGCTGGCATCGGCGCCCTTGAAGAGCAGCGAGAGCGCCTCCTTGGCCACGGCCGCCCAGACCTCCTCCAGGTACTCGCGGAGCGTGACCGGCGTGCCATCGGCCCGCTCGACCCGGGAATAACGCGAGAAGATCTCCAGTGCCGGCCCGAGGCAGGCGAAGATCGCATCGGCGCCGACGATTCCCTCCTCGGCCAGGCGGGGCAGCCATTCGTGAATCCGGCGCGGGAGATCCTGAATGACGTCCCGCCACTCGCCGACGTCATCCGTGCGGAGCGAGCCATCGGGGTTCTCGCGGGGACGGCAGACGAGGTGGATGGAGGAGGCAAGGCGGGCTTGACCCTGTGCGGCGACACGATTCTCCATCTCCGTGTCGATAGGCCACGAACCGGTCATAGTCCAGCCGGCCTCGACGACGGATTTCAAGATGGCTTCCCAACTCGCCGTGGTCTTGCTGGCGAAGACAATCGTTCCAATCCCGTCGGGGCGAAGGATGCGGCGGCTTTCGGCAAAAGACTTGGTCAGTTCGCGCTCGTAAAACGCTATTCCTTTAGAGGACTGGCTTAACTCGTGTGGCCTGTCCACGACCACTTCCTCGGCTTTCGGAACCTCTGATCCCCTGAAAAGCTCTGGGTGGACTGAATGGAGCACCCGCCTCAACCAAACGTAAAAGAAATCGGACAAGTGAGCGTAGGGTACGGCATCATAATATGGTGGGTCGGTGACAACAGCTTGCGCTGAGTCTTCTGGCAGGACCTGTTGAGTGGCCGAAGCCTGTTCAACGTGTCCAGCAACGAGTTCCATTGCCTCTCGCTCAAGGACCTCCATCATCGTGCCGAGCGTGACTGAGAAATTGCCGGCAGCATCGGCAAAGATATTTGGCTCTGCATAGTCCCAAAGCATCCCAATGGCCTGCCGGGTAAACATGTGTCGGACTTGCGTCTTGCTGGTTTCCCACATGCATAAGGCGTTGCAGATATCGGTGAACCGGCTGATTGCGAGGCCCACCACGGTGGCCACAGCGCTTGTGAGGGAAGAGTCTCCCGTCCTCAGCTTCTCCGCAGCGACAGCCGATAGCCGCACAAGCGTGGAAATCGCGAGCGCTTGTCGGGCAGAGAATAGGTTCCCCCAAGACGTCATGCCATAGATGGGGACACTGATGCGTCGAATCTCCGTCAGAGGTATGACTTCGTCGGGAACCCAGGAGAGGTTATTGGGGCCGCGCTCCCGAGCGAGCTTGGCGAGCCTCCTTCGTGCATTCGCGAATGCGTCCGTGTCTCTTGAGCTAGCCGTTCGGTAGGTTCTTTGGTCGCTGTCCCGTGGAAGCGTCACGATGCAGAAGAGCCGAGCATCATCGGCTCCTCCACGCCTAGCCTTGAGCTGTTCGCGCACGCGAGCTACTGGGGTCGTGTATCCACAACAAGGACACAATGCCGAACCGCGCTTCACCGTTCCCTCCCTGACGTCCTTGTTTTTGGCGTCGGGGATAACCTCAAAGTCAACACGTTTGGTCTCGCGGTTCGGCACCAGCTTGAGCGCAACCGAGAGCGATCGTTTTCTGGCCAGCCAGAGAGACCGGATGAGAGGCACCTCGGCGCCGCACCCTGGACCTTCACACTTAATCGTTCTCGCCCAGAGATAGGCGATCGGCGTGGCGCCGTCGGGATCCTTGGGATAGAACTCAGCCAGCTCCTTCTCGGCCTGCTCCTTGATCCAAGCCCCCCACTTGCGGACCTCGTCGGCGAGCCGCTGGCCATACTTGGGGATGTACTCCAGCACGACCTTGTTGAGCAGCACGGCGACCGGGTTCAAGTCCGAGGCGAAGGCGTCGGCGCCGACGCGCAGCGCCTCCAGCGGGATCGAGCCGCCGCCCGCGAAGGGATCGACCACCAGCGGCCGGGTCCCCGGCTCGCCGCCCAGGGCCTCGTGCGCGGCGGCTGTCAGGGATCGAGCCGTTTCGAGGTAGGCCGGTACGGTCGAGTTGTCCCAGTTGGCGAAGTCGGCGATGAAGTCGAGCAGGGCGAAGCGGAGCTTGTTGCGATGGGCCGCGTCGTGAGTGTTGAAGCTAATCCCCTCCTCCTGGGCCTTGACGATCCCCTCCCACTGGCCGAAGCTCTCCCGGGATGCGGTCGCATGCAGGGTGGTTGTCCCATAGACCTTCCTGGCGAACTCGGTGATCAGCCGCGCGGCGGCCTCGCGAAAGCCTTGGGGACAGGTCGGATCGGCCGGGTCGGGCCAGAGCGCGGCGCAGATCACCGCCCGGCAGGCCGCCAACGGCCGCCGCGCCCACCAGATGTGCAAGGTCGAGATGTGCCCGTGCCGGATCGATTTCTCTCGCCGGGCATGGGCGCTGATCCGCTTGATGGGGAGATCCACCTCGATCAGACGCTTGGGGTAATCCATGACAGTCCCGTCAGAAATCGAACTTCTTGGGCCGGGTGGATGAGGGCGGAGCTTTGAGCGACCATGATGCCTTGGCCTTCGCTGGCCCTGGCTCGCTGTTCGCGGTCAGGATCTTCCCCGGATCGATCTGGTAGTGCTCGACCTGGACCACGGGCACCCAGCCGAGCGTGGTCGGATTCTGAATCGCGTGCAACTCCGGCGTGCTCCCGCAGTGGAAAACCGTGTAGAGCCAGTAATCGGCCTTGAGCCGCTGGGCGGTCTTGTATTCGTTGGCGGTCAGAGCGATCTGGCCGATGCCGGCCCGGCCCTTCACTTCGATGAACCGAACCTCGACCGCCGTCTTGGGGTCCTCGGGATGAGGCCGGCGGGAGATCAGGTCAAAGCCCCGATTCTCCTTCTCGACGCTCTCGACCTGCCAGCCCCGGGCCTCCTCGTGCTGGATCACGAAGTCCACGGCGGTCCGCTCGACCTCGTCATCGCGGACCATCGGGGCCATCCCCGGAGTGGTCCGCTCGGGGTGGGGGAGAACCCAGGCCCGACCGAGGTGCGTGATGTCGGCGATGGTGCAGTGCCGCTCCATCTCCAGCTCGCGGAGCCGTTGCTCCAGCCGCTCGTTGAGCCGGTCGAGATGGGCCTCGGCCTGGGAAATCTGGCCATCCAGACCGGGGACCGTCTGCCCCTCGACCTGGCGGTTAAGCAACTCAGCGAGTTGCTGATTCTGGCGATCGATCAGGGTGTTGAGCGAAATCTCGACGTGCCGGCGGATCGTCTCGATCTGATGCGCGCGCGCGATGGTCACCTCGGCCAGGAACGGCTGGAGGGCCTGCTCCAACAGGAATTGCTCGACTCCGCCCTTCTCGGGAAGGGTCCCATCATCGGGGACGCTCGTCCCCACGGACGCGGGAACCAGGCTATCGAGGAAGATGGTCGGCTGGCGGATGCTCATGGCGCCGGCAGCGTCGGCCTCGACGACGAAGAGCCTTCGGTGGAGGCAATGACCCTGCCCATCCTTGATGGAGGCCGCGAAGGCATCGAGCCGGGCAGGCTGTTCACGCTGCAAGTCGAAGAAGATCGCGCCCCGGCGCAGGTGGTCGGCGACCCGCTCCAGCACATCCTCGCGCACGACCTCGAAGAGCGGATGACCGGGGGTCACCCACTCCAGCGTCGGGTCCGAGGACAAGAGCGTCTTGTCGAAGGCGATCCTGGCGTATTCGCGTCCCAGGCGGCCGAAGCGAGCCTCCAGCCTCTGGCCGAGCGAGATCAGGGACCGGGGCACCTTGCCCACGCGGTAGACGTGGACGCCCTTGGCAACCGACTTGGGCTGAATCCCGGCGACAGGACCGGCCTGGACGAAGAAGTCCTCGACCACCTCGGGCACCAGCCGCCGCTCGCGGGCCTCGACCGACTTGCCCACGATCGCCGAGAGGTTCAGCTCCTTCCTGGCCAAGCCTTCCAGGGTTGATTCCGTGATGGCGCGGAACCGCTGGGGGTTGACGTCGCGGACGATGCGGGCCTCGATGTCGGGGACGTTCGTCTTGCGGACGTACAGCTCGCGGAAGAGCTTCTCCAGCAAGTTGCCCGGGAAGACCTCGCCCACGACGTCGAAGACCTTGTCCGTCCCCAATTCCCTGCGGATCTCACGGAGCCGCTCCAGGAGCTTGGCCAGCACGCGCCCTTCGTTGGTGTTGACCGCGACGAAGTTCAGGATGACGCAGTCGTGCTCCTGGCCGTAGCGGTGGATGCGGCCCATCCGCTGCTCCAGCCGGACGGGGTTCCACGGGATATCGAAGTTGATCATGAACCAGCAGAACTGGAGGTTGATCCCCTCGCCGGCCGCCTCGGTCGCCGCCAGGACCTGCGCCTGCTCCTTGAATTCCCGCTCGGCGTAGATCCGCGTCCCGGGTGTGTCGCGGTCGCCGATCTTCATCCCACCGTGGATCTGGGTGACGGACAAGCCCCACTCCCGAAGCTTGCCCAGCGGTCGGCCGTCCTTGCCGTCGCCCACCAGGTAGTCAAGGGTATCCTTGTGCTCGGTGAAGACCAAGAGCTTCATGTCGCGGTCGTCGAAGATCCCATGCTCGGTCAGGACGCTGCGAAGCTTGGCGATCTTGGTCCCGTCCTTGCACTCCAGGTGTTTGGCCTGGACGATCAAGGCCGAGAGCCGGGCGATCTCCTCGCGGAGCACGGCCGGGTCGATCGAGACGACCTCCTGCTCCAGCTTGTCGAGGAGATCGGCTTGCTCATCCTCGGGCAGCTCGTCAAAGTCCTCGGGGATGCGTCGCTCAATCCTCTTCCGCCGGTAAGCCTCGGGGTCTTCCAGGATCTCCTCGCGTTTCTCCTTCATGCGTTCGAGCGAGCGACGGACGGCGTGGACGCTGGAGGCCATCCGGCGCTGGAGCATGGCCATGATGAAGCTGACAGCCCGGCCGGCCGCCGAGTCGTCGGCCGTCGCGCGGATCGACTGGTCCTCGACGAACCGGGTCAGGGCATCGTAGAAGTCGAACTCTTCCTCGTTCAACTCGAAGGTCGAGGTCGTGACGTCGCGCTCGGTGAAGAGCTTCTTGACCACCCCGGTATCGGGATCGGGAAAGGTCACGAGGTCCTCCTTGGTCCTCCGGAGGTAGAACGGGGCCTCGCCCCGTCGCATCGCCTCTTCCAGGCTCTTGACGTTGGCGTAGACATCGCGATCAAGCAGGGCGAGGAACCGGCAGAAGTTCTCCGGGTCGCCCTTGTGCGGCGTGGCCGTCATCAGCAAGTAATGGTCGGTCATGCCCGAGAGCGACTCGCCGAGCCGATAGGCGAGCGTCTTCTTGTCGTCGGCATACGCGCTCATCTTGTGGGCCTCGTCCACGATGACGAGGTCCCAGTGCGAGCGGAGCAGGCTCTCCTTCGCGTCTTCGATCCGGGACACCCAGGAGATCGACGTGATGACCTGGTCGCGGTCCTGCCAGGGGTTCAGGCCGTAGGTGGTGCGGAGCGTCTCGCCGCGGATGACCTCGAAGCTCTCGCGGAACTTGTCCTTCAACTCGCGTTGCCACTGGAAGGTGAGGTTGGCTGGGGCGACGACGAGGGTGCGCCGGACCAGGCCGCGGGCCTTCAGTTCCTTGAGCAACAGGCCGGCCATGATCGTCTTGCCCGCCCCCGGATCGTCGGCCAGGAGGAAGCGGATGCGCGGGAGTTTGAGGAAGTAGCCGTAGACCGCCTCGAGCTGGTGCGGGAGTGGATCGACCCGAGCGATCGACAGTGAGAAATAGGGGTCGTACTCGTAGGCCAGCCCCAGCCGATGGGCCTCGATCCCGAGGCGGAATAGCGCCGGGTCGCCGTCGAACGACTCCCGCAGGGGTGAACCGCGGAGCTGAGCGATCTGAGCCGGGGTCAGGACCGGGTCGCGGACCAGGCCGGTCTTGCGACCTTTGCCGATCAGCTTGATGGAGTCGCCCAGCGGCACGATCGCCAGCACCTCGACGGGTTCGGGGAGGAGCGGCCCGGTCACGATCGAACCGACGTGGATTTCATCGAGGGTCATGGTGGTCGGCGCCTGGACGGACCATGTCCGGGTCTGGCAACGCCTCCGTTGCCAAGACGATGCATTTGGGTGAATGCGGGCAGCCATCGTAACAGAGCGGAAAGGGCCTGTCAGCGCTCGGGTGGAAAAAGTGGCTGGCCCTGGCTGGACCTGGCGCCCCGGGTCTCGACGCCGGTCAAGGTCGTCCCGGCCTTATTGGCCTCGTCGTCCCCACCGGCCTTGCCATCGACATGGAGCAGATAGTCGCGACGGTTTCGAGAAATCCGGTTCGCGGACTGTGTCGCAGGGCACTCCACATCCTACGCTCTCGTAAGAGGCCCGGCGACGGAGCCGAGCAATCCGGCGTCGTGGGAGAGGCGGTGCGACCATGGGGGCAACGTTCGGTGGAGAACTGCGGCGAATCAGGCGGGAGGCCGGCCAGTCGATCATCGAGCTGGCCGGCCGGATGGACTGGGCAGTGTCCTACGTCTCGGACGTGGAGCGGGGCGCACGGAACCCGCCCAGCCTGGACGACATCGTGCGGATGCTCGACCACCTCGGGCAACCCCAGGCCCTGCCGGAGCTCATCCGGCTGGCCTCGGCCCGCCGGCCCGTCGAGTTGAAGCTACGCGCCGGGCTGGACGCGGACGCCGCTGGCGTCGTGGCCGCCCTCGTCCGGCGATTGGATAGGGGTTCCATCGATTCGGCCGAAGCCCGGAAGATCCGCAGATACCTCGACGGCAAGTTCTGGCCGCCCCCATCACAGGCGGCGTGGGACATCCCGCTGAGTGAGGACAACACGTTCCCGCCGATCAGCCCCCGCAACAAGGGCTGTTTCTGGCGGCTCGTCGAGAAGCTGTAACCCCGCATCCGCGCCCCGGGGCCACCAATTCTCATCGCAACGCTGACCCGCCACTCCGTAGGGAGAGAATGTCTTCCCGTCACCAGCCCCGGGATTCTTGCTGAAATCCCCAAGGATCAAGGCGCCGACCAGTTCGGCCCCGGCAGCGAACCCAACGGCCGATCCCCCGCCGAGTCCGGGCATGCCGGCAACTGACTGGAGCAACAGCTTTGCGAACTTGAGAAGGATCAGCCGTGCCGGCGGCCCAGACACGCTGACGCGGATCTTCTCTCGCTCGCGACAGTGCCAGGCTGTGCGAAAGCCGCCGAGATCCCTCCCCACAAGCTCCTGCCCGCGGACGCAAGCCCCATGCCCGGCATCCCTGACCGGTCATGGGGCTTGCGGAGAGCCACTGCTGATGTGCAGGGCTCCTGCCCAGGTTCCGCGGGGCTCAGCCCCGCGGTCTGCGGCCCACACCCCCCATGGCAATCGGGGGGGGTGTGGGCCGCAGAGGAAAGTGGTGGGCGGCGAGTACGCCGCCGCTTCGTGTTTTCGTGGGGGGTTAAAGGCAATACCGTTTAAGGAAGCATAACCACCGTCTGCGCAAAGGTTTTCTTCAAGGGCGGAAGGCGGCGATGCTCAGGTCGCTTCTTCTTGAATTTCGACATCTTCCGCTTGACCACCCGGGGATTGATCCGGTTTCGCCGCACTTCATCGTCGGTGCGTTCCCCCTGCATCTCCCACAACAGTCCCTCGTACCACTGGGCGAACGCCTCGGGAGTGGAACTGTTGCATTCCGGCAGCCGGCATTTGAGGATCTGGAAGCATCCCAGAAACGAAAACCGATCGGGGTCCAGACCCACGGTTTCGGCGGCCTCGACCATCAACGCCCGGATCACGAAATGGCCCAGCGACAGAGCGTAGATCTCTTGGATCACACCCGCCGGAGTCTCGCTGCGCAGTTGCGCCGGTTTGGTCGCGCGCCTCGGATCGTGATGGGTCTTCTGCTCGTCGTAGACCAGCTTCTGTTCCCATCTCTCATGGTAGAGAATGATCAATTCTTCAGCAGGGTAAAGCGATTCGTCCAAAAGACTCGTGATCAGCACATGAGTCTCGCCGTGCCCGACCCGTTGCGGATCATCCAGGGTATAGCGGATCACCCGCACCACGAGGCCACCGCGATCCTTCAGACGGTCGTACGGGGTGCGATAGATCTTGGCCAGATACGAGCCATCCGTCAGGTTGCGGATCGGCTCGAGGATCAACCCGCTTTTCACGCGCGCCAGAATCTGGACACCCCGCGACAGAGCTTCTTTCCAGTGGTTATAGCTGAAAAACCCGCGGTCCTCCAGCAGGAGCATCTCGGGGGTCAGATGGCGGAGCAAGCCGCCGACCATCGCCTGTTCGCCGTGGGCGATCGAGCGCACCACGAAGGCCAGCTCGACGTGGGTCCCCAACTCGACCAGGCTCAACTTGCGGACTTGAGGGAACGCCCCGTCGCCGCGCGGCCCGGCCGAGGACCGAGCGAAGACCGCCGCATTGGCGTCGGAGTCGGGGACATCGAAGACCGTGCCATCCAAGCCGACCAGGCGGAAGCCGCGGTAGAAGGTCCCCGGCGTTTCGGGCCCGGCCAAAGGGTGAACGATCTGCTCGAACAGGTGGCGAACCGGAGCGATGCCCAGGCGTCGCCGGGCCACGCACAGGCTGGACCGATGAGGGGTCTGTTCACCGGCGCGGAGCCGGCGTGCGTGTTTGAAGACCTGCCGGATCGGCAAGTCGGTCAAGATGCCCATGGCCAGCACAATCCAGCAGACGATCTCATGGGTCAGTATGCAACGGCGTTGATTGGTCCGGCCGGTCGCTGCCAGGGCTTGGCGAACGGCCGCGGGCGAGAGAATCTGTTCCAATCCTGCCAAGCGATCCAAGATCCGGCCCGACGGGTCGGGCGGCAGCGTGCATTGTCCTGGTTGCCTCGTCGTCACAGCCTCCTTGGTGCCTTGTGGGTCGGCAAACCCAAGGTAACAGGAGGCTGTGACTTGCGCCTATTTCAACGGTATTGGCTCTAAGCCGGGAACGTCTGCTCGCCGCCGTCGACGCGGATCACCTGGCCGCTGAGGAAACCAGCGGCGGGCGTGCAGAGGAAGCCCACGACGCTCGCCACTTCCTCCGGTCGGCCGTAACGGACCAGCGTGCCCCCGGGGACCATCCGCCGGGGGTCCAGGTCGGTGATCCGGGTGAACCGCTCCGTGACCGTACTCCCCGGCGCGACGCAGTTGACCGGGATGTTGTGCGGGCGGAGCTGCTCGGCCAGGCACCGGGTGTATTCGTGGACCGCGGCCTTGGCGACCGAGTAGGTCGACCCGATGCTCCGGCCCAGGCAGCCGCCGATGCTGCCGATGGTGATGATCCGGCCTTGCCCACGACCGATCATCTCGGGCGCGACTTCGCGGCAACAGAGGATCACGCTCATGAGGTTGCGATCCAGGACGCAACGCAGGTCGGCCAGGGAGATCTTCAGGCAATCATTGTTCTCCGGGCGGCCGGCGCGGCCGACGCCCGTCCCGCCCACCCCGATGTCTCCGCCTGCGCAACAGACCAACAGGCTGATCGCCCCCCAGTGTCGCCGGATCTCCTCGGCGATGCGCCGGACCTCGCCCTCGGCGGTCACGTCGCCCCAGACCGCCAGGGTCTCGACGGCACAGTCGGCCGCGATCTCGTCGGCGACCTGCTGCATCGAGTCCCCCTCGCCGAAGGTCCGGGGACTGTCCGGGCGCGTCCCATGCACGGCGACCCGGGCGCCCAGCCGCGCCAGCTCACGGGCCACGGCGCGCCCCAGGCCGCGCGAGGAGCCGGTCACCCAGGCGGCCTGGCCCGTCAAGGGCCTGGCGTCGCCGGTCGAGCTTTCCGATGAGAGGATCATGACTCCACGTGCCTCCCGGCCGGTTGGTCGATCGCCACGGCCTAGGTCCCCGAGTGGAACACGACCGTCTTCCCTTCCGTCATCTCGGCGACCGCGTATCGCGGCCCCTCCTTGCCGATGCCGCTCTGCTTCAGGCCGCCGTAGGGCATCAGGTCGGCCCGCCAGAGCGGAGTCCAGTTGATCATCACGTTGCCCGACTCCACCTCCTGGGCGAACCGCAGGGCGTTGTCGATGTTCCTCGTGAAGATGCCGGCGCCCAGCCCGTAGCTCGACGCGTTGGCCAGGGCGATCGCCTCATCGATCCCGGAGACCGGGGTCACAGCGACGGCCGGCCCGAACAGCTCCTCGCGGGACAGCCGCATGGTCGGTGCCACGTCGGCCACCACGGTGGGCGCGAAGAGGGCATGGTCGCGCGTCCCCCCCGTCACGACCCGGGCCCCGCCCGCCACGGCCTCGTCGATCCACTCGCCGACCCGGGAGGCATCGCGCTCCGAGATCATGGCGCTGAGCTTCGTCCCCTCGGCGAACGGATCGCCTGTCGCGATCCGCGCCACCTCGGGCGCCAGCGCGTCGAGGAAGTCCCCGTAGACCGCGCGATCGACCAGGATGCGCTGGGCCGAGATGCAGACCTGGCCCGCGTTCACGTAGCCGGCGACCGCCGTGGCCTGGCTCGCCTGGTGCAGGTCGGCGTCGGGCAGGATGACCAGGGGGCTGTTCGAGCCCAGCTCGAGCGAGAGCCGCTTGACGCCGGCGACGCGGGTGATGGCCTCGCCCACCACCGTGCTCCCCGTGAAGCTGATCTTGCGGACCCGACGGTCCGCGCACAGGGCCGCGCCGATCGCGGCGCCCGGGCCGGTCAAACATTGGATCCCGTCTTCCGGCAGGCCCGCCTCCAGGATCAACCGCGTGAGCTTCAGCGCCGTCAGGGGGGTCTGGTTGGCCGGCTTGAGGATCACCGCATTGCCGGCGGCGAGGGCCGGGGCCACCTTGTGCACCACCAGGAGCAGGGGGTAATTGAACGGCGTGATCGCCAGCACGACGCCGCAGGGCACGCGCAGCGTCAGGCCCAGCTTGCCTTTGGCCCCGGCCTGGGCATCCAGCGGCAGCGTCTCGCCGCGCTGTTGCGTGCCCTCGAAGCCGCAGAGCCGGATCAGGTCGGGCATCCGGCCCACCTCGCCCCGCGACTCCGACAGCGGCTTGCCTTCCTCCAGGCTGATCGTCCGCGCCAGGTCCTCCTGGTGCTCCGCGACCAGGTTCGCCAGCCGCCCCAGGATCGCGCCCCGCTCGTGCGCGGGCAACTGCCGCATGGTCGTCGCCCCGCGCTCGGCCGCGGCCAGGGCCGCCTCGATCTGCTCGGGCGACGCCTGGGGGACCGTGTCGACCACCTCCCGCGAATACGGGGAGATCACCGGAGTCGTCGCGGGAGAATCCACCCATTTACGATCAATATACATTTTCATAGCATCACTCTTAATGAATCAACCTGGTTCGAGGGATCGACGGTTGCCGGCGCGGCGCACTCTCAACGGGGGACCGGCGGCCGGGAACCGGCGCCTTCCCGGGTCGGCCCGCGATGCTCGCGGAGCGATCGCGACAGGCCGCCGGCCGCCTGGAGGAGCAGGAGGAAATCCGCGCCGACCGCGAGCCAGCCCACCCCGCGGTCGACCCATCCGGTCAGGATCGGGAGATCGCCTCCCACCGCGATCCCGACCGGGACCGAAGCCCGCCGCCCCGCGTCCAGGACGGTCGCGATGGCCTCCAGGACCTCGGGATGGCGCGACTCGCCCGGGTGCCCCAGCGATCCGGCCAGGTCGTTGGGGCCGATGACGACCGAGGTCAGGCCCGGCACCGCGAGGATCTCGTCGATGTTGGCCACGGCCTCGCCGTGCTCGATCTGGACGATGACCACGATCGCCTCGTTGGCCGCGCGACAGTAGGCCGGCCCACCGTCCCGGCCGTAGTTCGACGGCCGCCGCGGCCCATAGCCGCGAATCCCCTCGGGCGGGTACCGGCACGCGGCCACCGCCCGGCGCGCGTCGTCGGCCGTCCGGATCAAGGGCACGATCACCCCGGCGGCGCCGATATCGAGCACCGGCTTGATCAGGACCGGGTCGTTCCAGGGGACGCGGACCAGAGGCGTCGTGTCGCTCCCCTTGGTCGCCATGATATGCGCCTGGACGGCCTCCAGAGACTGGGGATTGTGCTCCGTGTCGATCCAGACGAAGTCGAACACGTTGGTCAGGGCCTCGGTGACCGTGGGGTCGGTGAAGGTGACGCAGGTCCCGAGGCAGAGCTGACCGGCCCGCAGTTTCTCGCGAAAGACTCCCGTGTGCATCATGGGTGGGCTTGTCCTGACGGCTCGGCGCGGCCGGGAGGGCAGACCTCGGCGAGGTCCGCCGGCCGGCGCGCGGGTGGGATAATCATAACTCAGTCCCAAACTCACTTCTCGGCGAACTCCGCGGTATTGGGTTCGGGTCCGCGGCGGATTCAGCACCAATCCGGCAATCTGTGGCCCCGCTCAACCGCAGCTCGGATCGTCCTCCGTGCGGGAACTTGCCGAAGTCTGCTCCAGGAGATGCTCGAGGACCGCTTGGTGCGTCGTCTCGAGTTGCAGCTCGAGCTTTTGCAAGGATCGCTTCCCATCGCGTGCCCTGAGCAGATTCAAGAACTCTTGATGCGCCTGGACCGTGTGTTGCGCGAATTCGATGTCGTCCCGATCCATCTCGTACAAGAAGAGCCGGATCTGCGATTTGAGGGATAGCCAACTATTGAGCAATCGCTTGTGTTTCGCCGCCCGGACCAACAGCTCGTGGAATACCAGATCCAGCTCGCTCGCCTCGCCCGGCTTCTTCGCCCTGCCAGTTTGCTCGATGTTCTGCTGCATCTCCTCGAAATCGTGCTCCGTCGCGTTGCGGGTCGCCAGTTCCACCGCCAGCTTCTCCAGGGCCAGCCGCAGGGTGCTGATCTCATCCACGTCGGCCCGGGAGAGTTCCGTCACGGACACGCCTCGGTCATCGCGGTGGACCAACCCTTCCTGCACCAGGGCCGCCAACGCTTCCCGGACCGGCGCGCGGCTGACGCCGAACTTCGTCGCGATCTTCGCCTCGGGAATCCGCTGGCCCGGTCGGAGCGTCCTGACCAGGATGGCATCCCGGAGCAACTCGGTTACGCTCTCCGTCAGCGTTTGCTTCGTCACCGGCTGTAATTCCACGGCATCCAAGGATCGCATGCTCTCCTTTCCTCCACGGCGACAGCACGGTCGACGGTCGACCGTAGACTTTTACGATAGTTCTCGGTCAATGGGTTGTCAATGTGATCGAACGCTTTCCGGGTCGCAACCCGACCCGGGACCGTTGCGCCGATTCTCACGGCGGCACTTCGGGATTGAGGCGGCTCAACCGGTGCTGGACCAGAGCCAGCTCGACACGCCCGAGCTGTACGCCGAGACGTCCCGGGTGGCGGCTCGCCAGATCCTGAACCAGACCGGCTGATCGGATAGACTGGAACCCGGCTGACCTCGATCCCGATTCCCGGGTCTTCCCGCGCGGCTGACACGAAAGGAGCAACCGCATGTCCCTGCGCCGACTGCTGGTTCTGGCCCTGACGCCCCTGCTCCTGCTCGTCGTTGGTCTGACCGCGTACTTCGCCTTGACCTGGCCGTACTCCCCGACTCTGGCCGACCGCGGCTCCAGGCGGTTCGCCCCGCCGCCTCCCCGCCCGAGCCTGGTCCCGCCTTATGACGGCAAGGAGCCCTTCGAGCTCAAGATCCCGGGAATGACCGGGCTCCAGCTCTACCTCGACCCGAAAGACCAGGTCATCACCCCGACGATTCTGGTACTCGGGTGCTGGGAGAAGACCGAGACGGAATGGTTCCTCCGGACCGTCCAGCCCGGCGACACGGTCGTCGACGCCGGGGCCCACGTGGGGTACTACACCGTCATCGGGTCCCGACTGGTCGGGGATACGGGGAAGGTGTATGCCTTCGAGCCGGAGCCCGCGAACTTCGCGATGCTCCAGAAGAATGTCCGCCTCAACGGGCTCACCAACGTGGTGCTGGAGCCCAAGGCCCTGTCCAACCGCAAGGGGATCCTGAAACTGTTCATCGCCGACCAGAACCGGGGCGACCACCGGATCTACCAGCCGCAGGGTGAGGCCCGCCCGTCGGTGGACGTCGAGGCGGTCCGGCTGGACGACTACTTCAAGGACCAGAAGCGGAGGATCGATGTCGTCAAAATGGACACCCAGGGGGCCGAGGGCCTGATCCTGGAAGGGATGACGGGGCTGCTGGCGGGCCAGACCGACGGCCCGACGATCTTCATGGAGTTCTGGCCGCAGGGACTCAAAGGGATGGGGACCGATGCCGGCACCCTCCTGAAGACGCTCCAGTCCTACAAGTACACGTTCTATGACATCAATCCCAGGGACAGGACGGGGCTGCCGCGGGTCGAGCCGGCGGACTTGCTGGCCACGCACCCGGTCGAGGCCGGGTCCCAGACCGACCTGTTGATGCTCCGCGGGGGGCGCAAGCCGCCGAGAGAATAGGAGCATCGGGACCGAATGACGAACCGATGCCCGAAGGACGGATGAGGGGAGCCGAGGCCGGGTCCGTTTCCGGCCTCTCACCGGGCCTCTGCGCCCGTTCCGCGGAGTTCCTCCCCGACGGACCCCCCGGCTGGGGAGTGCGGCCGTTCGCGGTCCAGCCCGCGCCGCCGCGAGATCGGGACTCGCCCGAGGGCCGTGAACAGCCCGCGCGCGTCCTCGAGCAGCCCGTCGGGGTCGTCCCCGGACGGCGCGGGCGCCGCCCGATAGAGCGTCCAGTCGCAGCGGGCGGCCAGCCGAGCCGCGCGCGCGGCGAGCTCGTCGCAGCCCGTACAACCCACCACACCCTGATACGCCTCATCGGGGGTCAGGGCACCGGGCGGACGGCCCACGCCCAGCTCCAGGTAGCGGACCAGTTGCTCGCCGGTCCGGCGCGCCGCGTCGCTCGAAGCCGTGCCGGACGCCGCGTCGCGGCCTCGACCCGTTCCCACGCCGGCGGCTTCCAGGCCGCGGGCCACGCGCGCGGCATACTGCCTGGCCGCGGTCGGTCCGACGCGGCGGCCGCGCCGCCGACGCCGGACCCAGACCAGTCCCAGCGCGGCACCCAGCAGCAGGGCCGCCGAGCCGCCCCAGGCGATCCACGCCCGCCCACGCGATCGGCCATCGGACTCGACCGACTCGCCCAGATCCACTGTCGATGGGTCGAAGGGCGCGACCGCGACGACGCGGAGCGGGACGCCCGCGGTGACGTGCGTGACATAGCGGGACGATTCCGGGTCCAGGGCCGCGATCGCCACCGGTGGCAACACCACCGGACCCGGACGTGTCGGCCGGAGCCGGTAGACAAAGGTCCGCGACGGCGGCTCTTGGGTCAACTCGTCCGGCCGAGGCGCGATCTGCAAGCCGATGGGCAAGCGGTCAAAGCGCTTCAGCTCGGGGCGTTCGACCATGCCCCAGGCGGCCGGCCCATTCACCGTGATGCGGAAGTCCAGCTCCTGACCGACCCGCACGACCGGCGGCGCAGCCTCGGCCCGGAGCGTGAATCGTCCCACGCCCCCGAGGAACTCGGCCGGCCTCCCCTCCGGCGGCACCCGCCGGATCGTCACCCGCAATGGGCGGCTCCGCCCCGAACGGTCCCCAAGCCGGGCCCGGATCGGCGGGATCTCCAGCGTCCCCGCGCGCCGAGCCACCACGCGAAACCGGCTGATGAACCGGTTCGCCTGGGCCCTCACCCCACCGATCCCGCTGACGCTGACCGGCTGCAACTCGGTGCCAATCATCCAGACCTCGGCACCGGCAACCCGGGGCAACTCCACCTCCGGACGCCGACCGGCCGCCACCACGCCGACTCGCAGCTCGAAGCCCTCCCCGACCCACCGCGGCCCCGACGCGATCTCGGCGCGCACGCGCAGCCCCTCGGAATCGTCTCCGGCCGCCACTCCCGTCCAGACCAACCCCAGCAGCCCAGCGCGACACGCACACCCCCAACCCTGGGGCCGGAACGGGCCTCTCCTCAGACTCGGCCCTGACCGTTCACGTCCACCCACCCGACTCTCCTTCCTCTCCCTCACATCCGCTCGATCCCCCACGATCCTGACGACTGACCCCGGTTTTTCGGAATTCCCCTCTATTTTCGCTAGATGCCCTATCTTATGCTGAAGGCGGATCGCCGGCAGAACCCGCTGAGCGCGGTGATCGATCCGAATTGCACTGTCCGGCACGACCCATCTCACCCTCACGATGACCCAGCACCATGAAATGCTTCCGACCCGCGTGCGAACCGTTGGAGACCCGGATGCTTCCGACCCTGGTCTTCGTCTTCAATGGTAACGCCTTTGCTGAGGCCAAGCCCGCCGCCTGGACCACGGGGCTTGCAGCGGAACAGCTGGATCGACACGGTGATCGGGCGATCCAGCTCACGACGCCGGCCATGGACAGCCCCGCCGCGTTCTACCAGCTTGCCGGCGAGGTCCGCAGGCTGAGCCGGGGAGAACCCATTGGCCTGATGGGTTTCAGCGCCGGCGGTGCTCTGGCGATGCGGTTGGCGGGGCTACCCGGCCTGAATGTGAAGGCCGTCATGAATTACTACGGACCACCCGACTTTCGGGATTGGCTAGCCTATCACCGGGGCGATCGCTTCTTCCAACACGTCCTAACCCACGTCCAGGTCACTCCGGGGTTCGTGCGGCTGATGAGCGGACCGAGTGCGACCCAGGCTTACATCGTGAGCGCGTTCGGTCTGCGGGACCAGACCGTTGTCAGCTCGGTGAGCACGGCGAGCTTCGATCGCGATTTCCAGCACGGGCAGGTTTACGACTACCCGGGCCCCCACGGGGTCACCTTGTACGCGTGCTACCCGGCCTTTCAGGATTTCCTGGCTCACCTGTGAGGGGACCTGCACTGGACGCCGCAACAACCGATCCAGCGGGACGACGAGGCGATCCAACGCGGACGCGACGAGACCTGGCCGGACCTGCTCCGGCACGCCCGCCGCGAGCGCTGGACCCTCGTTTTCGAGGACGAATCGGGCTTCGACAAAGAGGTGGAGCAGCGGTGTCTTCATCTAACTTTGCTAGCCAGAAAAAAAGAGCGCCCGGAGAGGCCGAGCGCCTTAAGCGAGGTTCTACTCAGGACTTGCGATGCCGTCAAGGTGCGGCGAATTCCCCATTTCTCAAATCGCGATGGGCCTGCGGGGCAGTCGCCCTCGGCTGCCGGCGCCAGGCGGGGGGCGGCTGTCCGAAACGCGGGTGGTCCTCAAGATCACTTCGTGTCAGATGCCGCGCCGTCGCCGCAGCCGGTCGAGCGCGACCGCGACGACGATGATAATTCCGATCAGGATGTCCTGGCTGGCGTTGGGGATGCCGGCGTGGACGCAGCCGTTCTTGAGGACGGACATGATCATGCACCCAATCAGGGTCCCGAGGACGGTGCCTTCTCCTCCGCTGAGACTGCCGCCGCCAATGACCACTGCGGCGATGACTTCGAGCTCCAGGCCGCTGGCGGTGGTCGGATCGCCCAGCGCATCGAGATAGACGAACTGGAGGACGCCGGCCAGCCCTGTCGCCAGGCCGCCCAGCGTGTACACGACGATCTTGATCCCCGGGACATTGATCCCGCAGAGCCGTGCCGTCGCTTCGTTGGAGCCGACGGCGTAGGCGTAACGGCCCAGGAGGCTGTAGCGCAACATGATCGCCATCAGGATGCTCAGACCCAGCAGCACCCAGACCCCGGGTGCCACCAGCAGCCAGCTCGGCTCGGGTTCGGTCGCCAGGATGCGGCCGAACCACCATGGCTTGGCCTCGCCCGGCACGTAGACGGTCGTGCTCGATGAGAGCCACTTGGCCAACCCGCGGTAGACCTGGTAGCTCCCCAGCGTGATGATGAACGGGACGACGCGTAAACCGGCGATCAGCGACCCATTGATCGCCCCGCAGAGACCGCCCAGGCCGACCCCCAGGACCAGCGCCGCAGGGAGGGCCAGTTTCCACGCCCGCAGCGATTCCGGCAGGCTGGGGTCCACCTTCTTGACGAACACGGCCATGCAGACGGTCACCAGCGCGACGGTCGAGCCCACCGAGAGGTCGATTCCCCCGGCAATCATGATCATCGTCATACCCAGGGCCGCCGTCCCGACGATGACGGTCTGCACGGCGATCGTCCGCCAGTTGTACAGCGACAGGAAGGAGCCCGACTCGCGCGTCAGCGCCGCGAACAGGGCCGTGATCAACACCAGCCCGAGGAACGGGCCAAAGACCGTCCAGACCCAGCTCAGCGTTTGGCGGAGCACGATCGCCCGGCCTGCCGGGACCTCCGCTTGGGCATTGGTCATAGAGGAGGTCAGGCTTGAGCCTGACGTTTCGATCCTGTCAGGCTCAAGCCTGACCGACGCTACCCACGACACGCGACTTCCATCACCTGGTGCTCGGTCCACTGGTCGACGGGGAGGGCCTGGCTGAGGGTGCCGCGGGACATGACGGCGATCCGGTCGCAGATGCCGAACAGCTCGGGGAGGTAGGAGCTGACGACCAGGATCGCCTTGCCTTGAGCAGCCAGCTCGCCGAGCAGGCGATAGATCTCCGCCTTGGAGCCGACATCGATCCCGCGGGTCGGCTCGTCCAGGAGCAGGACGTCGGCCTCTTGGTGCAGCAGTCGAGCCAGGGCCACTTTTTGTTGGTTGCCGCCGGAGAGGCTGCCGGCTGGCTGGAGTGGGCCGCTGGCGGCGATTCGCAGCCGGGCCATCCAGCCGGCCACGGCGGCGCGGCGTTCCCGGAGCCGCAGCCAGCCATACCGGGCGTGGCGGCGCAGGCCGGGATACGTCATGTTATCCTCGATCGAGCGGCCCAGTGCCAGTCCCTCCGTCTTGCGGTCCTCGCTCAGGAAGCCGACCCCTTGGGCGATCCGATGCCGGGGCGAGGCATAGCCGCCCTCGACCTCCGCGACGCGGACCCGGCCGGCGACGACCGGCTCGAGCCCGAAGATGGCCCGGACCAGGCGGCTCCGCCCCGCGCCGACCAGGCCGGCCAGGCCCAGGACCTCGCCGCGGCGGACCACCAGGTTGGCCGGCCGGCTCCGCTCCTGGGCCTGGAACCCGTTCAGCTCCAAAATCGGCTCGCCGGGCGCATGCGGCACGTGCGGGAAGAGCTCGCCCAGCTCGCGGCCGACCATCTGGCCGATGATCGTGCGGAGGTCGGTTTCCGCCAGCCGGCCCGTGCCCACCGCGCGGCCGTCGCGCAAGACCGTGTAGGTCCGGGCGATCCGCTGGACCTCCTCCAGAAAGTGGCTGATGTAGATGATCGCCAGCCCGCGGCGATGCAGCCGCTCGATGATCGTGAACAGGCGGGCCGCGTCGCGTTCGGACAGGGTGCTCGTCGGCTCGTCGAAGACGAGGATCCGCGCCTGCGAGACCAGCGCGCGGGCGACCTCGACCAGTTGCTGCGCCCCCACGCCCAGGTCGCGGACCCTGGCCTCGGGCCGGATGTCGGGGTGCTCTAGCAGGTCGAGGGCCTCGGTCACGATCCGCCGGTGCTCGCCCCGGCGGATTAGGCCGGCCCGCACCCGCTCCTGACCGAGCAGGATATTGGCCTCGACGGTCAGCTCCGGCGCCAGGGCCAGCTCCTGGTAGATCATGGCCACGCCGCGCCCCAGGGCCGCGCGCGGCCCCCGCGGCGCATACGGCTCGCCGCCCAGCATCATCGAGCCGGAATCGGGCCGATACGCCCCGCTGAGGATCTTCATCAGCGTGCTCTTGCCCGCCCCGTTCTCGCCGATCAAGGCATGCACCTCACCCGCGTCGACCGCCAGCGAGACCCCCGCCAGCGCCCGGGTCGCCCCGAACGACTTGGTCACCTCGCGCATCTCCAGGAGCACGCTCACGGCTCGCTCGTTCCCCTACCTCATGGTTTGAGCCGATCCCCCATGAGCCATTGGCTTCCGGTCTTCCAGATGCCCCCGTGGTGGGTCCTTTCTCGATTGGCACGCCGAAGATCGAGGAATATTATAAATGATCCGGACGGCAGTTTGCTGCCTGGCTGTGGGGGATGTCGCAGAGAACCATACAGGTCAAGTCCGGGCCGCAGGATTGAACCAGGGCGAAGGCGCAGAAAATGCCGCGGCCGGGGAGCCCACTGCCAGTGGGGCTGGGCCTGCCGTAAAGGCAACCTTTTCAGTCGGAAGCCGGACATTCACGGATGTCAATCCCATTGCGCGATCCCTCCTGCAGGAAGGAGAAACCGTTCCGGGCTTGCGCGCTCCGAACGCAGATCGAGCAACAATGCATGCAGAGATCGGCGCGATGATCCAGGCCAAGGATGCGGGAATTCGGGGTGGCGCGGGCTTGCTGGAAGTCGAGGGAAAGACCATTTGTGCCCATTATTGCCGCGGCAACGTCAAGACGATGGCGCGTGTGCTTGAGCTTGATCGCCTCGAGGTCCAGGACGCCGATGGGACCATTTCCCTCTTTCCCACGCCGCAAAGCCTGCAACCCATCAAGCATGGTGGGCAGGGATGGATCGCGAGCTCGCTTGAGGAAGGTTCGTTGGAGGACACATGGAATTCCAAGCCGATGCCTGGAGCCGGGGAAAGAGGGGGATGTCGCTTTGGAAGTCGACGATCAGTCGCGGGTGACCAGAGGGGGCGTTCCGGAGTGGAAACTGGACCAGAGCCGTCTGACGATCCTTCTCGGTGATCGAGCAGCGAAGGACCTCGGGGTTGTTGGGAGTCCCTTCATCGTCGTCGATTTCGCGATCACCCGGGACTCGGGGGACGGTCTCAGCAGGACTCTTGCTTCGATCTTCGGCAGGGACGGGGAATGCGACCGTCGGCTGCCAGCCGAGAGTATGCCGAGAACTCTTCGGGAAGCGAAGGAGCCCTCGGCAGTCCGTTGACCTACCTCGCCAGCATGGGCAGCGCGGCCGGCCAAGGGGCCAAAGGATCGAGGAGCAACGGAGCCGAACAGAACGCGCGGCCGTCCAGTTTGCCGGACAGCCCAGGGAATAGGCCGACGTCGGCTCGTGGAAGACAGAGGATACGCACTTCGAAGCAGGACTGAATGTATGGCTTCCTGCTTGTGATCGGGTGTGCTTCCGGGTAAGATCGATCCCCACGGTCCGGGCTGCCGCTCACGCCCGCTGGCTCGAAGGGTCGTCATCCACCCGATGCGGAGGGAACCGATGGAAGACCGCAGGACCGTCATGCGCCATCCTCGCCTCATCCGGGGGACGGCCTGTTCCCTGATCCTGGGCCTGGCCTGCCTGTCCGGCGGCTGCGGCGCGGGGCCCGGCTCCGAGGCCGGGTCCCAGGAGCCGCCGAAGTACGCCGAGAGCCTGAAAGGGCAGATGCAGAAGCAGTTCGCCAAGAAGGGCGCCCCGGCGAGGAGGCCCGGACGGGGTCTCTGACCGCGATCACTCTTCGCCTGGATCCCGACCCGCGATCCCGCGGGCCGGGGACGTTTCCCTTTATCCGAATTCCTGTCATACGCTGAAATGGTGATCGGAGGGCATGGACATGCGAACCCGCAAGTGTCGGGGCTTCACGCTGATCGAGCTCCTGGTGGTGATCGCGATCATCGCCGTGTTGATTGCGCTCCTCCTGCCGGCCGTGCAATCGGCCCGCGAGGCGGCCCGCCGGGCCCAGTGCACCAACAACCTCAAGCAGCTCGGCATTGCCATGCACAACTACCTCACGGGCATCAACGCCTTTCCGATGACCGCGACCGTCGCCTTCGCCTACACCGGCTACAGCGCCAGCTGGGGGACCTGGAGCGCCCAGTCGTTGCTCCTGGGCTACCTCGAGGGCCAGCCCATTTACAACTCCTGCAACTTCGGCTGGACGGTCTGGTGGGGTAACGGGCTGCAGATCAACAAAACGGCGATGAACACCGTCATCATGACGTTCATCTGTCCGTCGGACGGCCTTTCCCCCGACCCCGCCAGCGCCGCTTGCTTTCAATGGACCGGGCACCTGAACAACTACATTGCCAGTCTGGGCACGACCACCGATCCCGGCTTGAACGACAGCACCGGGGTCTTCGGCCGGATCAACTCGTACGGCATCCAGGCGGTCACCGATGGGACCTCGAATACGATCGCGTTCTCCGAGGGACTGGTCTCGGATAACGGCACCTGGAACGGCAATCCCCAGTTCCAGCGCTGGCGCGATGGGATCTCCGACCCGGGCGGCTCCCCGACCAAGGTGCTCGACGCCAACAGCAACATGACCGGGGTCATGAACGACCTGCTGCTCTGCAACCAGCTCTTCCAGGCCCGGCAGTTCCCCGCCTACAACGACAAGGGTTACCGCTGGGCCGTCGGCGCCAACGGCCACACGTCGTTCAACACGATCGTGCCGCCGAGCTCGACCCAGTACCCCTGGGGCGGCTGCCGGTTCAACTGCAACGACTGCGGCTTTGCGTACGGCGAGTATGAGAACGCCACCAGCAACCACCCCGGCGGCTGCAACTGCATGCTGGCCGACGGCAGCGTCCGCTTCATCAAGAGCTCGATCGCGATGAAGACCTGGTGGGCCCTGGGGACCCGGGCCGGCGGCGAAGTCATCTCCGCGGACAGCTACTGATCCATTGCCCGTCGCGGTGTGGCCGGGTCGTGTGAACGACGACGGGCACGGGCTCGCTGGAGAACTCCTCCACCGGCCGCGCGAGGCGGCCGGCGTGGGGTTTCCGCGCGCTGAGCCACCCTCGGCTAGCGAATCTGACCTTCGGATCACGGTCCTTCCTCGGCTCACCCTTGGGCGGCGTGAGGTCAGCGAGTTGTTTCGAGACGTCGTCGCCTTTCTCCGGACGTGTCGCAAGACAAGTCCACAGTCGCCCAGCGCATCCTCGAGCAGTCGTCTCCGGGGTGAGTATGATACGTCACGGCACACCGGCTTTGCTTTGTGCCGCGCGAGCGGCCACCCGGCTTGCCGTGAACACATCGACACTCAGGAGATCGAGTCGTGCCTCCCTCATCTCGGCCAGGAGTGGCGCCGCAGAGGTTCCGCAGCCAGGGCAGGCAGGCGCTCGCCGTCTGGGTTTGGATCCTCGGTTCTTGCCTGGCGGCCCTGGTCGCGACGTACGTGATGTTCGTCGAGCCACCCCCGCCCCGCAGGATCGTCATTGCGAGTGGTGCCCAGGACGGGGCCTATTTCCACCATGCCCAACAATACGCCGAGGAATTGCGACAGCACGGCCTGTCCGTCGAGGTCCGCGAGACGGCGGGCTCGGTGGAGAACCTCCACCTGCTGAGGCAGGAAGGCTCGGGCGTGGCGATCGCCATCGTTCAAAGCGGCGTGGCCGGCCCCGAGGAGATCCAGCACTGCTACGCCCTGGGCAGCCTGTACCGCGAGCCCTTGTGGGTCTTCTACCGCGGCGACCAGCGGCTCGAGCGCCTCAGTCAGCTCGCGGGCAAACGCATCGGTGTCGGTCCGACCGGCAGCGGCACCCATGCCATCGCCATGCGGTTGCTTGGCGTCAACGGCCTGAGCGAATCCAGATCCTCCCAGGCAGATGCGCAGACTGTGCTGGTCCGGGAGAACGTCGCGGCCGCCGCCAAGGCCCTGCAGAACGGCGAGCTGGATGCCGCGTTCTTCGTCGCCGCCCTCGAGGCCGATTACATTCAGGCCCTCCTGAACGATCGCCGTGTGAATCTGCTGAACGTGAATCAGCATGAGGCCTATCATCGCCGATTTCGCTTCTTATCCCCGGTCACCGTGCCGGCCGGAATGGTGAACCTGGGCCAGAACATCCCCGGCCACGACGTTGCGCTGCTGGCGCCGACGGCCATGCTGACCGTGCGCAAGGATTTCCACCCCGCACTGGTTCCGCTGCTGCTCATCGCCGCCACGCGCATCCACGGCAAGGGGGATGAGCTGAATGACCCTGGTGAGTTCCCCTCCGAATCCTACTGCGACTTCTCCGTCAGTGAGGACGCGCGGCGTTATTACAAATCCGGCCAGCCCGTGCTCCAGCGGCTCCTCCCGTTCTGGCTGGCCTCGCTGGTCGATCGGGCCAAGGTGATGCTCATCCCGCTGGTCATGCTGATGATGCCCTTGCTCCGGGCCGCTCCGCCGCTGATGCGCTGGCGGACCAGACGCAAGATCTACCGCTGGTATTCCGACTTGCGGGAGATCGACCAGCGACTGCTCACCGGCGTGTCGGGCCCCGAGCTGGACCAGGAACTGGCGCGCCTGCAAGACATCGAGCATCAGGTGGCGAACGTGGACGTCCCGCTGAGCTACATGGAGGAGTGTTACCATCTCCGCCTGCACCTGGGAATGTTGCAGCAGCACCTCATCGAATTGCGACGCGGAGCGAGCCGAGTCTCGTGAGCGCGAAGCCGTAAGAACTTTCTCCGAATGGATCCTCGAGCCGGGGTTCGTCCGCGCCGTCAGTGCGGTGACGGGGGGAGAATGTCGGAAGTGCTGGCATCTTTGAGCAAGATGGGGTTCCAACCCGAGCTGATCGAGGCCTTCCTCCCCAAGGCTCTCGAGGTTTGTCAAGAATCATCTTCCTCTCGAACTGGTCGAACGAGTCTTGGCCAGCCTCCCCGGGCTCACCCCCATGAGCGGCTCGGAAGCGAAGTCAAGCGGATGAGGAGGCCGGTCGATCGAGGACTTGATCTGGCTGGTGGCGGGTCCCAGCCGATGATCATCACGCCGCTGTGGGCCGGACGGCCGCTGATGTCGGCGCGATAGGTGCGTACGAGGAAGGCCGTGCCATCCCCCCAGCGGATGCTTGAGAAGTCGTTCGCGCCGGCGCTGTCGTCGACCCAATCGCCGATCAGCCAATCCAGCTCGGCCGTTCGCTCCGCCGGAGGGACGTCCTCCTGGGGCCCAGGATAGTCGCGCAGGCGACCTCGGCAGTCAGGAAGCGGATCGACTCCAGGGTCGTCTCCCTGTTCAAGCCGGGGCTGGCGGCGAACGACTCGGTGAATTGCTGCTGGATGGCCGCGCGGCCGCGGGTCGGGTTCCTGTCGGCGTCGATCAGCGCGGCGTCCTCGGTGAACAGGCGGGCCAGCGCGGCGGCATCGCGCGCCGGAAATGCCTTGTGGTAGGCGGCCAGCGTCTCGCGGAGGCACCGTTCGTCTCCCGCCGGGGCCGACTGGGTCGGGATCCTGTAAGCGGTCGGAACCTGGGCCGCGACCGGACTGGCCGTCAGGAACAAACCGATCAAAGTCCACGTCGCTCTCAGGGTAGAAAGTCCTCTGACCCGGGCAACGACGAAGATCCGAGACTGACCCGAAGCGCGCGCGAGGGATCCGGGGCACTCCCCGAGCGGGCGGGGCGGGTTGGTGTGGGCCCGTACGCGGAATTCCTCATTCCGTTGCGGCGCACGCCATGTCAGGGCTTGTCGGCCTCCGGCTTGACCGTCGAGATTGTCAAGTGATCGACGACATTGGTGATGCCGACGGTGTCCTGCGTGAGTTCCAGTGCCTTGGCCTTGGCCTTGGCATCGGGGACCTTCCCGGTCAAGGTCGCCACCGTTCCCTTGACGGTGATCTCGATGTGGGTGCCTAACAGGTGCTTGTCCCAGTGCAGCCGGGCGTAGATCCGGCCGTGCTCGCTCAGGCCATGGACCGATTCCCGGGCCCGATAATATTGCTCCTTGACGGCGTCGGCGGCGCTCTGCGCCCCCTTCTTGATCGACCGCGCCGCGGAGTCCAGCTTCTCCTTGACCTTGTCGGTGACGCTCTCCTTGGGAGCCGGCGGCTGTTCCTGAGCCCGCGTGATGGCGAAGCCACAGACCAAAGCGATCGCCCCGAGGAGTATCACCCGGCCCCGAGCACTGTTCGTGAACATCGTGGTTGACTCCTGCTGGCAAGGAAGACGTGGGTTGGCGACCGGCAGCCCCACAGGGACCGGATTCCGGTCCAGGCACCAGTCCCTATTCCAACCGACTGACCCGACCGAATCAACACGCAAGCCAGGAAACCTTCGGCGGGTGGCGGCGTGGGCCTGGAGGCAGGCTGCGGGTGGACCGCCACGGGGTGGGACGGCTCAGGATCCGGACCAGCGTTCTCAGCGCCACAGCCCCCGAGACCATCCAGCAGTGCGCTGCCGAGGACCCACGCCGCCGCCGCTCGAATCTTGCGATCCCGGAGACTCCGGGTCGGAACCGCTCGCCCGGGCGAGCTCCTGGGGCGTCCGAGTCTTTCAGGACGGCGCGCGAATGTGGGGCAGCCGCCCTCGGCTGCCTCTTGCCAGCCGAGGGCGGCTGCCCCACGTCCTCTGCCCGGCCCGGCACCAGCCGGAACCAACCCAACCGTGGCGCAGACTGCCAGCGCTCGCTGCGTCCGCGGCTTTGGGTGAGTCGATCCCGGTCGGTTGCTCGCCGCCGCGACAGTCCGCTCGAGCGCGGAACTCTTGCGCGGCGCAGGTCCTGGGGCGCTGCGAATTCACCCCCCTACTCCCCCTTCGCCAGGGGGCGAAACGATCGGGGCCGGCCCGCCTCCATTTACCCCCCCTGACCAAGGAGGGGACAGGGGGGGTGCTGTGTGAGAAAGCTCTGACCGTGCGCCACACGACCGTGAGCCGCTCTAGAGCGCGCGCAGGAAGGCCACCAGGTCGGACTTCTCGGCCTCGCTGAGCTTCAGCTCGAGGATCAGGTTGAAGAACTCGACGGTGTCGTCCAGCGTCAGGAGGCGGCCGTCATGGAAGTACGGCGGCGAATCCTTGATCCCGCGTAACGGGAAGGTCTTCGTCGGTCCCTCCATGGAGGCCATGTGGCCGTTGATCATCCGGGGCTTGTAGAAACGATCGGCGTGGAGGGTGTGCATCTGCCCGTCGGTATAGTAGGGCGCGGGGTGGCAAGTGGCGCACTGGGCCTTGCCGAAGAACAGCTCCTGGCCGCGGAGTTCGGCCTCGCTGGCCTTGCGGGGATCCAGCTTGCCGAAGGCGTTGAGCTTGGGGGCCGGCGGGAAGTCCAGCAGCTCCTGGAACTCGGCCATGGCATGGATCTGGCTGCCGCGCTCGAGGATGTTCATTCCCTTCTTGGTGGCAATCACCGGGTCGCCGTCGAAGTAGGCGGCGCGCTGTTCGAACTCGGTGAAGTCTTCCACCGTCCTCAGGGCGCGCTGGGAGCCGAAGAGCCGCTGGATGTTCACCCCGCGCAGCGAGGGCGTGTCGATCCGGCGCCGGAACTCCTGCGGCCGGATATCGCCGACCAGGTGGGTGGCGCCGTTGGTATGCCCGTTGGCATGGCAGTCGAGGCAGGCCACGCCCCGACTGGGCTTGACGCTGCGGCGATCCTCGGTCGCATTGAACTGCTGCTGGGGGAACTGAGTCAGGAGCAGCCTCAGCCCGTCCAGTTGCTTGGGGTTGAGGATGCCGTTGAACAGCTCGTAGAAGTTCTCGATCGTCACCTGCTTGCCCTGCGAGACGTCGCCCAGGTCGGGGCGGGTCGTCAGGTAGATGGGCGCGGGGAACTCGGGCAGGAAGTGATCGGGCAAGTCGAAGTCGAGGTCGAACCGAGTGAGATCCCGATCCTCCTGCCTCTTGATTTCGTCGATGTGGAACTTGGGGAAGACCATACCCCCTTCGGGGTGGTTGGGGTGGGGCAGGGGGAGGAACCCGGCGGGAAAGAGGTCCTTCTCCCGGATCTCCTCGGGGCTCATCGCCGCCAGCTTCGCCCAGGTCATGCCCTCGGGGAGCCGGGCCCGCACCCCTTCCTGGATGGGCTTGCCGCGCGACATCGTCACCCCCTGAGCCGGCCGGTTGCTCAGGTCGTAACGCTCTTTGAGCAGGTTCTCTTGCCGCTCCATGACCTGGGACTTCGCCGCCTCCATCCGGGACCGGATCGTGGCGAAGTCCTCCTTGATGTCGACAGGCGCGAAACTGGACACCGTCTTTCGCGGCTCTTGGGAGAAGGCGGTGGGGACAAAGGCAAAGGGAACCGCGACGATCCCCGTACAAACCCACGCGCGGAGGCAAGATTGCGGTCTCACGAGCCGTTCTCCTTTCCTGTGAGCGAGTGACCCAGGCGGGCGAAATCCCAATGGTACAGACGAAACGGTCGATCATGCTCAGGCGCGGAGGATCCGATTTCATCCCCCGAGCCGTGGAAACGCCTCCTTGCCGAGCTCTACCCATCCGTGACCAAACGCGGGTTCCTTCTGTTCCGCGGCACCACGACCGGTGGCAGGCCCGCGCCTGGGCTGGGCTGGGCGGTGGTGGGTTGGACCCGTGGACCGAACGGGAGCACCGCTCAGGCCCGCGCCTCGCGTGGGGCCCCGGCACCCTCAGGTCCTCGTCGGGTCTGGGAGAGACGAACCGGAACCTACTTCTTCTTGGCCAGTAAGCCCTCGGCGTTGCGCTGCGCCTGCTCGACCAGGGTATCCCACTTCTCCTCGACGTACGACGGCGGACCACCCTTGACCGCCACGTGATAGGCCACGTCGACCGTATCCACCATGTCGATGGCATCCCACGGGCAGACCTGGGCACAGTGCTTACACCCGATGCATCGATCCAGATCGATATCGCAAAACGTCTGCAAGCACGCAATCTCCTCGCCGGGGACCTTGTAGATGCAGTCGACCGGACAGACTTCCAGGCAGGCTTCACAGCCGGTGCATCCATCGGCGTGAATCACGGCCAGGATCTTGGGAATGACCTTGCGGGGCTTGCCGGCCAGGGACGCTGCTGCCATGAGCTGACTTCCGGAGGAAAACGGCGCCCGGAACGAGGGAGCCGGAACGTCGGGACTGATCAATCCACGGACCGGCTTGGTGTTGGCCCGGTCGTGATCCCGACCGGCCGCCGGAGCCTTCGGTGGTGGCGGAGCTCGCCCGGTGGGTTGTCCGCGGGCGTCCAACCGATAATCATTATCGGTAGAGGAGCCGGCGCGGTCAAGGAGGATGGTCGGCGGCGCGCCGGCCCTACCTCTGGAAGGCGCCACGGGTCATGGAGGCCGGGTCGGAGGAGACCCGCTCGGCGAAGGTCCGCAGCGCGGCCAGGACCGTCTTGAGCTGGAGGAGGGCCTGGTTGGCCGAGAGGGCCATGCGGTTGAGGTTGTCGTGCAGGTCGCTCTGGACGATGAGCTTCTGGAGGCTCCCCTCGGTATTCAATCCCCCCTCGCCGTTGCGGAGCTTGCTGGTCAGGAGCAGCAGGTCGGAGGCGATCAGGTTGAGCCGCCGGATGGTCTGGCCGATGTCGGTGGTGAGGGAGGTCCTGGTGGACGGGGCGCCCAGCTCCTTCAGGGCCGGCTCGAGCTCGGCGACGGCGGCGTCGAGCCGGCCGGCCGCTGAGGAGAACTTGGCGAGGCCCGCCTGGAGCGCCTCCCGGGTCTTGGGGTCGAGGGTCTCGTCGAGCTTCTGGGCGACCTGGCGGAGGTTGACCAGCGCCGGGTGGAAGTCCCCTTCGTTGGTTTCGATGAACCGTTTGATCGCCTGGGCGGCGCCGGTGACATTCTGGCCGGTGGTGTGCCAGATCGTCAGCAACCGGTCCAGGTTGTCGGCGCTCTTGGTCACCCGGGCCAGTCCGTCACCCGCCTGCTTGATCGAGTCGAGGGTATCGCCGGCCCGCTCGAAGGCCTTGGTCGCGGCGGCGAGAGCCTTGGACGGGTCGGGGGCGACCTCGCCCTCGATGATGGGCGTCATCGGGTCGCTGGGGGTCCTGCCGGGCTCGATGTACCCTGGGCCGGTCCCCGGCTGCATGTCGATCGCCACATCACCAATCAAGGACCGGGTCAAGCGGGGGATGGACCCCTGGCGGACCTTGAACTGCCGCTCCAGGGCCAAGGTCACGAGCACGCCGTCGGGCTGATTCTCGCGCTGGTCGAAGGCGATCGCCATGACCTCGCCGATCCGGATGCCGCTCTTGCGGACGGGGACTCCCTCGAGCACCCCGGGCGCCTCGGTGTAGCGCACCTTGAGATACACCTGGGCGCGCAAGAGCGACGGCGATTCGCCGAACCAGACGATCATCATGGTCAGGACCAGCCCGGCCACGATCACGAACATGCCGATGCGGAACTGCATCACCCGTTCATTCATGACCGATCTCGCGTTTCTGGTCCAGGCACTGAGCCGCGCGCACCGCGGGGACCGCGGCGCCGTTGTTGTGCCGGAGCTGGGCCATTTCGCGGAGCCGTTCGCCGGCCTCGCCGCGGACGAACTGGCCGACCCGCGGGTCCTCGGCGGTCTCCAGGCCCTCCGGCGGGCCGTCGTAGATGATCTGGGCTTCGTGCTCCCCCAGCCGGGCCAGCGGGTAGAGCATCACGACCCGGTCCGCGACCTTGGTGACGGTCTTCATATCATGGGTCACGACCACTCCGGTCGTCTTCTTGGTCCGCTGGGTCTGGAGGATCAGCTCGTTGATCACGTCGCTCATGATCGGGTCCAGCCCGGTCGTCGGCTCGTCGTAGAGCATCACCTCCGGGCCGATGGCCAGGGCCCGGGCCAACCCCACGCGCTTCCGCTGGCCGCCGGAGAGCTCGGCCGGCTTCTTCGCGGCCAGCTCGGTGGGCAGGCCGACCTCCTGGAGCCGTTCGGCGACGATGCGCTGGATCGCGTCCTCGTCGCAAAAACGGTGCTCGCGCAGGCCGAAGGCCACGTTGTCGAAGACCGTGAGGCTGTCGAAGAGCGCGGCCATCTGGAACAAGAAGCCGAACCGGAGCCGCATCTGGACCAACTCCTTGCCGTTGAGGCCGGCGATGTCGCGACCATCGAACTGCACGGTCCCCTGGCTGGGCTGCAACAAGCCGATGATCAGCTTGAGCATCACCGTCTTGCCGCAGCCGCTCTCGCCGATGATGCTCACCGTCTCCCCGCGGCGGATCGTCAGCTCGATGTCGCGGAGCACGGCCTGGTGGCGGAACCGCATGCTCACGCGGCGCAGCGCGATCAGGTCATCGCCTCGGGCCCCGTCGCGCGCGCTCCCCTGGCTCATAACAATCCTTGTGATTGGGGCCACAGGGCATTGTAGACGCTGTTCCAGCCCAGGCCGATCACGAAGTCCAGGAACAGGATGACGATGAACGAAAAGACGAAGGCCTCGGTGGCGGCCCGGCCGACCCCCTCGGCCCCGGCGCGGGAATTGAAACCCCTGTGGCAACTGATCAAGGCAATCGCCGCGCCGAAGAAGTAGCTCTTGAACACGCCGGCAAAAATATCCAGGCTATCGACGAAGTCGCGGGTGTGCTTCCAGTAGGCGAACGAATCGACGTTGAGGATCTGCGTGCTGACGACCGCCCCGCCGATGACGCCCATGAAGTCCCCCATGAGCGTCAAGAGCGGGATGAGCAACAGGCAGGCCAGGAACCGGGGCACGACCAGGTAATAGATGGGGTTGGTCCCCAGCGCCGAGAGGGCGTCGATCTGCTCGGTCACGCGCATCGTCCCCAGCTCGGCGGCCATGCTCGAGCCCACCCGGCCGGCGAGCATGGTCGCGGCCAGGACCGGCCCCAGCTCCCGCACGATCGAGATATTGATCACCGACCCCAGCCGCGTGGCCAGCCCCATCATGGCGAACTGATGATGGGCCTGCACCGCCAGCACCATGCCGATAAACGTCCCGGTGATCGCGACCACCGAGACGCTCTTGACGCCGATCGCGTAGAAGATCGGCACCAGCACCGACCACCGCGACCGCCGGCGGACGATCCAGACCAGCGTGAGCACCGAAAACTGCGCGACGTCGCCGACCTCCGCGACGGCGTCGAACACCTGCTCCCCCAGGCGATGGACCGGGCTCGAGCCGATCTCCGGCCGTTCCGCCGAAGCATGCAAGGGAGCAACTGCCATCGCCAAAATCACTCCTGGGTCGCGGCAGGCAGCCCCTGGCCAGTGGCTCGTGGGTTCACAGATGGGATCGGTCTTCCCGCACCGACGACGAGGGTGATCCGGCCTCCCCTGCCCGACTCTCCTGGGTCATTCTGGGCATTCCGCCGGGAATTGACAAGGCCGACCCTCGTGGTCCTGGGGTGCGGGGTGCGTGAAGACCGGGACCGGCCGAGTTGTTCCGGCTCCCTTCGAGTGCCTCGGCTTTCCCGGAACAGCCTCCTCAGGCCGCGACCGCGACGCACCCCGCACCCCGCACCAGGAGAGAAGTCCCGTGCTCAGAACCCCATCTCGTCGAGCCGTTGTTCCAGCATGGCTTCGATCATCTGGGCGGTCCAGCGGTAGGTCTCATGGTCGGAGCCGATGGGATCGGCCACATCGCCGCCGGCCGGGTCGAGGAGGAAGGTCTGGTGCTCGACCTCGGGGACGGCCTCGAGCAAGGCATCGAGGTGGTCCATCGTCATGGCGAAGATGCAATCGGCCTGCCGGACCAGGTGCGCGGCGATCTTGCGGCTGCGGTGGTCTTCCAGCGATCCGCCCAGCGAGCGAATGACCTCGATGGCCTGGGGGGCCGCCGGCATGCCATTGGTGGCCGCCACACCGGCGGAGCGGATCACGATGCCGCGCTGGTCCAGCTCGCGGACCGAGCAGCCGAACCGCCGCGCCAGCAGGAGCTTGCAGATCGCCTCGGCCATCGGGCTGCGGCAGGTATTGCCGGTACAGACGAAGAGAATAATCAGGCTGGCGCTCTGCCTCAGGGTCGGGGCGTCCACCACGCCGGGCCGCTCGATGACCCAGCCGCCATCGTCGATCTGGACCACGGTGGCGAATTGCCGGTACTGCGTCGGACCGGCGTCGATGACCATTTCCACCCCGGAGAGGCCGCGTAAGGGATCGGCCGTCCAGGGAACGGGATGCTCGGCCGTGGCGACCATGGCAATGACCAAGGGGGCCGGCAAGAGCCGGAGCACGTCCCGCACGATGGGATGGGCCGGGCTGCGCAACGCCACGGCGCCGCTGGGGGAGATCAGCGCCCGGGCGTCACCGGGAAGGCGGTCATACAGGCCATCGGCCATGGTGCGGGGGAACACCAGGGTGAGCGGGCCGGGCCAGAGCCGCCAGGCCAGCCGCCGCCCCACCTGCGCGATCCGGGGAACCCAGTCGGTCACCTCCTCAGGACCCTTCAGCAACAGGGTCAAGGGGCGCGACGGTTCGGCGGTCCGCAGCCGCCGGACACGATCGACGCTCCGGGCGTCCAGGGCCGAGGCCACCAGACCATAGACCGTCTCGGTCGCCAGACCGACAACCCCCCCCTGCGCCAGACAGGCGACGGCCCGATGAATCACATCGCGGAGGTCGTCGGTCTGGCCCACGTCGATCCAAGATGGCGAAACCGGCTGGTCAGTCATCAGAACCCGGGCACTGGGGCCTTCGGGGCACGCCGGTCCAACGCATCGCGACGACCCCAACCAGGGCGACACCGCAGCTTCCTGTTCGCTCTTGCGGTCCCTCGCGAGCGGCTGTTGCGCTAGTTACTTTACGAACCGGCGGCTCCTTCGGTCAACCGCGACCCGCTCCGGCCCTGGGCCAGTCGGGCCGTGCTCCCGTCCCGCCAGCGGCTCTCGCACGCTCACCCAAAGACCTCAGCAATTCAGGACTTCGGGACACACCCACTTAGAAGAGCAAGGTCAGCCCCTCGAGTTCGCGGATCGCGGCATAGATCGCCCGCACTTGTTCGGCCGACTGCACGGAGATATCCAGGGTCACCGCCACATGGCGCCCGCCGGGCGTGCTCCGGACGGAGTAATCCAGGTCCGACTGGGCCGCGAGATGGGAATAGACCGCCTCCAGCACCCGGGACTCAAAATTGCCCTCGGCGCGCCCGATCGCCTTGATCTTATAGACGCCGGGAAAGAAATGGATCGATTCCAGCAGCTCGACGGAAGGACGATGATCCATGGCCCGCTCCGGGCTGGATTGAGGGAGGACGGGTCTGCTCTGCTCCTCATCATACGGCCTGGGCGCGGATTCGCCAATTCCGGGTCAACCGAAGAACGGAAGGGGAAGCCGCGACGTAGAATAGGAGTTGGCTCACGATCGTCATCGCCGTCGGGTCGAGCGGGTCGGAGGCGAGCGGCTCCGGGCTCCCGACCCTCCTGGCACACGGTTCGCGATCATGTGGTAAAGACCAGAGACGCAACGGCACCCGCCAGCCCGCCGGGGCGATGGGGCGCGGGGAGTGCAGCGCCGTCGAAATGTCCCAATCCCTGTGGAAGCTTCATCTTGGAGGGGGCCATGACGAGGATGCGGAAGAGCTTGTGGGTTGCCCTGGCGATCCCCCTGTTGCTGGTGTTCCCCGTCCGGATGGCGGTGGCACACGGTGGTGGGGGACATGGAGGCGGCGGTCACATGGGCGGCGGGTTCCACGGGGGCGGCGGGTTCCACGGGGGCGGTCACATCGGCGGTGGCTTCCACGGTGCACCGGCGATGGTGCACGGCGGGGGTTTCCGCGGCGGCGGCTTCCCCGGAGGGGGATTCCGGGGCGCACCGATGATGCGTGGCGGCGGTTTTGGGGGCGTCGGCGCGATGCGACCTGGGATGGGTGGTTTCGCCCGCGCGCCGGCGATGAGCATGCCCCGCTCGTTGAGCATGCCCCGCTCGTTCGGTGGGTTTGGTGGGGCCGCCCGCGTGCCGGGGATGGGAATGGCCCGTTCCTTTGCACAGCCCGGGCTGGGGCGCGGGGTCGGAACGGCCCGGAGCCCGTACGGGATGGCAGGGCGCGCTCCGATGGGCTCGCTTGCCGGGATGGGGCGCAGCCCCTACGGTCTGGGTGGCCGCGGGCTCGGCGCTGGAGCCGGGATGGGGCGCAGCCCCTACAGTCTGGGCGGCCGCGCCGTCGGCGCTGGGGCCGGGATGGGACGCAATCCCTACGGTCTGGGCGGCCGCGCACCCATCAGTGCCGCCTCGATGGCACGCAACCCGTATGGCATCGGTGCTCGTTCGCCCATCAACTCCGGGGCGGGCCTGGGCGCGCGCAGCCCCTACGGCCTGGGCGCACGCGGTCCGATCAACTCGGCGGCCCGTCTCGGTGGCGTCTCCGGCGCCGGCCGGTTGGGGATCAATAACCGTGCGGGCCTGGGAACCAACGCCACCAACCTGAATCGCGCGGTGCTCTCCAATCGGTCGCTTGCCGTCAACCGGACCAGCAACACGTTCAACAGCACCCGCAACTTCGTCAACCAAGGAAACTGGGGCGGGCGCAATGCCTATGCCGGAATGCATCAGAACTGGCTCCACGGACGCTGGGGCGGCCCCGGGGGTTACGGCCGCGGATGGGGCTACGGCGGCTCTGGTCGCGGGTGGGGTTACGGGCGTTACGGCTACGGCCGGGGTTACGGGCGTTACGGCTACGGCTACGGCCGCTACGGCCTGGGCTATGGTTACGGCGGACTCGGCTACGGTTACGGCGGACTCGGCTACGGCCTCGGGTATGGGGGCTTCGGCTACGGGCTGGGCTATGGGCTCGGGCTGGGGTTAGGCTTCGGCCTGGGGTTCGGCGGACTCGGCCTGGGTTACGGTCTCTTCGGGCTCGGCTACGGGCTGGGCTACGGCGGCTATGGCTATGGCGGCTATGGCTACGGTTATCCCTACTACGGGGGTTATGGCTATGGCGGGTACTGGCCGTCGATGTTCGGGTGGGGATGGGGACCCTGGTATGGGCTGGGCTACGGCTTGGGTTATGGGCTCGGTTATGGCGGTTACGGTTACGGCGGCTATGGCGGTTACGGCGGCTACGGCCTGAGCTCCTGGATGTACGGCCCCTCGCTCTACGACTGGGGTTACGCAAGTTATTACAACCCCTATCTCTACGGTTCCGCGCCCTCGACGACGGTGATCGTGCAGCAGCCTTTGGCGTACGACTATGCCCAGCCGCTCAATACGCAGGCCTCGCCGCCGGACCCGGCGGTGGCCAATCAGGCGCTGAGCAGCTTCGACGCCGCACGGGGTGCGTTCAAGGCGGGTGATTACACCCGGGCCCTGGAGTTGACCGACGAGGCGATCCGCCAGATGCCCAATGATGCGGCGCTGCACGAGTTCCGGGCGCTGGTCCTGTTCGCGCTCCAGCGTTACGACGAGGCCGCGGCGGCGCTCTACGCGGTCCTGACGGCCGGCCCAGGTTGGGATTGGGCCACGCTCTCGGGATTGTATCCGAGTGTGGCGGTCTATACGCAGCAACTGCGCGCGCTGGAGAATTACTGCACGCAGAACACCGGGTCGGCTCCGGCCCGGTTCGTCCTGGCCTACCACTACCTGACGCAAGGGCATACCCTGGCGGCGCTCCAGCAGTTGAAGCAGGTCGCGCTGCTCCAGCCGCGGGACACGCTGGCGCCGCAATTATCCCGGCAGATCGAGCCGACGGCCGCTCCGGCGCCGGCCGGTCCCACTCCCAGCGCGTCGGCCGCCCCGAGCGGATCGGCTGCGCCCGCGGCGGCGCCGCCCCCGCTGCTGGAGACCTCGGCACTGGCTCCGGCCGCTCCGGGCCGGGAGGGTCGATTGGAGGGCACCTGGACCGCCCAGCCGGACCAGGACACCACGATCGCGCTGAGCTTCCCCGATCCGGGCCACTTCACCTGGAAGATCACCCATCAGGGTCAGAGCCGCCAGCTCCAGGGGAAGCTGACCTTTGGAAACGGCATCTTGACCTTGGCCCAGGACCAGGGCCCGGCCATGGTGGGCAATCTGACCTGGCGCGACGAGACCCATTTCACCTTCAAGGTGCCGGGCGCCGGTCCGGACGATCCGGGCCTGACCTTCGCGAAGTCGTCGTGAGCCGCCAACGACCCGCGCTGGGCTGACGATCCGATCCGGTGTTCCCTCCCAGCCGCGGGCGCGGGTCTGGTCTGGTCTGGTCCGTGCGATCGCGGAGCAGGGAGAGCCAACCGGGATGGGCAGGCAGGCAGGCTTGACGAAGACCGATGAGTCGAGTCTGCGGATGTGCTACTTTTTGCGGTGCCGGATGCGGCTGCGCATGCGGCGCTTCTTGCGCCCCACTTTGCGACGTCCTTTGCCTCGTCGACGACTGGCCATGCGTTCTCCTCTGGGTCTCGGGGAGGTCGAGTCGAATCGATTCCCGGCGGTCCGGGACGCATCCCGGATGAGCCAAAGGGTTGATTCTATACGGAAATCGATCGACGTCTCAAGGCCGAGATGCCGCGATCGTCTGCCAGGCCGTGCAGGAATGCGGCCAGATCGGGCGCGGTCGCCCGGCCGGCGGGTCGGCATCCGCAGGGATCGTGAGTTCGCGCTTCCGTTGTGTCAAATTGGCAACAACCGAGAGGGAGACCGTGCACATCCGGCGCGGATGTTGTCTATGACGAGGGGAGCCCGGATGTCCCGGCAGCAGGGAGAATCCATCGATGCGGGTCGGCGAGCCCTGGCCGGAGCGTCTGATCGCCCAAGCGCGATGCGGCGATGACGCCGCGCAGGGGCGGTTGCTGGAGCTCTATCGCAACTACCTGCGGCTGGTGGCGCGCTCGCTGATCGGCGGGGCGCTGCGGGTCAAGCTCGACGCCTCGGACCTCGTGCAGGAGACGTTCCTGAAGGCCCATCGCGACTTCGGCCGGTTCGTCGGCGGCACGGAGCCCGAGCTGGTGGCCTGGCTCCGGCAGATCCTGGTGCGGAGCCTGGCCAACCAGGTCAAGCACCACCGCCGCCTGGGGCGCGACCAGAATCGCCAGGAGTCGCTCGATCATCTGCTCGAGCTGTCGGACCGGCCGCTGCGATTCGCCCTGGCCGCGCGCCTGCCGTCGCCCAGCGAGGCGGCCAGCCGTCGCGAACAGGCGGTGCTCCTGGCCGACGCCGTGGACCGGCTTCCCGCCGACTACCGCGAGGCCTTCGTCCTGCGCACCCTGGAGCACGTGCCGTTCGAGGAGATCGCGACGCGGATGGGCCGCTCGACGGGCGCCGTGCGGATGCTCTGGGCCCGCGCCGTCAAGAGGCTGAACGAGATGCTGGAGGAGACGGGATGAGCGGCGAGGTGGCGCACGCTCACGGCGGCGGTGAGGTCGAGGCGGTCGACGGCGAGCTGGCCCGGGCGCTGGAGGCTTACCTCTCGTCGGTGGAGGCGGGCCGGCCCGTGGACCCGGACCGCCTCGCGGCCGAGCATCCGGCGATCGCCGACGAGCTGCGGTCGTGCCTGGAAGTCCTCAAGCTGGCCGGGCGGGTCGAGGCGGAGCCCGGTGCCGGGGCGCTGATCGGGGCGGAGGACGGCCATTCGCCGGCCTCGATGCTGGGCGACTTCCGCATCCTCCGCCAGGTGGGGCGCGGCGGGATGGGGGTCGTCTACGAGGCCGAGCAGGTCTCGCTCCATCGCCGGGTGGCGCTGAAGGTCCTGCCGTTCGCCGCGGCGCTGGATTCCTCGCAGTTGCGGCGGTTCCAGACCGAGGCCCTGGCGGCGGCACAGTTACACCACACCAACATCGTGCCGGTCTTCTCGGTCGGCTGCGAGCGGGGCGTGCATTACTACGCGATGCAGTACATCGAGGGCCAGACGCTCGCCGCGCTGGTCCGCGACCTGCGCCGGCTCTCGGGACTGGAGGCGTCCGCCGTCGAGGCCTCCGGCGCCGGGCCGTCGCTGGCCGAGGAGGTCGCCTCGGGTCGGCTGGCGCCCGAGGTCCCGCCCGCGGCCGATCCTCCCGGCCCCATCGCCGAGCCGACGGCCGAGCGCCGGATCCACCGGCGGAGGCCGGCCACCACCGCCGCCCCCGTCGGCGCCTGCTCCCACGGCTATTTCCGCACGGTGGCCAGCCTGGGGATGCAGGCGGCCGAGGCGCTGGAACACGCGCATTCCCTGGGGATCGTCCACCGCGACATCAAGCCGGCCAACCTGCTGTTCGACATCCGGGGCGACCTGTGGATCACCGACTTCGGCCTGGCGCGGATGCAGGCCGACGTCGGCCAGACGCTGACCGGCGACGTGGTCGGCACGCTGCGGTACATGAGCCCCGAGCAGGCCATGGCGCGGCGCGCGGTGGTCGACCATCGCACCGATCTCTACTCGCTGGGCGCGACGCTCTACGAGCTGCTGGCGCTGCGGCCCCCCTTCGGCGGCCGGGACCGCGAGGAGCTGCTCCGCCAGATCACGCTGGAGGAGCCGAGGCCGCCGCGGCAGTTCAACCCGGCGGTGCCGATCGACCTGGAGACGATCGTGCTCAAGGCGATGGCCAAGGAGCCGGCCGAGCGCTACCCCACGGCGGCCGAGCTGGCCGACGACCTGCGGCGGTTCCTGCAGGTCAAGCCGATCAAGGCGCGGCGGCCGAGCCTGCGGGACCGGGCGCTGAAGTGGGGGCGGCGCCACGTCGCGGTCGTGGCTGCGGCGTTCCTGGCTCTGCTCCTGACCGCGGGCGGTCTGGCGGCGGCCCTGGTCCTGATCGGCCGCGAGCGCGACCTGGCCTCGGCCAAGGAGCAGGAGGCCCTGGCCAGCGCCCGCGACGCGCGGGAGCGGGCGATCGACCTGGAGCGGCAACTCTACATCAACCGGGTCAACCGGGCCTTCGGCGAGTGGCGCGAGAGCAACGTCGCGCTGGCCGAGGCGCTGCTGGAGGACTGCCCGCCGGCGCTGCGGGCCTGGGAGTGGTCCTACTGCTGGCGGCTCTGCCACCTCGATCGCCTGACGCTGCGCCGCGACGGCCGCCCGATCCGCTGTCTGGCGTTCGGCCCGGACGGCCGATGGCTGGTCACCGCGGCCAAGGAGCACAGCCGCGACGACGCGGGGCCCGGCGAATGGACGCTCTGGGACGCGACGACCGGCCGGGAGCTGGAGACCCGGCCGACGCACGGCACCTGGGCGGTCGCCGTCGCCCCGTCGGGGAGGCTGGTCGCCGTGGGCGCCAGCGACGGCCCGGACCAGCCCGGGACGGTCGCGCTGTGGGAGACGACCGCAGACCGGCCGCCGCGGCTGGCGCGCGAGCCGGCCCGCGTGCTGCGGACCCGGCTGCCCTGTCCCCGCTGCCTGACGTTCAGCCCCGACGGCCGCCGCATCGCCGCGATCTCCTGCGGCCCGCGGAATGCCCTGGAGGTCTGGGAGGTCGAGACCGGCCGGTGCCGCGGCGCCGTGGTCTTCGACGGCTGTCGGGCCTCCGCCGTGGCGTTCAGCCCCGACGGCCGGCAGGTCGCCGCGGCGTGTGGCGGCGTCGTCCGGATCTGGGACTGCGAGGCCGGCACCTGGGGCGAGAGCCTCAGCGGCCACACGGGGACGATCTACGACCTGACCTACAGCCCCGAGGGGCGGCGGATCGTCACCGGCAGCCTGGACGAGACGGTGCGGGTCTGGGACCTCCGCTCGGCCGGCCCGATCCACGTCCTGCGCGGGCACAGCTCGTTCGTCCGTGCGGTCGCCGTCGACCCCGAGGGGAAGCGGATCGCCTCGGCCTCGGAGGACAACGCGGTCCGGCTCTGGGACGCGGCGGCCGGCAAGGAGATCGGCGTCCTGCGCGGGCACGCCGCCTTCGTCACGGATGTCGCGTTCAGCGCCGACGGCCGGCAGCTCGCCTCGGCGAGCGAGGACGGCACGGTGAAGCTGTGGCGGCCCGCGGCGGCCGAGCCGGCGCGCACGATCCCCCACCCCTCCTGGGTGCCCCGCGCGACGTTCTTCCCCGACGGGGCGACGATCTTCACTGCGTGCCACGACGGCGCCCTGCGGATGTGGGAGGCCGCGACCCTCCGCCCGATCATCCAGTCCGAACGGAAGGACAACCCGGGCCGCAACCCGGTCCTCAGCCCCGATGGCCGCCGCATCGCCTCCGCCGACGGCGGGGCGGTCCAGCTCTGGGAGGCGGCCACGGGCCGCCTGCTCCGCACGCTGGACGGTCGACAGGCCCAGACGCTCGGTCTGGCCTTCCGCCCCGACGGCCGTCGCATCGCCACGGCCGACTGGGACGGCACCGTCCGGATCTGGGACGCGGAGACCGGCGAGCAGGTCCGCCTCTTCCGCGGACCGTGGGGCGTCGCCTTCGCCGCGGCCTACAACCCCGACGGCACGCGGCTCGCCGCCGCCTTTACGGACGGCGCTGTCCGGATCTGGGACCCGGCCGACGGCCGGGAGGTCCGGCGGCTGGTCTGCGAGAACATCGAGGCCCTCGCCCCCCTGGCGTCCCGGGGGCTGGCGTTCAGCCCCGACGGCCGATGGCTGGCCGCCTGCAGCAACACCGCCGATCGGTCCGCGGGCGAGGTGCGGGTCTTCGACCCGGCCGACGGCCAGCAGGTCTTCACGCTCCGCGGCCACACGTCGAACGTCACGGCCGTCGCCTTCAGCCCCGACGGCCGCCGCATCGCCACCTCCAGCTTCGACCGGACGGTCAAGCTCTGGGAGACCGAGACCGGCCAGGAGGTCTTCACGCTCCGCGGCCACACCAGCGGCGTGCTCGGCGTCACCTTCAGCCCTGACGGCCGTCGCCTGGCCACCGGCAGCATCGACAGCACCGCCCGGATCTGGGACACCGGGTCCGTCCTGGACGACCCGGCCGGTCGCTGAACCGATGCGCGACGCCCGCGCCATCCGCCGACGCGGCACCGCCGCCGCTCGCATCGTCGACGCGCCCCTCCGCTCCTGACCCGGTCGTAATCATTCGTGATGATCTCGCAGGAATTTCGCCGGTGGGCGTGTATTCCCCGTCGCGATGTTGTCTATTCTGCGGGGGAAACCACCGCGAGGTGGGTTGCGCCGGGGCGGGGCGAAGGAGGTTCCGCGTTGCGTGCATCGGCCCCGCGGCGGTCGTGCGAGCGAGGCGGGAGCGTCCACACGTCACATCAGACGACTCCATCTGTCCTCATCATCAAGAGGGAGAACGACATGCGGAGTTTATCGCGAGCCGGTTTCACGCTGATCGAGCTACTCGTCGTCATCGCCATCATCGCCGTCCTGATCGCGCTCTTGCTGCCGGCCGTCCAGTCGGCGCGCGAGGCGGCCCGCCGCGCCCAGTGCACCAACAACCTCAAGCAGATCGGCCTGGCGACCCACAATTACCTCGACGTGAACAACCTCTTCCCGCCAGGGGCCATCTCGGTGGCCGACTCGCCGTGGACGGGCAACGGGCTCTGCTGGCGCGCCCTGATCCTCCCCCAGATGGAGGGCACGGTCCTGTATAATGCGATCAATTTGAGCCTGCCGGCGGCCTACAGTGCAGCTTACCAGGGCGCCTCCTTCTACACGGCCTACCAGATCGTTCCCTCGACCTGGCTCTGCCCGTCCGACGGGCGGAACGGCGACGGGTTATTGCCCCTCGGCACGCCGACCGGCCAGTGGAACGGCTCGACGTCGAACCTGGCGCCGGTCTGCCCGGGGCAGCCCACGCTGAGCGTCGTCCCGGTCTCGAACTATGTCGGCAGTTTCGGCGACAACTACGCCAGCCACTACGTCGCCCTTCCCTGGGAGACTCCCTACGCCACCAACCTGATCCCCGGACAACCCCGGATCGGCTGGCCGGGGCCTTGGGGCGTGAATCAGAGCTCGCCCGGCTGCCCGGTCGCCCCCGGCCTGCGGGGGATGTTCGACTATTTCGGTGCCCAGATGGTCTCGATTCAATCCGTGACCGACGGACTGAGCAATACGATCCTGGTCGGCGAGACGCTGCCGTATCAGGTGGCGGACAACAACTTCTGGAACTTCAACGGGAGCGTCGCGGGCACGACCATCCCGATC
Source organism: Isosphaeraceae bacterium (assembly GCA_021324445.1). Classification (GTDB taxonomy): domain Bacteria; phylum Planctomycetota; class Planctomycetia; order Isosphaerales; family Isosphaeraceae; genus JAJPJC01. The sequence continues at coordinate 42,353 of JAJPJC010000290.1, forward strand.
GGCTGGAACTCCAACACGATCGATCCTTCCACGTCGCCGTGCTACAACAACTGGCACGATTATCCGGTCGGCTGCCGGTTCTCTTACGACTCGACCGGCTTCAAGAGCCAGCACCCCGGCGGTGCCAATTTTCTGTTGGGCGACGGCTCGGTGAGGTTCCTCAAGTCGAGTCTCAACATCATGACTTATTGTGCGCTGGGCAGCCGGAACGGCAGCGAGGTCATCAGCTCCGATTCCTATTGAGGCCCAAAGTCGGATCCGGTTCGGCGCGGCCTCGCGGGCGACGGAACGGTGCATCCGTCCCCCGTCCCCGAGGGCGCGCCGGCCTTCCTCTCCTCCATGTGAGTCAAGATCATGGCGAATCGTGTATGGCTCGATCTGTTGCGGCGCGGCGTGCTGATGGTTCCGATGCTCGGCCTCGTCGCCGGGTGCAGCGATGACGATCTGGGACGGCGCTATCCGGTCACGGGCCGCGTGACGCGCCAGGGCCAGCCGGTCACCAAGGGGACGGTCAACTTCATGCCCGTGGACCTGGCCTCCAGCCGCGCGGCCAGCGGCGAGATCCAATCCGATGGCTCTTATTCCTTGACGACCAAGTACCCGGGCGACGGCGCCCTGGTCGGCGACTACCGCGTCGTCATCAACCTCGCGGAGGTCGGTGGGCTGGAAAAGACCCCGGGAGGCATCCCCATCTTGAACCAGCCCAAGAAGGTGCAGGTCAAGAACCTCGTCCCACCCAAGTACAGCGATCCCGGTCAGACCGTGCTCAAGTTCAAGGTCGAACCCCACTCCAACACTTACGACATCAACCTGACCGACTGACGAAACCCGCCCGGTGGATCGCTCTCCCCGGAGGGCTGGTCCGCGACGAGTGCACCCTCACGGCGTCGTGACCATCGGCTCGACCGGGATGAGCGCGCCGAACCGGGCGAAGGCGGCCGTGTTGTGCCTCAGGAGCCGGCGAAGGCCGCAGGCCTGCATCGTGGCCACAATGTTGGCGTCGTGGACCTGCTTGCCGCCGATGGGGATCGTCGTCAATAACGCCAGCAGGTTCGCGGTGACCGTCGGGCCGTCCTCGGCGATTCGGAACTGGGCCTGGAAGCGGTGGATATCCGCGATCAGAGTCGGGGCGGTCAGCGGCGGCGTGAAGGGTTGGGGACGCGAGAGGGTCGCCAGGTACTCGCGCAGGATCTGCCGACGGACCCACAGCTCGACGCCGGCCTGTCGCAAGGCGTCGAGCCGTCCGAAAGCCTCGGAGTAAAACGGCGAGGACGTGATCGCCGCGAAGACCAGGACGTTCGTATCGACGAAGGCCGGATCAGGCGCCGCGACCGCTGTCGTCATACATATCCTCGCGCCGGAACGTACACCCTTCGGGGAAAGGCCAGGGGATATCGTGTTGCGGAAAGTCCGCCATCGTCGGGGGCGTCGTCGCCACTTCCAGTTCGTCGAAGACCACGACCACCGCTCGATGCGGCCCGGGTCTCACGTCGGCGGGCATCTGGATCGTCACCTTCCCTTGTTCATCCACCTCGATGGTCGTCTCGATCGTCACCATGTCGGCCTCCTCCTCCGGCGAGAGAACGCACCCCGATTATCCCCCCGATCGCCGGCATCGGGCAAGGCCGGCGCGTTGCGCTCAATCACGAGTCTGCCACGAGGGGCAGCCGGGGCGGCTGCCCCACCTTCCGGGTGGCGCTGGAGGAGGGGGGCCTCACGCGAGGATCCCCCGGTGGACTACCCCCTTGACATCGGTCAGGCGCAGGTCGCGCCCGGCGTACCGGTAGGTCAGACGCTGGTGATCGAGCCCGAGCAGGTGGAGGATCGTGGCGTGCAGGTCGTGCACGTGCATGGGGTTTTCGACGGCCTCGTAGCCGAGGTCGTCGGTCTGGCCGTACGCGACCCCGGGCCTGACGCCGCCGCCGGCCAGCCAGAGCGTGAATCCCTTGTTGTTGTGGTCGCGGCCGTCGGAGTTCTGGCCGTGGGGCGTGCGGCCGAACTCGCCACCCCAGATCACCAGCGTCTCCTCCAGCAGCCCCCGCGCGCGCAGGTCGGTCAGCAGGCCGGCGATGGGCCGGTCGACGGCCCGCGCGTTGCGGGCATGGCCGGCCTTCAGGCCGCGGTGCTGGTCCCAGTCCCCGTGGGTCAGCTCGACGAAGCGGACGCCCGCCTCGATGAAGCGTCGGGCCAGCAGGCACTGGCGGCCGAAGTCGGCCGTTGATGGATCGTTCAGTCCATACAGCCTCTGCGTCGCCGCCGATTCGCGTGCCAGGTCCATGACCGTGGGGAGCTTCCCCTGCATGCGGAAGGCCAGTTCGTAGGACGCGATAACCCCCTCGACCCCGGGGTGGACCCGCTCCCGCTCGAGCAAACCGCGGTTCATCGACTGCACCAGGTCGAGCTGGAGCCGCTGGGCGGCGGGCTGGAGCTGGGGGTTGCGGATATTGCCGACCCGGGCCTGACCGATCGGCTGGCCCTCGGTGCCGATGCGGGTCGCCTGGCAGGCGGCCGGCAGGAAGGCGCTGCCATAGTTCTGCGCGCCGCCGTTGCGGCCGGTCGGCTTGACCGCGATGAACCCGGGCAGGTCGTCGCTCTCGGTCCCGAGCCCGTAGAGGGTCCACGCCCCCAGCGAGGGCCGGATGAACTGCGAGCTGCCGGTGTGCAGCATCAAGTAGGCTTCCGGATGGGCCGGCAGGTCCGTGTGCATGCTCCGGATGACGCAGAGCTCGTCGGCGTGCGCGGCGACCTCGGGGAACAGCTCCGAGACCCAGAGCCCGGACTCGCCGCGCGGGCGGAACCGCCACGGCGAGCCCATCAGCTTCGCCCCGGGGATCCGGCCCGGACGGTCCGAGAGCTGGCCATCGGCGACCGCCAGCTTCGGCTTGTGGTCGAAGGTGTCGACGTGCGAGGGCGCCCCGTTCATGCAGAGGAAGATCACGTGCCGGGCCCGGGCCCGGAAGTGCGGGGCCTTCGGCGCCAGCGGCGATCGCTTCGGTTCGGCCCCGGCCGCCATCGTCGACAGGCTGGCGAAGGCCAGGTAGCCGAACCCGGAAGAGGCGCTCTTGAGCAGGTCGCGACGCGAGAGCCCACGCGGATTCATCGGATCGATCTCCTCACGCGGCCATCGGCCGCGAACCAAGAGGAATGGCAAATTCCAGATTCCAAATTCCAGATTCATCGTTCCCGATTCCAGATTCCTCCCCATTTGGAATCTGGAATCTGTCATTGGGAATTCCCCAGATGCGCACACAGCGCGGAAGTTGACTCGACTGTGGCGAGATGGCCGGCGATCAGTCCAGGTATCGGAACTCGGCGCCGGCCAAAAGCGCCTGGCAGAAGGCCGACCACGCGCCCCTGCCCGGGTCGGGCGCCTCCGACCTTGTGGCGAACTCGCGGAGGAACGCGAGGGCACGGCCGCGCTCCCCGGCCGTCGGCGACCGCGCGAGGGCGAGCCGGTACGCCTGGTCGACCCGGCGGGCGTCATCCCCCTCGACCGCCCTGACCCGTCCGGCCAGGGCTTCGGCCTGGCGGATCACGAACGGGCCGTTGAGGAAGTAGAGGGCCTGGGCCGGGCCGGTCGTCGCCGCGCGCTCGCCGGTGACGAGGCTCGGGTCGGCGAAATCGAACAGGGCGAGCGACTCCAGGACCTGGTCCCGGATCACGGGCAGGTAGACCGAACGGTGCGGGTCCGAATCGTCCAGGCCGGCGACGCGGAGGAACAGGGCCAGGCCCTCGCCCGTGCGAGCCACCGCCGACCCGACCGGCGGCTCCGGCGCCAGCCGGCCGGCGACCGACAGCAGGGCGTCCCGCACCGCTTCGGCCTCGAGCCGGCGTTTGCTCATGTGCCAGACCAGGGCGTTGTCCGGATCGGCCTCGAAGTTGCGCGGGTCGTGGGCCGAGTCGAGCCCGTAAGCCCGGCTGAGGACGATCCGGCGGATCAGCTCCTTGATCGACCATCCCCCGGCCATGAAATCGACGGCCAGGTTATCGAGCAGCTCGGGATGACTGGGCGGCTGGCCGGCGGCCCCGAAGTTGTCGGGGGTCGCCACCAGCCCGCGGCCGAACAGATGGAGCCACACGCGGTTGACCATCACGCGTGCGGTCAGCGGATTGGCGGGCGCGGCCAGCCAGTCCGCCAGCTCGCGACGGCCGCTCCCGGCCGCGATTACCGGAGGCGTACCGGCGCACAGGACCTGGACGAGCCCGCGGGGGACGACCGCGCCGGGCTGGTCGAGCTCGCCGCGGACGTAGAGCGGGCTGTCGACGACCTCGTCGCGCTCGCGCGCCCCCATCGCAAACGCGCGCGGCCGGCCCCCAGGGCGGTCGATGGCCAGGCGGTATCGGACCACGGCGAGCATCGAGTTGGTCCGCCGCAGCCGGTCCCGGTTTGCCTCCCCGGGGGGAATGGCGTCACGCTCGCGGACCAGCGCCGCGAGGCGATGCTCCAACGCGGCCCTCTGACCGGGCGTCAGAGCGGGCACCGCCGAAGGCACTCCCGCAGCGGCCGGGAGCTCGATCAGGGGCGACGCGTTGAAGTTCGGGAAGACGCCCGAGAGCGTGCCCGAGCAGGTCTGGGTGCTGCGGAAGATGCCCGCGAGGGCGTAGTAGTCGCGCTGGGAGATCGGGTCCATCTTGTGATCGTGGCAGCGGGCGCAGGCGACCGTGAGCCCGAGGAAGGCGCGCGTGGTTGCCTCGATCTGCTCGTCGACGACGTCCAGGACGAACTGCCCGCGGTTCTCGGCGTCGTGGGCCTTGCTGCCGATCGCGAGGAAGCCGGTCGCGATGAGTTGATGGGCCCGCTGGCGGTCGTCCGCGGCCGGCAGGAGGTCGCCGGCGATCTGCGCGCGGACGAATCGGTCGTAGGGCGTGTCGGCGTTGAATGCGGCGATCACCCAGTCGCGGTAGCGCCAGGCCTGGGGGTAGGTGAAATTCGTCTTGCCGCTCGACTCGGCATAGCGGGCCACGTCGAGCCAGTGCCGCCCCCAACGCTCGCCGAAGCGGGGCGAGGCAAGCAGCCGGTCGACGACCCTGGCGAACGCGTCGGGGGCGGCGTCGGCGAGGAATTCGTCGAGCTGCTCGGGCGTGGGCGGGAGGCCGATGAGGTCGAACGTCACCCGGCGCAGCAGCCGCGGGCGTTCGGCGTCGGCGACCGGGGTCAGGCCGCGAGCTTCGATCGCGGCCAGGAGGAACCGGTCGATCTCGCCGCGCGGCCAGTCCGCCCGCTGCACTGCCGGAGGCACCGACCGCTTCGGGGGCCGGAAGGACCAGAACTCCCGCCCCCGCGCGCGGTCGACCGCCGGCCGAGCCGCGCCGCCGGCCGACCCGGTCCTGGGGTCGGGGGCACCCATCCTGACCCAGGTCTCGAAGTCGGCGATGACCGCGTCGGGGAGCTTCCCCCTGGGGGGCATTTGCAGCTCCTCGTCGCGGTAGCGGATCGCGCGGATGAGCAGGCTCTCCTCGGGCTTGCCCGGCACGACCGCCGGGCCGGAGTCTCCTCCGCGCAGCAGGCCCTCCCGGTGGTCGACTCGCAGGCCGCCCCGCAGCTTCTCGGCCGTGCTCGCGTGGCACTTGCCGCAGTGTGTCGCCAGGATCGGTCGGATCTTCGTCTCGAAGAAGCGCTGCTGCTCGAACGAGATCGATCCACCCGGGTCCGGCGATTTGTCGCTGGGAGCGCCCGGCCGGGTGGTCAGAGCACCGGGCCTTCGGCGGAACGCCTGGCGATATTCCGCCATCGAGAGGAACCCGTCGCGGTCCGCGTCGAGCCGGCGGAAGAGCGGCTCGATCGTGGCCGCGGCGTTTTTCAGGCGCGGCGCGGCCCGGAACATTTCCCGGTACTCCTCGAGCGAGAGCCGGCCGTCGAGGTCGGCGTCGCCGAACGCGAAGATCCGCTCCGGGTCGAAGGCCGGGAACCGCTGGGCCTGGGCCTGGGCAGCGCACCGTCCGGCCAGCAGGAGGATGAGCACCGGGACCATTCGGGCCGAGAATCCCGTCATTTGGGGGCTCCTCTCGCCACGGACCTGGGCCGGTATCCCGGCCCGGTGCGGTGGGGCACGATTCAGGGACTCAGCGACTGAAGATAGGCCACGAGGTCAGCCAGTTGCTCGGGCGTCAAGGTCGCGGCAATTCCCTCCGGCATTGTCGAAGGATCCTGCCGCCGGCGTTCCGCGATGTCCGCCCGCTTCAGCTCGCGCAGCAGGCCCGACGCCTCGCAGATCTGCACGGTCGTCGGCCCCTCGCTCACCACGAAGCCCGTGAAGGCGCGGCCGTCGGCCATCGCGAAGCTGTAGGCCTCGTATCCCTGGGCGATCTGGGCGCTCGGTTTCAGGATCGACTCCACCAGCGCGGCGGGGCTGGAGCGCTTGCCGATGTCCACCAGGTGCGGTCCCCTGGGCTTCTGGCCGTCGGCGTCGGTGTGGCAGGCGCGGCACGACTGCGCGGCGAAGAGGGCCTTGCCGCGCTCCGCGCTCCCCTTGGCCCGGAGGGCCCGCGCCGCCGCGGCCTCGTAGGACAGGTTGCCGATCTGATCCGGGTTCTTCGGGTCGGCCTGGGCGATGAGGACGCGGACCTCCGGCTCGGCCTTGGCCCCGGCCAGGCCCGACTCATCCGGCAGTCCTTCCAGGCCGACGCGTTGTCGGGCGAGCTCGCCGCGGAGGAAGGCCACGGTCTCGGGGTCGCCATCGAGGACGGCGGCCTTGAGGACCGCGGCGATCCGCGTGCTGCACTCCCATTCCCGGGGGTCGTAGTATGGCCCGGTCGTGTCGGGGCGGATACCCCACCAGCTCCCGTCATAGTCCGCCTCGCGGTGGTAGAGCCGCACCAGCGTGGCCAGGATGTCGCGGCGTGCCTCGGGGGAACGGGTCGTGGCCAGCTTCTTGATCAGCCCCTCGACGGCCTTCGGCTCGTGCAGGAACCGCAGGGCGCGGAGGGCGCCCTCGCGATGGGGACCCTCGATCGCGTCCAGGCAGGCGTCGACCGCCCGCAGCGCGACCAGCCCCCGCAGGGCCAGGTGCGGGACGACGCGGTCCGGGTCGGGCTGGGCATGCACCGGCCGGGTCCTGGGCAGCGGGGAATCTCCCGGACGCGCGGTCAAGGCGACGATGCTCGGGGCCGCCGCGACGTCTCCCAGCCGCCCGAGCGCGATCAGGGCCTGCGCCCGGACCCGGGGCGACGGGTCGGCCAGCGCCGCGCGGAACGGGCCCGTCGGGACGCCGCCGAGCTGCGTCTTGCGGTCGGCCAGCGCCCGCAGCGCGAACTCGCAGACGGCCTCGTCGGCGGCGAGCGTGAGCAAGGCGGCGTGCGACCTGTTGCCGTCGAGCTGCTTGAGCGCGAAGAGGGCCGCGACCCGACCGTGCAAAGGACGCGCGGCATCCGACGCCAGGCCGACCAGCGCCCGCGTTGTCTCCGCGGACGGGCCGCGCCGGAGGATCTCGCGCTGGCAGTGGAAGCGCGCCGCGGCGATCGGGCCCGACAACCCGTCGACCAGCTCAGGCAGCGCAAGTCCCCTCGGGTTGGAGGGCGAAGACGGGCTCCAGCCGGGGGGCGTCACGCACGCGACGAAACCGACCTGCGGCCCGACATAGACGCTCGCCTCGCCCCCGCGCCAGCTCGCCACGTAGAGCCGGCCGTCGCCGCCGATGTCCATGCCCGTCGCCCGGGGGATCGTCAGGAAGACGGACGTCGTCGCGCGGAAGCTCGCGCCGGCGGGGCGCAGGTCGTGCCGGTAGACCTGGCTGCGTCCCCAGTCGCCGGTGAGCAGCGCTCCGCGATAGGCCGCGGGCCAGCGCGGGTCGTCCAGGCAAAGCGCGCCCGTGCCGCCCCCCTGGCCGAAGGCGCCCAGCGGCGGCATGATCTCGTCGGGGTAGTTGGTGAACCGCTGGGTATAGCCGTAATCGGCGGTCTGGATCAGGTGGCTGACGCGCACGTCCCAGCCGGCCCCGTCGTTGGTGTTGTCACGCGTGAAGAGGTTCATGGAAGGATCGATCGCGATGGCGAACGGGTTTCGCAGGCCGGTGGCGAAGACCTCCAGCTCCGTGCCGTCGGGCCGGACCCGGAGGATCCCGCCGCCCCGCTGCGAGAGCGTCGTGCCGTCCTTCCCCCGGGCCTGGTGGAAGCCGTAGTCGCCGACGGCGATGTAGATCCAGCCGTCGAGCCCCATGCGGATGCCGTTGGTCGTGTGGTCGCCGCCCCGCTCATCGATCAGGCTGGTCGTCAGGCCCGAGACGAGGACCTCCCGGCGATCGGCGACGCCGTCGCCATCCTCGTCGCGGAACACGCTCAGGAACGGCGGATGCAGGACCCAGACCTGCCCGTCCTGGGCGATCACGCCGCGCGGGTGGTCGATCCGGGCGAACACGTCCACGCGATCGGCCTTGCCGTCTCCGTCCCGGTCGATGCAACGGAGCACCCGGCCACCCCCCGGCGTGCGGCCGAGCGACCCCTGCTCATCCACCGCGACATACACCGCGCCGTCCGGCGCCACCGACAGGGTCACCGGATAATTCACGCGTGGCGGCGCCGCGAAGAGGGTGACGCGGAACCCGGCAGGCGCCTTGACGACCTCGCCGAGGGTCCGATCATCGACCGGCCTTGGCGGGGCTCCCCCGCCGGGCGGCCCGAAGTTGAAGCGCGGACGATAGCCGTCCCGCTTCCCGGCGAGCTGATCCGCGATCGATACGAACCGTTTCGCGGTGAAGGTCCGCAGGTCGGGGGCCGTCGGCGCTCCCGGTGGGCCGAAGCCGGCGGGCGGTTCCTCCCGTTCGGCCCGCGCGGCCGCCTCCCGCTCGAGGATTGCCTTCGTCGCCCCCTCGATGGCCGCGATGTCGGCCAGGAGACGCTCCTTGCGGAGGACGCTCGCGGCGAGCTCCGCGAGGACCTTCCGATAGGCGTCGCGGACATCCTTGATGGCGAGCAGCCGGTCGGCCAGCCGGTTCTCACCGCCGTACGGGCGGGCGAGGCTCATATCCATGAGCTGATCGGCCGTCCCCATCATCAGGAAGTTGGCGAAGGCCAGCTCCTGATCGCCGGGGATGAAGAGGAACCGGTTCGTGCCGGGATCCAGGAAGAGCGCGTAGTTGTAGGCGAGCGTGAAGAAGCCGTCGGCGTTGGCGATCATCGCCTGCACGGCCATGAACCGCAGGAATCGGTCGATGTCGAGGTACGAGGCGATCTCCTCGCGGAATTGCTGGTCGTCGGCCTGCTGGATCAGCCGGGTGAATGCGATGAGCCGCCTGGCCTGCTCGGGCGTCGGCTCGGCCAGGGGCCGGTAGGGGCCGCGGTATCGCGCCCAGTCGTCGCCGAGGAAGTCGAGGCCGCGGAGCCCCTGCGGCCGCAGGAGCAGGCCCTGGCCGGAATGGAAGCGATCGACGAGGAAGGCCCGGTCCACGGGCTCGACCAGGGTGTACAGGCCGAGATACGCCCGGTCGTACCGGCCGGGGACGGTGAGGCTCACCTCGGCCATCGCGGTGCGAGGCGCAGGCACGCCCGCCTCACGGAAGAGGGCCAGGGCGAGGGCCTCGCGTGCCTTGGTGGGATCGAGCGCGCCGCTCTGGAGCTGGATCGCGCGGAGCCCGTGGAAGCTGTTGTGGTTGTGGTCGAAGTGGTCCAGGTCCACCAGGAAGGAGCGTTTCAGGCCGCGTGCCGACGCCATGTAGGAGGCATTCCCCGCGTAGCGGATGCCCACCGACTTGAGGGTCTTGCCCTCGGCCGTCAGGGTCGCGCGCGCCCAGGGGAACTCGACGCCGAACAGGTTCCGCTCGCTCTCCCGCCCGCCCCGGCTCTTCGGCCGCACCGCCCGCGGAGGCCCTCCGAAGGCGGCAGGGGCCGGAGGCTGCATGGCCTGGTATTCGTCCGCCGCGATCTCGATGTGCAGGTCCACGACCTTGGTCAGGCCGAAGAGGTCCGTGCCGGTCGGTTTCCCCTGTGCGTTGCCATCGTCGGCGGCACCGGCCAGCGGCACCGCCGTTGCGGCGAGGAGGACCGCGGAACCAGTCATCGCCGTCGCGACGGCGAGGGCTCGTCGATGCATGGTGTGACCTCACAAGAAGAAGACCGCGGACCGACCGCCGAGACCGCCGGGGCGTCGAGCGGCGGTGCGATCGGCCCGCCGCGGGCCCTCTACTGGAAGAGATGCAACCCGCCGGCTCGTGTCGCGCGCCCGGCGCGCATTTTTTCCGGATCGCGGCCCGATGCGGACGGCTGAGCAGGTGGTTGACCCGAGGATTTCCGCCCCACGGTCAGCGGGGCGCCCGCCTGGGGTCGCGCTGGGGCCGGAACGGCATGGGGAAGGCGCTGAGCGGGCCGCGGATCGGCTCGCCGGCCAGCTCCCGCCAGCGCCGCGTCTGCTCCGGAGCGAGCAGGGCAAGGATACGATCGACGGCCGGCTTCCCGGAGTCCTCGGGCAGCCGTCCCGATTGCAGCTCGCGGACCTGGCCAAAGACGAATTCTTCCGCGATCGCGCGGATTTGCTCGCGTTGCTCGGGAGTCAGCCCGAGGGCCTCGACCACCTCGGGCTCGCGGAAGGCGCCCGGGCCCTCCGACTGGAGCGCAAGCTGTCGGAGGCGGAGCTGCTGCGGCGGCGTGAGGATCGCCGCAACTTCCGCCTCGTTGGCGCGGGCCTGCTCCAGGGCCATCTGGACGCGGCGGGCGGGGGACGGCAGCCGGCCGGGGTCGCCGAAGGACTCCATCCACCGCCTGCGGGCCCGGACGGAGAGCTCGGCCACCCGGGCCCGCTGGCCGGGGTCCAGCCGCAGATCGTCGAGGGCCGAGGGCTGGATCAGCAGGTAGAGCTCCCCGGCGGCGCGGAGCACCGCCAGGTCGGCGAGGATCGTCTCGACCCGTCGGGTGGTATCGCGCAGCTCGACCTGGGCGTCCGGGTCGTTCCGCCGCTGCTCGATGAACTCGCGGTAGTAGGCCAGCGCCGAGCCGAGGAGCCGCTTGCGGAGTCCCTCCATGCCCGGCCGCTGGGCGAGTTCCTCCTCGCTGACCCGAATCAGCTCGTCGACGGCGCGGCGGGCCAGGCGGAACCGCGCTTCGGCCTCGTCCGCCCGCCGCCGCTCCTGGCGGTAGGCCGCTTCCGCTCGCCGCTGCTCGGCCAGTGTCTTCCGCTGCTCGCGACGGACCAGCACGGTGCTGATCAGGGACGCGGCCGAGAGCAGGATCAGCGCCACGATGCCGGCCCAGACGAGCGACGGATGCCGCCGCGACCAGGACCGCAGCCGATCGGCGCGCGTCGGCCGTCGGGCCAGGATCGGCCGGCCGTCGAGGAAGCGCTCGAGGTCGTCGGCCAGCTCCTGCGCCGTCCCGTAGCGATCGGCCGGCTCCTTGCGGATCGCCTTCAGGACGATCGTCTCCAGCTCGGCAGGGACGGACGGGTCCAGGCCGCGGGGCGGCCGGGGATCCTCGTCGGCGATCTGCCGGATCAGCTCGTTGCGGTCGCGGGCCTCGAAGGGGGGCCGGAGCGTCAGCAGCTCGTAGAGCGTCGCGCCCAGCGAGTAGACGTCGCTGCGGTGATCCACGATCCCGCGCCGGGCGAGGATCTGCTCGGGGCTGGCGTAGCGGAGGGTGCCCAGCATTTCCCCGGTGATCGTCAGCCCGGCATCGCCCTCGACCTGGGCCAGGCCGAAGTCGGTGATCCAGAGCTGCCCCCGAAGGTCCAGCAGCAAGTTGCCCGGCTTGACGTCGCGATGCACGATCCCCGCCTGGTGGGCGTGCTCCAGGGCCAGGGCCGCCTGTCGGCCCAGCCCGGCCACGCGGCCGAAATACCGGAGGGGGTTCGCCGAGCGCTCGCGCGCGATCGTCGTCGCGACCGATGTGGCCCCGCCCCCTGACGGTGACTCCGGGCCCCCGACAGCCCCCTCCGTGTTGTCCGCGCCCTCACGCCGCGGGACGCGCAGACCACGCAAGTCGCCGATCAACGCGGCGAGGCTCTGCCCCTCGATGTACTGCATGGCGTAATAGTGGACGCCGCGCTCGCAGCCGACCGCGTGCACCGGCACGATCGTCTCGTGCTGCACCTGGGCCGCGGCGAGGGCCTCGGTCTTGAACCGCTGGAGCCGCCGGGGGTCGATGGCCGCGGCGAACGGCAGGACCTTCAGCGCGACTCGCCTCCGCAGCGAGATCTGCTCGGCCTCGTAGACGACCCCCATCCCGCCCCGGCCCACCTCGCGCAGGAGGCGAAAGTCGCCCAGCTCGCCGAGGCCCGTCGGGGGATCCTCTTCCTCCCGGCGCGGCGCCCCGATCAGCCCGTCCGCGGCGCTCCCCGTGGCGGCGCGAAGCGACGCCGACAGCCGCGCCACCGCGTCGTGGCCGGCGAGGAACGCCTCCAGGTCGGGTCGGAGGTCGGGATGCGCCGCCAGGAGCCGGCCGCGGTCGGGTTCGCGGCCCGCCTCGAGCGCCTCGAGGTAGGTCAGGAGGACCCGGTTCCGCCGCTCCTCGCGGTCGGGGTCGGCGTCGTCGCTGCGGTCATCTGCCATCGGCCGACTCCCCCGGCTCGCGGAGCAGCTCGCGGAGCCGCTTCAGCCCGCGGAAGAGCAGGCCGACGGCGGCGGGGCGCGTCCGGTCGATCCGCGCGGCGACTTCGGCCACCGGCAGCCCCTTCAGGTAGTGCAGCTCCACGACGCGCCGCTGATCTTCCGGCAGGCGGGTCAGGGCCTGGGCCAGCCGCAGCAGCTCCTCGCCCCGGACGGCCTGCTCGCTCGGCGAGGTCTGGTCGGCCGCCAGCAGGCCCTCCAGCCGGGACGCGGAGCGCTCCAGCTCGGCCTCCAGGGAGCGCTCCCGCCCCGGATCGCGCGCCTGGGCCTCGAACCGTCGGCACGCGGCCGCCAGGGCGTTGGCCAGGATGGCGCGGAGCCAGGCCAGCCACTCACCTTCGGTCCGGCCCCGGTACTGGTCCCGCCGCTGGTGGGCTTGCAGGATCGCCTGCTGGACGACGTCGGAGGCGTCGAGCTTGGCGCGGAGCCGCGGCCCGATCTGGAGCCGGACCAGCAGCAGAAGGTAATCGCGATGGTCCTCGATCGGGCGGAGGTCGTCGCCAGCGGTTGGTCGCATCGTTCCGCGCCCTGATGAACCGTCGATCCGGTGCCCAGCCATCCCGGTCGGCCCTGTTCTTAGGGTACGGTAACGCCGCCCGGCGCCGATAGACTCATCTCGGGAAGGATGGTCCACCAGACTGATGTCATTCGAGGTCATCTCCGCTGCGCTACGGAGCGTCTCCCGCTTGAGGGGCAAAGGGGGACGGAGCGAATCAACACCAGGCCGGGAAAAGGGGCCGCCTTCTGATTTATTCGCTATGTCCCCTGACATTGCGGGCGGGCGTGAGGCGGCAGTGCTGTCCCATTCGAGGGGACACGATCGTGGCGCGGGCCCGTCTCACCGGGGATCACCGATCAGGAAGAACGCCGCCCAGTCGTAAGGAGGGGCGTACGGCCGCACGCCGGCGGGCTTGGGTGCCGACGACGCGGTGTGTGAGGCCGGACGTCGGCCTTGGAGGGCAAAAAGCCGATCAGGGCGCTACCCCCTCCCGCTGCATGCATGCCGCCAATCTGGCCTGCGGCCGGGTCGAGGCCCAGGGCCAGGGCCGCTCCGATCGGTGTGACCGGACTGCGACTCTCCAGCCGGTCGAGGCGGTCGACCTTCATCGCCAGCATGCCACGGCGAGGCTCCGTGAAGGCAAGGCGGAAGCGGCTCATGGTGTGAACCGGCCGGTCGAATCGGGGCGCCGGGCGGAGGCGCACAACGATCCTTGGCGGCCAGGGCGCGAGTCCAGGAGCGGGCGGGCCGCTCACCGCGGCGCGGTTCTTCCGCGCCGCATGAGGCGCGAACGAATTGAGAGCCGAAGGCTGGGTCGCTCGCAGGCCCAGGACCGGTTGGATGGGCATCCGTCGCTGGCGTCGCGGTGTTGTCGCACCAGGCCGCAGAGGCAACGATCGATCACGGTCCGCCAACCATTACGAGGGCTCGCATTCGATTGCGAGAGACTCGTGCCGGATTCCCAGATTCTTCGCGCAAGCGGTCCGCAAATCCTTGCGGATAGATGACATCTGGATCTTGCTCGCCTGGCGCCGCGCGGTCGCTGTGCCCGGTCGATCTGGAATCTGGCGAGCCTGGCTGCGCGGCGAATCGCGACTTTCCATTGTTCCTGGGACTCCTCGCGCCGGCTGCGCAGGGATCCTTGCGGGGGGTGGATATTTGGATTTCGCTTCCCGGCGCCGCGCGGCCGCGCTGGACCCTGGCGGGCCTGGCTGCGCGGCGCTCAAGCCAATCCTGGCTGGCCGAGCTCAGGCCCCGAGCCACCGGCCGGTGACGAAATCCCCCTCGAAGACGGTGCCGACGACGGGGAGGTCCGATTCGAGCAGGAGGTTGAACGGATCCGGCTCCACGCGATCGGGCAGCGCGATGAGGGCCAGGTCGGCCGACTTGCCGGTCTTGAGGCTGCCGGTGGTCGTCTCGGCCCGCAGCGCCCAGGCGCCGAAGAGCGTGGCCATGGTCAGCAAAAGCGCGCCGGAGAGCGACCCGTCGCGGCGGTGGAGGAAGCGGATCTCGTCGAGCAGGCTGAGGCTCTCACAGGAGGCCAGGCTGTCGGTGCCCAGGCAGACGATCACGCCGCGCTCCAGCAGGGCGCGATAAGGATGAGGGGCATGGCCGAACAGCGCGTGCGTCCGAGGGCAGAAGGCGATCGCCACGCGATGGCCGTCGGGAGCCGCTTCGGGCCGGAGCTGCCAGAAGTCCTCCGCGTCGAGGTAGGTCCCATGGGCGATCAGCCAGTCCGCCTTGCGCAGGTCCCCGCGCCGGACGTAGTCGGCCGGTCGAGGGCCAATCGGCTCCCAATCGTCGTCCCAGGCGTCGAGGTCTTCCAGGAAGCGCCGGAGCGGGCCGTCGCGGTGTTGCAACAATTGCAGCTCCTCGGGCATCTCCGCCAGGTGGGTCGACAGCGGCAGTCCACTGGATGCCGACTTGTAATAGAGCCAGCCCGAGGTGCTGTACGGCGCATGGGGGCCCAGGCCGACCCGGGCGCAGGCCGCCACCTGGTTCTCGGGCCGGACCGAGCCCAACCATCGCCAGGCCGCGGCGTCGGTCTGCAAGCCGCGGTCGCGGCGCAGGCCGATCACCTCGGCGAAGACCACGGCCCGCATCGGCGCCCTGGCGACCGGGCCCCAGCTCAGTCCGGCCGTCGTCGTGTCGGCCAGAAAAGTCGTCCCCGCGCCGAGGGCGGCCCGGACATTCTCCTCGGCCGTGGCGCCGAGGCTCGTGTCGGTCCCGGCCCGCCGCTGTTCGACGACCTGGCGCAGCCACGTCAGCTCATCCACCACACCGTGCGACGACCCGTTGCCCGGCAGAGGGCCCAGCTCGAGATGGGTGTGGGCATTGACGAACCCCGGGATGATCGCCACGTTGCCCAGGTCCAGGTCGCTCGGCCGGTCCGCGGCCGAACCGACCCAGGCGATCCGCCCATCCTGGATGGTCAGACAACCGTCCTCGATCGGCTCCGCGTCCACCGGAAAGACGTACCGCGCCTGGATCGTCAGCGTACCGCGTCTCATCGGAGAGGTCTTCCCAGGCTATCACCGTACGGGTGCAGCCGACAGGTCGGAGCCGCAAGTCCTTCCCGGTTCGGGAGGTGTCGAGTCGCACTTGGCCTTGGCCCCGCTACGGGTGGCGGTCACGGGACGGGACCAGCCTGCGGCGCGGGGACTTCCGGTTTCCCTCTCCACAGGCCATAGAGGAAGCCACCGGAGATCAGTACGCTGGCCGCAATCCACGCTCCATGATAGAGCCCCTCCGCCGGGTCGCGATAGAGCCAACCGGCGAGGGAACCGGCGGCCGAACGGTCCGCCAGAGACCCCAGCGCGACCGTCAGCGCGTTGTTCACGAAATGGAAGAGCATCCCCGGGAGAATGCTCCGGCTCCGCACGGCCAGCAGCCCGAGCACCAGTCCCAGGAGCGTGGCGTTGAACAATTGCTGGAACAAGCTCAGCAGCACGTGCAGGAACCCGAACATCAAGGCGGACAGCAGGATGGCGGAGCGGGTGCGGTGCTCGCGCTCCAGACCGGAGAGGATGAAGCCGCGAAACGCCAGCTCCTCGCAGACCGCCGGGATCAGGGCGAAGGCCACCACGGCGGTCCCCAGGCTGGCCGCCTGGCCCATCAACTGGCTGAAGGCCGCCTTGAGGGTCGCGGAGATCGGGAAGAGCCACTCGACGATCGGCCGCAGCTCGTTAACCAGCGGGTTGAGCGCCAGAGCCAGCACCACCGCCAGGGCGAGATAGCGCGGCCTGGGCCATCGGATCCGCAGGGTGCGTGCCGGCGCCGAGGTGAGCAACAGGGCCATGAACACCGGCGGGATCGCGATCAGGAACTGGCCGGCGGCCACGCTGGCCAGGGTCGGGGGCTCCTCCCGCATCGCCAGATACTGCATCAGGAACCAGGACGCCGTCAGGATCAAGGCGAAGCAGAGCGTCGCCTGGCCGCCGGTCGGCATCGGCTCGCGATCGCGGAAGAGGTGCCGCAGCCAGGATCCGAGGCTGAACCGCTCGGCCTCGCGGAACAAGACGTCCTCGCGCTGGAACTGGTCGATCGCCCACCGCAGCGCGACGGCGGCGTAGAGCAGGGTCGGGACCAGGACCGGCAGGAAGTAGCGGAACGCGACGTCGTAATTGCCCAGGATCAAGGCCCGCAACAGCAGGGCGACCCCCGTGATCGGCACCAGGCTGTAGAACAAGTTCAGCTCGATCCCCGGCGCCAGGGTCAGGAAGACCAGCGGCAGGCTGATCAGGTAGAGGGGCGTCATGTAGTACTGGCCTTCCTTCATGCTGCGTGCCAGCACCGCCAGCGCCAGGCAGACCGCGCTGAAGAACGCCGCCAGGGGGATCAGCAGCAGGACCATCCAGAAGGTCGCCTGGAGCGTCGGCGGCGCCAGGATGGACGCGGTCGCCCGCCGGCCGGGCGTGGCCGCCAGCGTGCCGACCCGGTGAGCCATCTGGATGCCCGTCAAGCCCATGCTGACCAGGTTCAACAGCGCCGTCATCACGCTGGCCAGGACCACCGTCAGGAACTTGCCCAGCACGATCTCGGACCGGCTCGCCGGGCTGATGAGCAAGGTCTCCATGGTCCCCCGCTCCTTCTCCCCGGCACAGAGGTCCACCGCCGGGTAGAAGGCCCCGGTCAAGGACATCATCACCAGCAGGAAGGGGAACAGCCGGCTCCAGACGGTCCCCCCGACCTCCCGCGCCGTCGCCACGTCCTCGGCTTTGACCCGGATCGGCTCGGTGTAACTCTCCGTCTTGCGATCCCGCCTCAGCCGGCTCGCGACGATACGATCCTTCCACCGATCCAGCACGTCCTTGAGCCGGAGGTACGTGATCTGGCTGGGCTCGTCGACGCTGTTGTACCGGATCGTGATCCGGACATCGCCCTCCCGCTGGAGTTGCTGCGGGAGGTCGCCGGGGATGATCACCACGGCCGAGGCCAGGCCGCGGCGGATCGCCTGCTCGCGCCGGATGGGGTCGCCCCAGGGACCGGTCTCCGGCTCCTGATGCACGACCAGGCGCTCGGCCTCGGCGGGCTTATCGAAGAGGCCCGGATTGAAGCCGTCGCCGGCCGGATTCAGCAGCCGCGGTGTCCTGGGCAGGTGCTCCGCGCCCACCAGCACGACGACCCGCGGCCGCTCCTCCAGCGCCGCCGTGAACTGGATGATGCCGATCCCCAGGATCGGGTACAGCAGGATCGGCAGCACGAAGATCATGAACAAGGTCCGCCGGTCGCGGAGCTGGTCGCGGACCTCCCGCCCGAAGATCAGGGCTACATTGGGCCAGCGCATCGGGTTGGGCCACCTCACGTAGGTCAGGCCTTCAGCCTGACATCCCCGGAGCGTCAGGCTGAAGGCCTGACCGACTTCACGGAGCCGCAGTCCCGCGGAACAGCGAATCCTCGACGCGCGCCCCGTCCACACCCCCCCGCCGGCCAGGACCCAGAGCGCCGGCGTCGGCGCGCTCGACCAGGTAAAAGAATAACTCTTCCAAATTCGGCTGGTCAAATTGTTCCAGCAGGGTCAACGGCGCGCCCTCGGCCTGGAGCCGCCCCTTGTGGATGATGGCCACGCGGCTGCACAGCTTCTCGACTTCGTGCATCGAATGGGTGGAGAAGACGATGGTCTTGCCCAGCTCGCGCAGCTCGAGGATCTTCTGGAGAACGACCCGGGCCACCAGCACGTCGAGGCCCGCAGTCGGCTCGTCAAAGATCAGCACGGGGGGGTCGTGGATGATCGTCCGGGCGATCGAGACCTTCTGCTTCATCCCGGTCGACATCTTCGAGCCCAGCACGTCCCGGAAGTCATTCATCTTGAGCCAGTCGAAGATGACGTGCATCCGATCGGCCAGCTCGGCACGGGGCACGCCGTAGAGGCGGCCGAAATACTCCACCAGCTCCCAGGCGGTCATCCGGTCGTAGATCCCGGTGCTCGCCGACATATACCCGATCCTCGCTCGCACCCCCTGAGGATCCTGGACCACATCGTGCCCGGCCACGACAGCCCGGCCGCGGGTCGGCTTCAGCACGGTACTGAGGATCCGCAGCGTCGTGGTCTTGCCCGCCCCGTTGGGGCCCAGCAGCCCGAAGATGGCCCCGGGCTGGCATTCGAACGAGATGTCCGTGATCGCGCTGACCCAGCCGCGCTGGTAGTCGAGAAAGGATTTGCACAGGCCTTCGACCTGGATCACGCGCCTGGCAGGCCGATGATGCCTGCCTCCACTCATGGACCTGGAGCCCTCACAGGCCAGGTTGCCAGCCCCCGGCCCCACACTCCAGTCTGCCATCTCTTGACCGAGCGTTGGAGAGAGCAGTCCCGTTTTTCGGGGAAACCGCGCGACCGACGCGGAGATCGGCATTCTGAACCCGCCGTCACGGCTGTAGAATAACACCCTGGGATAACTCCGGATGCCCCAGCCGCTCCGGAGGTCTTCCTCGGTCCAGATGGACCGCCTCGGCAGCGCTCAGTCAGGAAAATGGGCACTCTGCGCCTGTTGAATCCGATGTCGATGGCGAATTCAGGCGGGAATGCGCCCCAGAATCCGCCCTTGAAAACAAAGTCGCCGCTCGATCGAAGGCCCCATGCGAAAGACCCCCGAAGCACTCCCGCTCGCGCGACCACCCCCGATGGGGTGTACGTCTACGTCCGAGACGCCAGGGGCACGGTCCATGTTGTCCCCGACGGTCCACACATGCATCCCAAAGTGCTTGGCGGCGCCCAGCCTGCCTCGTACGCAGGTGACCTGACCATCGAAAACGGCGTTATCACCGATTTGACGAATCTCTCGGGGACTTTTCAATTCAAGAATCGAGCCGGATTGCTTGCCGTCGCGAACCAGTTGGAGCGCCAGGGACTCACGGTAAAGCCTGGTGCAGTCCGATTCTTTCCGCCCGATGGAACCCCTCCTGTGACGTTGCGATAACCGCCAGACCGACCGAGCCAGCAAGGGCTGTGACCGATGCCGATGAAAATCGTGATTCTCGAAGACGATCCACGTCGCACCGAGGTGATGCGCGATCGGTTGGCCGACCGATTCAACCAATTTGAACACATATTCTTCGATTCTTCCAATGAAATGATCGATTATCTTAAAGCGCATCTGGATAACGTTATAGCATTATCACTTGATCATGATTTGATATTGAAAGTGGACGATGCCGGGAATACATACGACCCTGGCACGGGTCGAGATGTGGCAGATTATTTGGCTACACTTCGTCCACTTTTTCCCGTGATTATTCATACAACAAATCATTTCGGCGCGGTTGGCATGGTATCGGTTCTTGAGGAAGCAGGCTGGCAGACTTGCCGAGTCTCTCCCTTCGGTGACCTGGAATGGGTTCATGAGTCCTGGTTCCCCGCGATTCGCCGAGCCATTCTCCGGTACGGGACAACCGGAAGCACTGGAAACCGGAGACACGAACCGGAAAAGTGAACCAACCAGGGGACGTAGGCCTGTTGACGGTTGTCCGTGGGGTCGGGCGGCGGGGTCCGATCAGGAGCGAGCCGACCATCGGTGGGGCGGACATCCCGGTCTGCCACCCCTACCCCGCCGCGGCCGGCTCCTCGTCGATGTACTCATAGAAGACATTACGTTGGCGGGGGATGTAGCCGGATTCGCGGATCGCCCGCCGGATCTCCTCCAGCGAGAGATGATAGACCGTGCCCGCCGACGAGACGACGTTCTCCTCAATCATCAGGCTCCCCATGTCATTGGCCCCGAAGCAGAGCGCGACCTGGCCGATCTTGGGTCCCTGGGTGACCCACGACGATTGGATGTTCGGCACGTTGTCCAGATAGAGCCGGGAGATGGCCTGCGTCTTGAGGTACTCGAAGGCGCCGGCCGGGGGAATCTCGGCCATGTCGGTGTGCTCGGGCTGGAAGGTCCAGGAGATGAAGGCCGTGAAGCCGCCGGTCTCGTCCTGGAGGCGGCGGATCCGCTCGAAATGCTCCACCCGCTCCGCGATCGTCTCGACATGGCCGAACATCATGGTGGCCGTGGACCGGCCGCCCAGGGCATGCCAGGCGCGATGGACCTCCAGCCAGTTCTCGGTCAGGACCTTGCCGCGCGTGATCGCCTTGCGGACGCGGTCGACCAGGATCTCGGCGCCGCCGCCGGGAAGGCTCCCCAGCCCCGCCGCCCGGAGCCGCTCCAGCACGGTCGGCAACGGTAGCCTGGACACCTTGGTGAAGTGGTAGATCTCCGGCGCGCTGAAGCCGTGCACGTTGACCCGGGGAAAGTGAGCCTTGATGTCCTGGAGCAGCTCCTCGTACCACTCCAGCTTGAGGTGGGGATGGAGTCCCCCCTGCATCAGGATCTGATCGCCGCCCAGGGCCACGGTCTCGCCGATCTTCTTCAGCAGGACATCCCGATCCAGGACGTAGGCATCGGTGTCCCCCACGCGGCGATAGAAGGCGCAGAAGTCGCAGACGGCCGCACAGACGTTGGTATAATTGATATTTCGGTCGATGTTATAGGTCCGGAACGGCTCAGGATGGAGCCGCCGGCAGACCGCGTCGGCGGCGCGGCCCAGTTCCAGCAGCGTGCCCGCACGGAACAGCTCGACCCCCTCGTCGAAACTCAGGCGGCGCCCCTCAACGGCGCGGCGCAAGATCGCGGCGACGGTGGAAGACAAGTCGCACTCCTTCCGGCGCCAGACCGAGGCGCGCCGCCCTCTCGGCGAACTGCCGCAATCCGGCGATCTCGGGCTCCCCGAGGTCATAGGATAAGGTCCGCGTCAGGTAATCGTAACACGTGGCCCAGTCCAGTCCTAGCCGGGGACCATGCGTCGCGGCCAGCTCAGCGGCGTGGGCCAGTCCCGCGGCCCGGCTGCGGGCCAGCGCCGCGGGCAGGTCGCCGAGCTCGACGCCCGGCCGGGCCACCCACAGCGCGAAGACGAAGGGGAGTCCGGTCATTCCCCGCCAGGCTGCGGCCAGATCCACCACCGCGGCGAACCCCTGGTGCGGCACCCGCATCGCCCGATCGCCGATCACCAGGACCGCGTCGGCCGTGCTTTCCAGCACCGAAACGCCCAGCGGCAGCTCCTCGACCAGCGCGGGCCGCACGCCGTGCCGGCTGTCGAGCCAGATCCGGGCCAGCACCTGGCTGGTCCGCGACCCGGCGTCCAGCGCCAGCCGCTCGACCCGGTCCCACCGCACGCGGCCGAAGAGCTTCACGCTCCGCACCGGCCCGCGCGCGGCAATGGCGAAACCGGGGATGATCTCATAGCCCCGATCCACTCCCCGCAGGTACTCGATCGACGGGATCAAGGCGACGTCCAGCGCACCAGCGGCCAACTGCTCGGCCAGCCGGCTGGGGACGTCCATCGACAGCCGCACATAAGCGGCTTCGTCGCAAAGCCGATAATAGAGAGGCTTTGCGTTGAGATAACTCACCGCCCCGATCCGGATCGGAGGTTGCATGGCGTCCGGCCTCCTGGTCGGGAAGCGGCCCGGCGGAATGCCCCGGTCGGAACCACCCCGGCCCCGCGCCGCTCGGTTTGGGTCGTCTTTTCAGAAGCTTTTGAAATTGTAGACGCCCCGCGGCAAATCGCAAGAGCAGCCGTGGCGGCCGGGTCTGAGTGGTTGCAGGCAAGATTGTCCGTTTCTCGGCGGAATGCCCCGTTAGTCCTCTTCGGCCATGGTGACGCTGAGCGCCGCCTCGAGACTGGTCAAACCTTGCCGGACCTTGTCCAGGGCGCTGTCGAAGAGCATCTTCATGCCCTCTTCGCGGGCGGCCTTGCGGAGCTGGTCCACGGGCGTCCGCTTCTGGATGAGCTGGGTCAGACGCGGTGTGATCCGGACGACCTCGAAGACGCCGACCCGGCCGCGGTAGCCCAGCCGGCGGCATTGCAGGCACCCTTTGGGGCGGTAGATCGTCTGGCCGGCCGTCAGGCCGTGCGCCGCGGCGAGTTCGTCGCTGACCTCGTAGGGTTCCTTGCAGTGGGGGCAGAGCCGGCGGACCAGCCGCTGGGCCTCCAGGACGCGGAGCGAGCACGCCAGGAGGAACGGCTCGATCCCCATGTCCTGAAGGCGGGTCACGGCCGAGAGCGCGTCATTGGTGTGAATCGTCGAGAGTACGAAGTGACCCGTCAGAGCGGCGCGGAGGCAGATCTCGGCGGTCTCCTGGTCGCGGACCTCGCCGACCATGATGATGTCGGGGTCTTGCCGCAGGAAGGCGCGCAAGGCGGATTGGAAGGTCAAGCCGACCTGAGCCTTGACCTGCACCTGGTTCATCCCGTTGAACTTGTACTCGACCGGGTCCTCGACCGTGCAGATGTTGACCTTGGAATTATTGAGCAGGTTGAGACAGGAATAGAGCGTGGTCGACTTGCCGCTGCCGGTCGGGCCGGTCACCAGCGCCAACCCGTAGGGCGAATGGATCGACTCGATGAGGTCGGTCGACTGCCGCTCGTCGAAACCCAGGCCGGTCAGTTGCAAGGGGATCGCGCCTTTATCGAGGATCCGCATGACCATTTTCTCACCGTGCACCGTCGGCACGGTGTTGACCCGCAGGTCGATCCGTTTCTCGCCGGTCCGCAGCGCGATCGCGCCGTCCTGGGGGATCCGCTTCTCGGCGATGTCCATTCGTGCCAGGACCTTCAAGCGGGAGAGAATCATGATGAAGACGGTCTTCGACGGTGGCGGCAGCTCGTGGAGCACGCCGTCGATCCGCAGGCGGAACTTGCAGCCGTCCTCGAACGGCTCCAGGTGGATATCACTGGCGCCATTGCGCAGCGCCTGCTCGAGGATTTGATTGACCATGCGGATGATCCGGCCGTTGGCATCGGCCGGGGGCGTGGCGTCGAGATTGAGGATGTTCTCATCGTCCTCCCTCTCCTCCGCCTCCATCACATCGAAGCCTTCGCTCCCCTCGCCGATGCCCTTGGTGTGCTGATCGGTGCGATAGAGGGCCTCGAGGCGGTCCTGGACGACCGAGAGCGGGGCGATGATCGGATTGATTCGCAGTCCGGTCATGAGCTGGAGCTCGTCCACGACGCCCATCTCCTCGGGGGAGACGAAGGCGACGTCGAGCACGTCGTCCCGGACGGTCAAGGGGCAGATCAGACGATCTGTGCAGAGCTTCTCGGGCAGGAGGGCGCCGATCTCCTTGTCGACGCCGCCGGCCTCGACGCTATTGTGGATCACCGGCAGGAAGAGGTCCTCGGCGTATAGGCCGGCGACCTCCTGCTCGGCGATGAAGCCGCCGCGGATCAACGCCACCTCGGGCAAGGTGCCGCGCCCGGCCCTCTGGAGGGTCTCGGCGATCTCTTCCAGCTGCTTGGGCCTGAACCAGTTCCGCCGCGCCAGCAGTTCCAGGATCAGGGGCTGGGTTTCGAGGTCATCGTGCAGGCCGACCATGGGAGAACGCCTTCAGAATCTGTTCCAGGAGGTGGGTCCGACGGTTGTAGGGTGGGTGCAACCCACCAACACAAAGCCTTGGCAGTCTTGGTGATCGGTGGGTTGCACCCACCCTGCGACATCCCCCCCGCGGGCCTCACGAAGTCCGAGGAGTCTCAGGGATTTCCGGGACCTGTTCCGGAGATGGTGAGTCCCCCACGGGAGCGACTCGACTGCGGCCCGGCTGCCGCCCCAGGGGAGGGATCGGTCGAAAGCGATTTCCCGACCAGGCTCTTGCCCAGGACGCCCAGCGGCGAGTTGAGCAGCTTCTGGAACATCGCCATCTGGCCGCCGGGATCCAGTTCGGCCAGGGTCGCCTCCCGGGAGAGGGGCGGCCCGGCCGGAGACTCGTCCTTCCGCTTGCCGAGCTGGTCGGGATAACCGAGCACATAGGTCCTGCCGCCTCCCTGAAGGACGACCTGGGTGGCGAAGACGCTGGCGAGACTCAGCGGCGCGGCGGACGCGCCGTCCTTACCCTCGACCATCAGCCGCTGACCTCGGGAGTAGATCCGGCCGTCGATGATGGCGATCTGGTCACGGCCCTGGATGAAGGTGGCCTCCAGCGAGAGGCCCTGGACGATCTCGGCCAGCGGGTCGGCGGCCGGCGCCGGCGCGGGTGTCTCCTGCGGCTTGGCCCGGTCAACCGCGGCCGGCTGGGTGACGACGGCCTGGAACGGGTCGCGTACCTCCTGGCCCAGCTTGGCCGCCGCGACCGTGCCGGAATCCAAGAGGTCCTGCACCAGGATGTCCAGGCCCTTGGCCAGGGCGGCGTCCTGGGCGTCGGCGCCGGGGAGGCTGGCGTGCATCGAGTAGGCCGAGTAGGCCAGGAAGGCGACGAGGCTCAGCAGGGGCGCCGCCTTGAGCGCTTGCGCGGTGTTCATCGGTTCCGGCTCACCGGTGCGTTCGTCTTCGGGGTCGCCCCCGGCTTGGTGCTCAGACTCAACAGGAGGATCTGGGCGGAAAGGAGGCCGGGGTCCTTGCTGGCCGGGTCGAGCTTGAGGGCATCGATCCGCAGCAGCCGCCGATCGCTCTCGACCCAGGTCAGGAACTTGTCGATCTCCGCGAAGTGGCCCTCCAGCTTCAACTGGAGGCCGATCGCCACATACGGGCCCAGGTCTTTGGGCTTCTCGGGCTTCAAGTCGATCAGCTTCAGCGGCCAGCGGATGTGGTCGATCACGTGCCGCATCAGCTCTTCGACATCGGCCCCGGCGGAGATGAGCGACTCGTACGGGGCCAGGGCCTTCTTGAGCTGCTCGATCTGGCGCGCCGTGGCCCCGCGCTGGCGTTCCCGGGCGATCCGGGCCGTCGTGGCGGCCACCTGCTCACTCAAGGGACTGAAGAACACGGCATACCAGGCCGCCATCATCGCCAGGCAGAGGACCGCACGCAGCTTCAGCGGGTGGCTGAGCTGGTCCAGGATCACCTGCTGGCCGCGGGACTTGGACGACGTCTGGCTCATGGCAGTGATGGCCCTCGTGGTGCCCGGCGACCCGTCACAGCGCTGTCCGCTCAGGCCGCAGCCGCGCACGGTCAGTGCTTGGCGGCCGCTTTCTTGGGGGGCTCCGCCTTCTTGGGGGTCGACTCGATCCGGGGCAGGCCGACGATGCTGAAGGATGCGGATGGCCGGCCGCCGTCGCGGGCCGGATTAGTTTTGAGGCCGGTGACCTCGATCAGGGGAAAGCTCTGCGTCAGCGCCGGTTCGCCGCGGAGCGTGGCGAGGAAGCCATGGATCTCCGGGGGCGGCGACCCATCCTCCGCCATCGGCGCGGTGAAGTTGACGACCAGTTTTCGTTTCGTCTGGGACGCGCCCCCCTTGGATTTGGCCTCGACCGGCGCGTCGCCCGAGAGCGAGGTGATGATGGTCTTCTCCGGCGCGTCCGCGGCGATGGTGCGCAACGACGCGGACCAGGCGGCGCGGCCGCTGCGAAACGTTTCGATGGCGTTCCACCGTTCCTGCACGGCCTTCTTCTCCCCCTCGAGCTGGGACTGGTTCTGATCCTTCAGCCAGGTGAACGCCTTCAGTCCGGTGCCCACCGACTTCAGGCGCGCGTCGACCTGGGCCGCCTCCCCACTCAAGAAGAGCGTGACCGCCCCGAGCAGGGCGCTCTGAAGCGCCAGCTCGCCCCAGGGAAAGATGTCGCGGATGGACGGGGGCGACTTGAACGTGCGCGCCAGGTCGAGCCCGGAGTCATCGGTCAACGGCCTGGCCAGGGCCGTCCCCATTGCGGCGGCGGCCGGGTCATAATCGGGCTCGGCGCAGCGGAGCCAGCGGGCCCCGGTGCGCTGGCGCAGGGCCTCGGGGTCCTGGGACAAGACCACCTCGGGCCGGCCGTGGACGATCACGGTGTCGATCGCCGCGGTGATCCGGCTGTGCCGCCCCATCATCCAGAGGGTCGAGTAGGCGGCCAGGATCGCGACGGTCTCCTCGCCAGGGGTCAGGTCGAAGAGGTGCCAGAAGAGGGGCTGCGCGCCCAGCGCCAGCACGCCGATCGCCTGGTGCGCGCCGAGGAAGCAGCGCAGGATGACCTTCGAACCCCGCGGGGGACTGCGGCGGGCCGCAGCCGCACGGAACAGCCCAAGCGGTGCCGGTTCGATCACCGCGACGCGCGTCCCCAGGCGCTCCAGCATCTCGGCCAGCTCGGTCACCGTCGCGCGCGGGCAGGCACACACGCAGGCCAGCGGCTGCTTGTCCAGCTCGAGCTTGATCAGGTCGATGATCCGATCCTCGGCGCGAAGGTTCGTCGCCTGCACGGCCTCCAGGAAGAAACTCTGGGGAGTGTTCTGCCGATTGCTCGAGGTGATCGGCAGCGTCGCTTGAAAGACCCGCGCCTGGGGGATCCCCACGTGGACCCACGGCCCGGCCCGGGTCCGCTTCGCGACGGCCGCCGAGACCCAGGGCTCCAGCAGTTTCCCCAGGACTTCCTCGGGGGACTGCCCATCGCAGCGCTGGGTCTGGCGAGCGATCTCCCGGCGGCCGCGCGGCGTGGTCGCCACCACGCTCATGGCGATCTGGTCCTGATCGATCACCAGACCGATCGCCGGCCGCAAGGCCAAGGGCATCCCAGGCTTCATGGGCGGAAGCATTCCTCGGGGTCAGGACACGGTGGGAAACGGCTGCGGGCGACCGGAATGGGTCGCCCGCGGCAAAGTCACGTGCACTACAGCCTCCCATGACCCGGGGCGCCGCCCCAGGTCACGCGAAGCTCGGATCAGCTACCCGTGCCGGCGTCACCGGTGACTGGGCTGATCGTCTGAGGAATCGTCGAGTTGGTGGGATCAAAGCCATTCTGGTTCCAGGCCACGGTGTAGGCCCCGTAGCTGGAGCTGGACGAGTTGCGGGTCAGGGTGCCCGACCACGTCGGCGTGCCGGCGGTCGCATTCGACGAGGTGATGGTCGGCGCGGTGAAATACTGGAGCGTGGGCAGGACGATGTCCAGGTTGTCCGTGTTGGTGCTCGACCAGTACACGCCGTTCTGGGCGATGTAGCGCTCCTGGGCCGATTGCACGGCCGACCAGTAATTGAAGGCCTCGGCCGCCTTGGACTTCTCCACCGACGCGAGGAACTTGGGCACGCCGAAGGCGGCCAGGATGCCGATGATCACGATCACAACGGCGAGTTCGACGAGGGTGAACCCTTTGCGGGTCCGCATTCTGGAAACAAGTCGCTGCATGGGGTAGGGCTCTCTCTTCTTGATGACGATCCAGGGGATCTCGCACACAAAACCGGAAGTCAGCCTGGGCCACCTCCACCGGACGAGCGTCATCGGGGCGACCCGCGTAACGGGTCGGTCAGCAACGAATTCGGGCGCTCGGGATCGATCCCCACCGCGCGGGATCGTGGCGGTCCGTCGCACCTCTGCTGACTTCGACTGACGTACCGTCGCCCGTGGGTGACTTGCTGTCGGCGACACTCAAAGCTAGGTCACATCCCGGGCGCGTCAATCCAGGGTGCGCGGTTGTGGCATCATCCTTGAGCCCAAGCCGGCGCGGTGATCTCGATCAGCCGGACTCCACGGATGCAGCCGGGTATGGCCTAAGCTTGGAGCGGAAAGAGTTCCTGCTGACGGGACGGGGATCGCCGCCCCCGTGGGGCGGGCCGGGTTCGCCGCGCCCCTCGATGTGCGCTCGACGCGGCCAGCGAAGCGGAGGTGGGACGTGCCGTTCGAAGATTGGGTGGTGGCTCATGCGCAGATCTCGAAGAAGGCGCACAAAGCGGCCAAGATCGAGGATACGCTCTCGTTCTTCCATCAGCTCGCCACCCTGGTGAGCTCGGGTACGCCGCTGCTCCAGGCGCTGAAGATCGCGACCACGCAATGCGAGAGCCTCAAGCTCCAGGCCGTCCTCGAGCAAATCACGGCCAAGGTGGCGGCGGGGAGCACCTTCCACGCCGCGGCGGCGGCGTTCCCCCAGATCTTCGAGTTCCAGTGGCTGGAGGCGATCCGGACCGGCGAGGTGACCGGCAAGATGGCCCAGGTGCTCATCGAGCTCAACAAGCAGGTTCGCGACGCCCGCGAGACCAAACGGAAAGTCAAGGGGGCCTTGACCTACCCCATGATCCTGATCGTCGTGGCGATCGTCGCCGTGACCGTCATGCTCTGGATGGTCGTCCCCGTCTTCGCCAAGATGTTCAGAGACATGGACGCCCAGCTCCCCGCCATCACCCAGTACGTGGTCGACGCATCTGACATGATTGTCAGGTACGGCCATTACGCCGTGGTCACCATCGTGGTGAGCCTCTTCGCCTTCAAACGTTATATGAAGACCGAGTCGGGACGCCGATACGTCGGCGGCGCGCTGATGGTCCTGCCCAGCGTCGGCCAACTGGTCATCGAGATGGCCATGTATCGCTTCGCCTCCAACCTGTCGCTGCTGCTCAAGAGCGGCGTGCCCATGATGGAGACCATGCACACCATCAAAGGGATCTTCCAGGCCAGCCCGATCTATCGCGATGCGCTGGAGCGGGTCGCGTTGCGAGTCGCCGCGGGCAAGCCGTTGCACTCGGCGCTTCAGGAGACCGGACTGTTCCTGCCGATGCTGACCAGCATGGTCCAGGTCGGCGAGGAATCCGGCCAACTGCCGCAGGTCATGGAGCAGATCGCCCCCTTCTTCAAGGAGAAGATGGAAGGCATGATCCTCAAGGTTACCAAGATGGTGGAACCGCTCATCATTATGTTCATGGGAGCGTCGATTGCTGGACTTATGCTCGCAATCTATATGCCGATGTTCGACATGGCGGGCCAGGTGAAATGAGCCGCCGCCCCTCGCCGCGGGCAGCCCGGCCGAGAGCCGCCGCGGCCTGGGGTCGCATCCGGCGTCCGAACCATCCCGCGGAGGTCCGAGGATGACCCAGACAATGCAGCGACGGAGGAATCCCGCGTGGCCCGATGCCCGGGCCGGGTCCGGCCGGCACGCGCCACCGGTCCCAATCCCTGTGCGGGGCTATTCCCTGGTGGAGATGCTCGTCGCGCTGGTCGTCTTCGGCGTGCTGATCTCGATGGGCCTGCCCAAGTTCCAGCAGTCGTTGGAGCAGTCGCGGGCGGACGTCGCCGGAGCCAGCCTGCGGGCCATCTGGTCGGCGCAGCGGCTCTACTGGCTGCAAAACCGCACCTATGCCCCCGACTTGCCGACGCTCCTGGCGGCCAACCTGATCGATCCCTACCTCACCACGGCGAGCACTCCTTATACGTACACGGTCTCCGGCTCGAGCTCCAGCGGATTCACCGCGACGGCAACTCGCACCGGATCAACGTCCTGGTCGGGCAGTTTCACGATCGCCGCGGATGGGACCTTTTCCGGGTCGGTCCAGCAGGTGGGCGGCACCATCAGCCTTGTGCCGGGGTTCCCATGAGAGCGAGACGAGTCGATCCAACCTACGGAGATCTGCCCCGCCCCGATCGCCGCCGAGGATCGAGGGGTCGCACCCTGGGGGCGCGGCGCGGCCAGACGCTCCTGGAGGTCCAGGTCTCCTTCGTGCTGCTGATGATCGGGATGGCGGGCATCTGCCGGGTCGTGGTGATGCAGCTTCGGCAGGTCCGCCAGCTCGAGCTGCGCCTGGAGGCTCAAGTCGTCAACACCCGGCTGGGCCAGACGATGCTCTCCGGCCAGCCTTACTATCTCGTGCCGTGGCAGAACCCCTGGGCACAGAAGCTCGCCGGCAGCGGCCAGATCCTGGGCTGGGCCACCAACCCGTGCGATCCGGGGACCCTGCCGGTCCCCTCGTCGGCGCCGCCGGCCAACCCGGTCACGGTCGTCGAGCTCGATGCGTCACCCGGGAGCGAGAGTCTGACCGCGTACGTCGACGTCTCGGCACCCTGATCCCGGATGAAGTGCGCGGAGATCCACTCCGATGAAACGAAGAGGCGGGACATGATGCGACCGGGACCTGCCGCCGCGCGGCGCCGACGTCGGGGTTTCACCCTCACCGAGATGATCGTCGCCAGCATGCTGGCGAGCCTGCTCATGATCCTGCTGGCGGTGACCTGGCTCGGGTTCGGCCGTCCCGCCCTGGAGGTCGAGGCCCGCGCCCGGATTCAGCAGGAGGGCATCCTGGCCGCCCAATCGCTCGCCTGCGACCTCGGCGGGTTCCTCGCCGACAGCCCGGGACGGACCGGGGCCTTCTTGATCGGCTCCGCGTCGAGCCCGTATCAATTCCTGAGCTGGGACCTCTCCCAGGGGAACGTCCTGCTCCTGAACTTCGAGGGGCCGTCCGGGAATCAGGGCGACCTGATCATCATCACCTATCAGCTCCAGGGGAATCTGCTGGTCCGGTCCGACTCCTCCACCGGCGTGACGACCACCGTCGCCAAGTACGTGACCGGCTTCTCGGTCGCCCCGAACCCGAGCAACACCCAGCAAGCTCTGATCCAGATCGCGATCAGCTATCGCTACTTCACGTCGACGTATACCCTGATCGGAGTGCCGCCGTCATGATCCGACCCGCGACCGCAGCCGCGCGCCGGGGTTATACGCTGACCGTGGTGTTGATCTTCCTGATCCTGCTCTGCGCCTTGTGGAGCACGGTCTACCGCACGCCGGCGAGCCTGCTCCGGATCGAGACCAACCGGGTCTTGCAGCAAACCCGCGACCAGGGTGCCATGAATGCCCTGGCGCAAGCGATCCAGCTCCTCCAATACAGCGCGCCCGCGGACTCGTCGAATCCCGGTCGCACCCAGTTCACCTACGGCGTCACAGTGTCGGTTGCGAGCCCGTCGGGGGACTGCACGACCGAGAACTATACGGTCACGTACACCGCCCGGCCGGACCTGGGGCCGATCCGCTGGCAGATCCAGGTGGCGCCGGGATCGTCCAGCCCGGCACTGCCGGCTATCGGTGCCAATCCACAGTGGCCCTGAGGTCGACTTTTGCCGTTTTTTCGGGTTCCGCGGAGGTGAGCCTCCCTGGTGCAAGGGTAAGTAGAGGCCCTCAGATCGCACCCAGGGAGGCGACCATGGCCAGTCTAACCGACCGACCCCGCACACGGTTGACCGCCAGGCCGCGCCGCGCCGCGAAGCCGACGCGGCCCACCACCGTCAACAGGCCCGACAGCCCCGCCCGAGCCGGCGCCGCAAGCGGCGGCTCTCGCGGGAACAACGCCGCCACGCGGCCCGCCAGGCCGGCCTGAGCCGCCGCCGGCTCAAGCGCATCAGCGGCCAACTCCCCGCGCTGGTCCACGCCGTCCTCGAACCGCTGGAAACGGCCCTGACGTTTCATTTCAGGTCAAACGTGAATTCGGTCCTCTCCGAGCTGACCTCCGCCTTCAGGCCCGAGGTGTTTCGGCTCCCATACTTCTTCAGGGCGCGATCCTTGGCCAGCTTCTTGTCCATGTCCGTGATGAACACCTGGTGCTCGCCGGCAACCACGCCATCACCCGGCTTGAGGGTCGTCAGCTCGAACGTCCCATCGGGTTGGAGCTGGCCGCTGGCCATCCGGCCGTAGCCGTCCGGCTCGAATCGGACCATGCCCTTGGTCATGGGCTGACCCTTGTACGTGACCTTCCCCTTGACGGGAATCAGGGATCCCTTGGCCGCGCTCCCGGATCCGCAGCCCCCGCAGGGAACCAGGAGGACGACGGCCAAGGCGAGAAGAATCAATCTGTGTGCACAATTCCACATAAATGGACACCTTAAACTCGGGGTGGGTGACGGGAAAACGGCTTGGGCCAGTCGTCCGTGGTCCGTCCCTGGGAGCACCCTGAGTCGCGAGGCCGCCTCGGCGTTCCCCGGTGGGAACTGAGCCCGGACCACGGATCAAATCAGTACTGATCGGAACTGATGACCTCGCCCCCGGCGATCGTTCCCAGTCCGGTCCAGGTGACGGCGCTGATCGAATTCTTGACGAAGTGGACGCTGCCGTCGGCGAACAGGGCGTTGACCCCGCCCGGGTGATAGCTGCTGGCCGCCAGCGCCATGAAGGTCGGGCCGCCGTCGTTCTCGTCGACCCAGTCCCAATCCATCGCTACGTTCCTGCCGCCGTTGGCGAAGCCGATGGCCCGGCTGATGGTCGCGATGTTGGAATTGGGCGTGACGGCCGTGGTGAAACCTGAGTAATAGACGCCGCCGTTGGCCCAGCGAGTGTGGCCGATTGGGCCGCCCGCCTTGATGTGGCCGGTGGGCGTGGCGCAATTGTTGATCTGGTAGTTCAGCGCGGCGGCCGAAGCCGGGCCGGGGGGCGGGATGTTCGTGAACGAATACGTCCCGGTGACCGGGTCGGAGGGGAATGCCGGGGTATTCCCGCAGCTCCGCATCTGGGCGTGGCCGATGTATCCCTCCGACGCCATGAGCGTGTTGCTCGTCCCGTCGGTGACCATGGCGATGCGCCGCGAGTAGTTCGGTCCGAACAGCGATCGATTCATCGGGCCCGGCGTATAGGGCGGCGTGGTCCAGTTCACCGACCAGACATACCAATCGCCGTCGCAGGTGCCGTAGCTGGTCGTGGCGTCGCCCGTCGAGCCCAGCGAGCCGTCATCGATATGGCTGCCGGGATCGCTCGGGCAGTAGAGGAAGGCGAGTGGAGTGAACGTGAATGTCGTGTTCGGCCCGTCGCTGTACGTGTAGTCGAAGTTGAGCCCGTTGTAGAACGCGGCCTGCTCAAAGAACGGGGTCGCCCGCGCGAAGGCGCTCCAGGAGGACTGGAACCCCCCACAATTGTTGGCTCCGGCCTCGGGCCCGTTGAACTGTCCGAGCGTATTCGGACACGGGATCAAGATGGTCGTCGGAGAAAAGGCGTTATTGGCGCTCTCATAGTTCATGAACGCCAGGCCGATCTGCTTGAGGTTGTTGGTGCACTGGGCACGTCGCGCGGCCTCGCGCGCCGACTGCACGGCCGGGAGCAGTAAGGCGATCAGGACGGCGATGATCGCGATGACGACCAGGAGCTCGATCAGCGTGAAACCGCGGACGGAACGGCGTCGTGAGCGAGGGTGTGGCATCGGGTCGGCCTCGGATGGAGGGATCACACGCGATCACATGACCGCGTCCGGCCCGCCATTCTAGCGACGCATCGATGAACCCTTGATGTAACTGAGGAGAAGGTTTCATGAAGGCGGTGGAATGCCTCACCCAACTCGCCTATCCGGACGAGACCTCGGCCAGCAGGCGACCGGATTCGCCCGGCGCACCCGGCTGCCGTCTGGGATGGTCGAGGCTCCAGCGGATCGAGACTTCCCAACGGCCGTGCTCGTCGGCGGTGACGTGCCAGTGCGGTATGACGGCCGACGACTGGTAGACGCCTTCGAAACCCCCTTCGCTCTGGCTGACCGTCTCGATCGGGAAGCACCAGAGGCCAGCCGCTTGCGACCAGCTCAAGGAGACGGCCAGGTCGAGCCATTCATCGGTCAGGGTCAGGCCCGAGCTGTGGGGCAGGTCGAGCCGGTCGTCGAGCAGGCCGAGCCGCGAGCCCGACAGGTCGGCGTAGTAGCGGTCCGGCGCGTGGCCGGCCATGGCCGCCAGGTTGATCTCCACGGCGAAGACCAGGCACGCCGCGCGGGGCAGGTCTTCCAGCAGGTAGGAGACGGCCAGCTCGGGGCTGCCAGCCTTGAGCTCGATCGTCTTGCGAATCCGGATGGTCCCATCGCCGGCGCGGCCGGGCCGCTCCAGGATCACCGCCACGCGCCGGGCCTCGCGCTGCACCCGCGCCAGATAGGTGCCGGCGGCGAAATCGCCGCATTCGACCTCGCGGCCGGCAATCAGGTCGTCCAGGGTCAGGTCAACGGGGTAAATGTGATCGACCAGGGCCTTGCGCGGATGCCGGTCGTAGATCAGCAGTCGGTCGAGCCCGTCCTGCTTGAACGTGACCGGCTCGTTGGCACCGAGGGACACCCGGGGCTCCTGGCCCGCGGCCAGGCGTGCCGCGGCCTCCCGGATCGTGGCATGGTAGGCCTCCGGGCGACGGTCGAGCGTGGCCAGCACATTCGTGGTGCAATGCCGCACGTCCAGTTCGTAGATCTGACCCCCCTGGGCCGGCCGCACCAGCGCGATCAGCCGGTCATTGGCCAGCCGGACCTCCTGGCGCGCGTCGAGGTTGAAGTCGGCCACCTCCAGCGCGACGCGCGGTCCGGAGCGCCCCTGGGCCTCATCCAGCGCGTTCTCGGCGGCGATCAGGCTGCGGTAGATCGCATTCCTCAGGTGCGGCAGGTAGAGACCGCCAAAGGAGCCATGCCAGTAAGGGCAGTTGCACTGGCCGCGATACAGCTCCTGGCGCGCGACCTCGAGGTAATCCGGGTCGGCACCCTCGGCCGCGGCCAGCCGTCGGGAGACGTCCAGCATCCGGGTATACATCTCGTCGCACTCGGCATACCGCGCCTTGAAGTTGCGCCACGAGCCCCCGGGCCGGAAGAACCGCTCGAGGTCGCCGGCATCCGCCAGCCCGGCCAGCCGGCGAACCCCCCGTTGGTACGCGCCCAAGGATTCCGGAGGCAGCGCCCACTCGGTCATCTCGCGGTAAGAGCCGTCGGCCAGGTAGATCTTGCCCAGGGGCAGCGACGCATCGGCGGCCCGCCCCAGCGTGGTCGTCTCCAGCCAGTCGCGATTGGCCACCAGCATGTCACAGAAGTGATTCAGCCAGCGGCGGGTGTAGACATGATCGAACGTCTTGGGCCAGGCGCCGAATTTCTCCCCATCATCGGCGAAGACGACCGTCGCGCCCGGCCGCCGCTCGGCCAGCCGCCGCAGAAACTCGTAGGTCGCGTGCGGCTCCTGAAACGGGATGGTGTACCGCAACCGCTCCGAGCCGGGGAACACCTTGAGCAGGTGGCCGTCGTCCTCGGTCAGGAAGTAACCGAAAACGTCGTCCTCGGCGCAGCCGGCGCGGAGGAAATGGTAATCGTCGAGGATCGTGTACTCGATCCCCGCCTCGACGATCGACGAGACCAGCGACTGCTCCCACACCCGCTCGGCGATCCACATGCCGCGGACCCGCGCACCGAACACCTCGTCGAGATAGCCCGTGAACGCGCGGATCTGCCCGACCCGATCCCGGTGGGGCACCATCGTCAGGATCGGCTCGAAGAATCCGCCGCCCAGGATCTCCAACCGGCCGGATTCCACCAGCCGCCGCAGCCGGGCCACATAGCCCGGATGCCGCTCCACCAACCATTCCAGCAGCGGGCCCGACGTATGCAGCGCGAAGGGAATCTCGGAATAACCCTCCAACACCTCCAGGAACGGCAGATAGCTCGCGCGATACGCGTCCTCGAACACGCCGTCGAAGTTGCCCACCGGCTGATGATTGTGCAACGCCAGGATCAACCGGACTTGCGCCATCCTCGCTCAGCTCCACGAATTCGAGAGGAGAAGATTCACCAGGAAGTCCAGAAGAGCAGATTCACCACGAAATACACGAAACACACGAAAATGAGACCCGGACCAAGTCCCGGTTCGCTGGCACCTTTCCCATAAGGGATCGAGAAGGTTCGGGCTGAGCAAAAGCAGAATTGATTGTTCCATTCTATATTATTTTCGTATATTTCGTGTATTTCGTGGTTAATCTTCGGACTGACCAGCCAAGTCAAGGGCTCTTTCCCCAGATCGAGGTTGTCGCTTCAGACGGATGCGAGCCGCCTTCCGGCCGTTCTTCGGTCGAGTGCAGCCGGGATTGCGGGGGCGCTGGTGACTTCGACCTCGCGGAGGAACCCGGCGGCGTCCTCCGGGGGCACGGGATTGATGTAGAAGCCCGATCCCCACTCGAAGCCCGCGACCCTGGTCAAGCGGGGGATCACCTCGATGTGCCAATGGTAATGCGGCAGCTCCCCGTGGTCAAACGGCGCGGTGTGGATAATATAGTTGTAGGCGGGGTTATCCAGCGCAAGCTCCAGCTTGTTGAGGACTTGATGCAGGACGTGTCCGAGATCGTCCACGCCCGGCTTGGGGATGTTCTCGAAGTGGCTGGAGTGGGTCTTGGGGAGGATCCAGGTCTCGAACGGAAACCGGCTGGCGAAGGGACAGAATGCGGTGAAATGGTCCGAGTCCAGGACGATCCGTTTCTCGCTGGCGAGCTCCTGGTGGACCATGTCGCAGTAAATGCACCGGCCGCGATAGTGGTAGAACTCCAGGGCGCCGGTCATCTCCTCCCAGACGGAGATCGGCACGATCGGGGTGACGATCAGTTGGCTGTGGGTGTGCTCCAGGCTGGCCCCGCCCGCGGCGCCGACGTTCTTGAAGAGCACGCCGTGCACCAACCGCTGGTCCTTCTTGAGGTCGACGAGGCGATCGCGATAAACCCACAGGACCTCGCGGATCTGGTCCTCGCGCAGCGTGGCCATGCTCGAGTGGTGATCGGGACACTCGATGATCACCTCGTGGGCGCCGATGCCGGCCATCAGGTCGTAGATGCCGTCGCCGCGCTTCTGGAGGTTGCCCTCGATCTTGAGCGCGGGGAACCTGTTGGGGACGACCCGGACACGCCACCCCGGCCCGTTGGGGCGCGAGCCGAACGGACGATAGGCGAGGATCTCGGGAGGCGTCTTGTCCTCCTGGCCCTCGCAGAACGGGCACAGCGCGGGCGCCTGGGTCGATGGGGCATCCGCCTTGAAGTCGTGCGGCCGCTTGGCCCGTTCATGTGCGATGATCACCCAGCGGCCAACGATCGGGTCTTTGCGCAATTCAGGCATGGCCGTCGCTTCCACCACGTAGGTCAGGCTTGAGCCTGACCGAGTCGGAATGTCAGGCTCAAGCCTGACCTACATGTTTAAACTTGCCAGAGGACTTGCTCGAAATCCCGCGTTGGGACCCGCAGCTCGAGGATTCCCTCGCGCGGCGCGCGATCGAGGCTGGAATCCCCGTGGAGCAACTCGACGTAGAACCGGACCGGGTCGCCCGGCCGGCGGTCGAGGCGGTCAAACGGGATGGCCAGCTCGACGACCGAGCCGGTGGCGGCCTGGACCGTGGTGCCGTTGGCCAGCGGACTGCCGCCGCGGTTCAGAGAGGCGACCGGCCGCCGTGCGGCCGGTTGCATCACGACGACCTCGCAGTCCGCTGGGTCGACGAACCCGATGCGCAGGCGATCGGCCTCGGCGAGTCGCACCTGCGCGGGACCGCCGTCGGTGTCCACGCGGATCAGCAGCCGCTCGGGGTCGAACCCGAACCAGATGGTGCGGAGCAGGCCCCGCGCCACCAGGGTCATGGTCCCGCGATCATTGCCGCAGGCGTAGCGCGCCGCATCGATCCACTCGAAATAGGTCGCGCGGCCGTCCACCTTGACCTTGAGGAAGCTGACCGGCTGGTCGTGCAGCGCGCGGCGGACCGCGCCGCAGGCGATTGGCGTGAACAACGAGCCGGGTGGGTCGCAGCCCAGCAGCGCATACACGTTGCGCAGGTGCTTGCGAAACAATTCGTCGAACAGGCCGTCGAGCGCGCTGGAGTGGTCGTCGCCATACCACCAGAACCAGTCCGAGCCCTCGGCGATGTAGATCTCCTCCCAGGCCCTGGCCAGCGCGGCCGGGTCGTGCCGGCCCGAGCGCTGCTCGTCGAGGAGGAACTCGCGGGCGGCATGCAGCTCGTCCCAGCCGCGGTTGTCCTCCGCATGACCGATCCAGATGGCGAAATTGTGGTTGATCCAGCTCCCGGCGAAGAGCCGGTGCAAGGTCTCGCGCGGGGGATGCTCGGCGAGGAACTCGCCGATGCGGACCGGTCGAATCCGAGGGTCGCGCGCCGCCTGTTGGTAGACCGAGCGGAGGAACGCGACGCCGCCGTCGGCGTAATACTCCCAGCAGTTCTCGCCGTCGAGGATCACCGGGACGATCGTCGCCGGGTCGTGCCGGCAGGCCTCGCCGATGGCCAGCACCTTGCCGAGGAAGTCGGCGGCCGCGACCGGGCCAGGACTGCGCTGATAGTGGAAGCCGATCTGGTCCGACATCGAATGATCGCGGAAGACGATCGCCAGCTCCGACTCCCCCTCGCGGACCTTCCACGCCCGATAGAGCCGCTCGGGATTCCGGACGTAACCCCGGCTGTCGCGGCCCACCAGGCCGCCGGTCGAGCAGCCCAGGATTTCCTCGTCGGTGGCGATCCATTCGATCCCCTGCGCGGCCAGGAGCGGGATCATCGCCTGGCAGACCGAGCCCTCACTCGGCCAGAGTCCGCGCGGCCGGTCGCCGAACCGCTGCGCATGGCTGGCGACGGCGCGCCGCACCTGCTCCGCCGCATCGTCGGGGTAGCCGCCCCGGTAGGCCGGCAGGGCCGCATGCGGCATCGCCTCGCGTGCGAGGGTCTTATCCAGCAGCAAGGGCAGGATGGGGTGATAGTATGGGGTCGTGGTCAGTTCGACCTGGCCCCGTTCGGCCAGCGCGCGATGCAGCGGGATCACCTGCGCCACCAGCTCCCGCTGCTTGTCGAGCAACCACTGCTTCTCGCTCTCGTTATAATGCCGCCCCTTCGCCCGGAACTCGGCCAGCTCGGCATCCTTCTCGAAGATCAGCGGATGCACCCAGGCCAGGTTCGACCAGACCTGGAGATCCCGCAGGTCGCGCGGGCGGAATCGGCCGAGCACCTGCCGGGCGGTGCTGGTCCAGGACGACCGCATCCGATACAGCTCGTGGTACCGATCATGCGGGCGGATCATCGTGTCCGGGAAGGCCATGAAGAAGCTGTCGAGGATGGCGCAGGCGTCGTCGCTGTCCAGGCCCTCGGCGGGTCGTCGCGAGAGATTCAGATGCGTATCGGTCGCCCCGTGGACGTAGCCCTCAAGCTGAGCCAGCAGGCTGGGCACCAGGTTGATCGTGCAGCGGAACTCAGGGACCTCGGCCAGGTGGAGGGCCATCCCCAGGTAGTCCTTGGTCGCATGGAGCCGCACCCAGGGCATGGGGTTCTCGCCGGCCATGTCGTCGGGGTAGTACGGCTGATGCTGATGCCAGAAGATCGCCAGGGAAACCGGTGCCATCGCGGACCCTTCAACCAAGCCGGATCGGCCTCTCAGCGGCAGGACTCCCGCGCGCGCCGCCGCGATCCTGCCCTCTGGAGGAAGGATAGGTCGCCTCCGGAGATATGCTCGGAACATCGGGCGGCGAACTTAAGAGGTTCCCAGTCGGGTGAGGGGCCGGCTGGTGGCTTCGCCCGCTTGCGGTGGCGCGGTTCGGGACGGGTGCCGCAGGCTGATCTCCTCGTACAGCCGGACATAGTCCAAGGCGCTGCGGTCCCAGGACCAATCGGCGTTCATCCCGGTCCGCATCAACTTGAGCCAGGCGTCACGGTCGGGCCAGAGGTCCAGGGCCCGCTCGATCGTCTGCCAGAGCGCCTCCGGCGTGGGCTCGGTGAAGCAGAAGCCGGTAGCCGTGCCGTCGGCGAGAGTCCGGGTGTTGGCATCGACCACGGTGTCGGCCAATCCGCCCGTCGCCCGGACGATCGGCACGGTCCCATGCGCCAGGCTGTAGAGCTGGTTCAACCCGCACGGTTCGAACAGGCTGGGCATCAGGAAGAGGTCCGCGCCGGCCTCGATCTGGTGGGCCAGCTCGTCGTCGAAGCCGAGGCGGGCCCAGAACCGGCCGGGGTACCGTCGAGCCAGCTCGGAGAGCAAGTCATGGTACTTGGGGTGCCCGACCCCCAGCACGATGAGCTGCACGTCCCGGCCCATCAGACGATCGGCCACGGCGGCCAGCAGGTCCCAACCCTTCTGAGGGTCGAGGCGACCGATCTGCGCGAACAGGGGGACCTCCGCCCGCTCGGCCAGGCCCGCCGTGTGCTGGAGCCAGGCTTTGCACCGGGCCTTCCCATCGACGACGGTCTCGGCGTCATAGCGCCGGGCCAGCATCGACTCGTGGGCCGGGCTCCACGCCTGAGGGTCGATCCCGTTGACGATCCCAAACAGGTCGGCCCGGCGGTGTCGCAGCAGCCCTTCCAATCCGGAGCCCAACGGCGCCGTCTGGATCTCCCGAGCGTAGGTAGGGCTGACCGTGCTGAGCAGGTCGGCGAAGACCAGCCCGGCTTTCATGAAGCAGAGCTTGCCATGGAACTCCAATTGCCGCCAGTTGAACAGGTGCCAGTCCAGCCCGGTCAGGGTCATGTCCCAGTGGGAAAAGAGGCCGAGATACGCCAGGTTGTGAATGGTCAGCAAGGTGCCCGCCGCAGCCAGCTCGGGCACGTGCCGGTAAAGCGTCCGGCAATAGACCGGGATCAATCCCGTCTGCCAATCGTTGCAGTGGATCACCTGGGGACAGAGCCGCAGAATCGGGATCGCCTCCAGCACCGCCCGGTCGAAGAAGAGGAACCGCGCGGAATTGTCGTCATAATCGACAATCCCGTTACCATACAGGCCGTCGCGGTCGAAATAGCCGGGCTGATCAATGAGGTAGACCGGTACCTCCGAGCCCGGTAACCGGCTCTGCAAGATCGAGCCCATCACCAGCCGCGCGCCGACCGGGACTCGCACCGTCAATCCCGTGTCGACCAGCTCGAGGCCGGCCCCCTTGGCGCGCCGATAACCCGGCAGGAACACGGCCACCCGATGACCCTGGTGCTCCAAAGCGCGGGGCAGGGCCCCGGCGACATCGGCCAGGCCGCCCGTCTTGGCGAAGGGCACCGCCTCGGAGGCGACGAAGACCACGTCCATCGCGAGTCCACCCCCCGTCGCGACCCAGATGAGTGCCGCATCCATCGAGACGCGAAGACATGTGCGTCCGATCGGTCCTGGCTGGCGGGCGCGGATCGGTTCCGCAATCCCGATCGGCAGCGATCTCGGCCAGGGGATCGAACTCATCGTGCAGTCTAACCCTTCGGTGCCTGCTCGGTCCAGAGACCTCGGTTCCGGCGCGAGCCTCGACCCCCCGAGAAGACCAGGACGGAACGGCTCCGGAGCCGACAGGCAGAAAGGCCCCGACCAGGGGCTGCGGAGGGTGGGTGGAACCCGTCGTCCGGCTTCGAGTCGTGGTGGATTTCACCCACCCGACGCCCGTGGCCTCGCCAAAATCTGGCCCCCTGCGCCCAAGAAACAACCCCCGGGCAGCCGGCACGGCCGGCCACCCAGGGGTTGTTGATCGTTCGGCACCACGCCCGGCGCGGGCGGAGTCTCAGTTGGAGAGAGCCGCCTCGGTGGCATGCTGCATGGCGTGGATCGCACGGACCTTCCGGCAGCACTCGGAGTAGCCGCGCGTCACCTGCTCGGCGTCCCAATCGACCATCCGCGCCGGAAACTCCTGGCGCTTGGCCCAGGCATTGATGTGCTTCAAGAGCCCGTATTCGTATTTCTCATCCTGATCCTTGGTCCAGGCAAACAACGCCCGGCCGGTGCGCGGAGGGGTCAAGCCGTCCTCGTTGCCGCGGGGCGATGGAGCCAGGCTGGGCGGGGCTGGCGGCGCGGGTGGCGGCGCCGGCGCGGATGCGGCTGGAGCCGAACCCGAGGCAGCCTCGGGAGTGGCCAGGGGCTCGAGGTCGGTACGGTTCGTGAGCCGCTCGCGGGCAAACTTGGGGATGCCGTCGCGGTAGAGGTAGCGGGCCACGCCAAATTTCACGGCGGCGCGCTTGAAGGGTTGGGTAGGCTCCCGGCGAGGTGCGTTGCCGCCCTTTTCCGAAAGCCCCCCACCGAACCGGACTTGCACGTTTCCGCGCATCCGGCTCTCCAGTGTCCCTGCGTGGTTCATCTGCTGCATCGGACGAACCTCCCGGCATGAAGGTCCGAGTGGCACTTCCGGCAGAGAACCAGGGTCTTGCGTGAACGGATGATCATAATATCGACCCAGCCGGGGCGTTCGCCTTTTCGCTTGAGGAGATTTGCAAGCTTGTGGACATGGTGGACTTGGCAGTC
The DNA here is from genome assembly GCA_021324445.1 of Isosphaeraceae bacterium. Taxonomy (GTDB): domain Bacteria; phylum Planctomycetota; class Planctomycetia; order Isosphaerales; family Isosphaeraceae; genus JAJPJC01. The sequence continues at coordinate 84,501 of JAJPJC010000290.1, forward strand.
CCCCTGATGCCCGCAGTTCTCGCACTTGTCCGCCCAGAGGCGTTCAAGGATCTCCGTGCGTCCGTTGCGATTCCGGCTGATCTCGTCGTGGATCGCTTTGTCCTTGCGTTTGAGGCTGAAGCCGCCGTATTGGGCGATTAATGGTCGTGTGTTCGGTCTTTCGACCTTGACCATGAAGGCCGTGATGAAGTCGTCAGCGTCAGGGTCGTATGCCTTGACCTTGTACTTGGCTGCCATGGCGTTGACCGTGGTCTTGTGCTTGGCAGCCAGGGTCTTCAGCATCGATGTCTGCATGACGTAATTCAACTTGGACAGCTTCCGCGCTCGATCGTGGGCCATGCAGTAGAATTCCGCGACGCCTCGGTAGACGATTCCGTACCAGGCGACGATCGAGAAGTCGTCGTTCGCCATCTGGTCCAGGCGTTTCCGAGGTTTGCCGTCGATCAAGAATTCCTGACATTTGGCTTCGATCTTGTCCCAAGGGACCATCAGCTTGACCAGGCCATTGATCGATCGTTTGCGGAAGGTCCCCCAGTCGTTCGTCGAGACCGCCATCTGGCCATCATCTTTCATGATGGCGATGTCGTACCCGAGGAATCGGGCGGGCTCCTTCGCGTGCGTGATCAGGGTCTTTTCCTCGGACATCTCAAGCTTCAGGGTTTCCCGGAGGAAGTCCTTGATTTGGCTCTTGATGTCGTGGGCTTCGGCTTTGGGTCCACAGAACGAGAGGATGAAGTCATCGGCATACCGGACATATCTGAGGCGGCGGAAGTTGGGGTCGAGATGGTCGGCGACCGGGATCGATCGCTGCGCGATCTTCAGTTGTTTCCACAGGTCGTCGTCACCTCGTCGCTTGGCCGCGAGCATGGCCCTGGTGTGCCGATTATATGCCGGGTTCATCCGGCGTTGTTTCCCCCTCGAATACTTGGGTTGCAGGACGTCTTCGACGAACTCATCGAGCTTGTGCATGTAGACGTTTGCGAGGAGTGGGCTGATCACGCCACCCTGGGGCGTTCCCGAATGGGTGTCGTGTCGCGTCCATCCTTCGAGGTATCCCGCCTTCAGCATGTCGCTGATGAGCCGGATGAACCGTTCATCATTGATGGATTCTTGCAGGATGGCGATGAGCACATCGTGGTCGATGTTGTCAAAACATCCTTTGATGTCACCTTCAATGAACCAGTTCGCTCCCTTGAACTTCTTCTTGCAGTCTGCCAGGGCTGTGTGGCAACCGCGTCCAGGGCGGAATCCGTGTGAACTGTCCCGGAACTTGGCCTCGAAGTAGGGCTCCAGGATGGAGCGGATCACTTCTTGGACAAGCTTGTCGGTCCAGGTCGGGAGGCCCAGTGGGCGTTGTTTCCCGTTTTTCTTCGGGATGTAGACCCGTTTGGCCGGCTTCCAAGAGAAGGAGCCATCCTGAAGACTCTGGATGATCGCCTTGATCTTTTCTACCGACATCCCGTCCACGGTTTCGCTCGTGACACCAGGGGTCATGGCCCCGTCGTTGGGGTACAGCTTAGCGTAGGCTTGCAGGAATCGGTCCAGGTCGTAGAGTTCACGATAGACCCGATCCAGTTGGTGGCCGAGCCTGCCGCGTTCCTGGTGGATCGCGTCTTTGCGTTGGGTTCTGTGCATCTCGCACCGCCTTCGCTCGACTCAGCCTTTGGACACCTGCCCCCCTTCGCCGTGTGGTTGGCTTTCCCAACCTCGGACTACTACGGGGGCTCCGTAGCCATAGGGCTCGCGCCCCGTAGGCTATCCCGTGGTTCGTTCTGGTTGTCTGTGGTAGCGTCCCTTAGGCCCCCCACTCATCCCCTTGAACTCACCGCTGGTGGTTGCCAGCCGGCCTGACCATGCGAGAGTCGCGACGCACCTTCTCTCGCAGGCCGGCTGCACTCGGTAGTCAGCCGCGTTCCGAGGGCCGGTTTCTTGGGCGCTCGGGGATTGGGGTTCAAGCAGTCTAGCCTTAGCCATAGGACGCGGGTCTGGTAGGCCGGTCCCCTTACGGCTGGGGATTCGCCCATCGTTTCGTGGCATGCTATTTTCCCCTCGGTCTTTCGACTTCAGGTTGGCCACGCGACCCAAGGACATTGGTCAAGTCCTTACTACCTAGGGTAGTTAGGCAACCAGCCGCACGCACGGCGCACCGTCGGCGAAACCGCTCTTGTCGTCGTCGCCGGGATCGGCCATCCCGGCATAACCGCCCGCATCGCTCTTGGTCAGGACCGAGCCGTCGGGCAGGCGGATGGTGAGTTCGCAGATGACCGAGTGCTCCAACGGCGTGAACCGGTCCCACCAGTTCTCCGGGCCAAGAACCTCATCCAGTAGGGTAGGAAGCCAGCGAGTTACTGATTGTGTAGTCAGCACTTTTCCAACTCCCCCCCCCCGAACCGGGCTTGCGGCTTTCACCGCACCCGGCTCTCCAGTGACCTCAAAGGTTGTCCGTCGTACCGTCCACCATGAATGGTATCATGGCAGCGTTTGCATACCACAACGGTCTTCCGGACGCGGGTGAGCATGAACCGTTTCCAGTTGGGGATCACTTTTCGCCCGTCCCGTTTCAGGTCGCTCATCTTGCGGATGTGGTGGACCTGGACGTCCTCTTGGCTCCCGCAAAGCTCGCAGGTGTCTTGGAGGAGTCGGGTGACGATCTCGGCCTGTGGGGATGTCCCATACTTGAAGGCAGCCTCATAGTCGAAATCGCCCTGACCGTAGGGTATCTTCCTGCTCTTCATTGAGATCCCACCGAAGGTGGCTATCAGGGGCTTCTTCCCGGCTCGTTCTTCCATCACGGTATACATTGTAGGTAGTCCCGGGTGGGCCACCCGCAGTTTCGCCGCGATGTTCGTGACGCTCGTCTTGTGTTTCTCTGCGAGCGTCCTGAGCATGGAGGATTTAAGTACCCATTGGATGGGATTCATCCTACTGGATACGTTTGCCGCCAGACAGTAGAAGTTGTACAACCCTTGCAGCACGGATTGGTATCGGTGTACGATCGTCAGGTCTGAATCCTTCAGAAGGTACGGGATACTGGCCGGTTTGTCTGCGATGGTGTACTTCTCCCGGATCTTCGCCAAGGGCTTCCTGGGCATCCGCAGGCTGATGTGCCCTTGGATGGTCCGATTGCCCGTGGGTCCGTCCGACTTGTTGTTGAGTCGGATCGTGGCTATTTCGTAGCCGAGGAACTTGGCCGCTGCTTCGCCCGAGTGGGTGATGAGGGTCTTCTCCTCGGATAAGGTCAGCTTGAGCTTGTCGCTCAGGAATTCCTTGATCCGGTCTCGAATGACCTCGGCGTCGTTCTTCGGTCCGATGTAACCGAGCAGGAAATCGTCGGCGTAGCGCGCGTAGCGGAGACGTCGGAAGTCGGGGTCCAGGGGGTTGCCCTCCCGGAGTTGCCGTCGTTCCTGGAGCAACGCCTTGATCTGTGCGGGGGAGTCTCCCCGGTGGCGTGCCCAGCGGATTCGGGCTTGCACCCTCCTCCATTCGACGGATTGCTTCCGCCTCTCCCCTTTCGTGTACGCCGGGATCAATTCGTCCTCTACGAATCGGTCCAATTCGTTCAGGTAGATGTTGGCCAGGAGTGGTGAGATGATCCCCCCTTGCGGTGTCCCGCTGGCGGTATCATGCCACGTCCAGTCCCTCATGTACCCGGCCTTGAGTAGACCGCGGATCAGCTTGATGACCCGTTCATCGTGGATGTCACGCCGGAGTATGTCCAGCAGCACGTCATGATCGACGTTGTCGAAACATCCCTTGATGTCACCTTCGATGAACCAGACCGTGCCCCCCCACTTCTGCTTGATCTGAGTGAGTGCCGTGTGGCAGCTGCGCTCTGGTCGGAAGCCGTGGCTGAGGTCACTGAACCGGGGTTCGTAGTATGTTTCCAGGAGCGTTCGCAGGACTTCCTGAAGGAGCTTGTCGCTCCAGGTGGGGATGCCAAGCGGACGCGTTTTGCCGTTCGCCTTGGGGGTCTCCGTCCGGCGAACTGGCGTCCAGCGATAGTCGCCTTGCCGTAGCGAGTCGATGATCGCTTGGATCTTATCTTGGGACATACCATCCACGGTTTCCCGTGTGGAACCCTGAGTCGTCGCACCGGCATTGCGGTAGATTTTACCGTATGCGCGGAGATAGAGATCCAGATTGTAGAGGTTCCGGTACAACTTCCGCAGGGGGGCTTGATGCTCCCCCCGTTCCTTCAGGATAGCCAGGATTGTCTCGGTAGGGACCATTGCGGTCTAATCCTTAGTTCCTGTCATCCTCGGTCACCTGCCCCCCTTCGCCATGTGGCCGGCTTTCCCGGCCTCCGACTACTACGAGGGCTCCGTTCCCATAGGGCTCTCGCCCCTTAGGGAATCTCGCGTTCCATTCACGTGTGACGTATAGGACGGCTGTAGGTGCCTCGTTCGTACCCTTTCGGCCACTGACCGTGGCCCCCGCCCCGGGGATGTGTTCCGTCGCCAACCGACTTCTGGCGACCATCACGGGGCACCGGGCGATTACCGCTAAACCCGGTGGTTCATGTTTACCCGATGGGCACTGAGGTTCAAGCAGTCTAGCCTTCACCATACCGTCCGGGTCTTGATCGTCGTCCGGATCGGCGGCTTCACCGGACACGACCTTTACCAGCATGCTGTTTTCCCCTCCGGCTTTCGCCTTTAGGTAGGCTGGTTGGCCCCGGGGTCATCACATCCAACCCCGCCTGACTGGGTCAGGGATCATCACGCGTCGTTACGCGACGCACGCCGGTTCATCACGGTCCGCGCCGTCACATAATGCAACTGGCGGCCGGCCTGGGAACGGAGCTTCACTTCCTCAGGGTCAAAGGGTGCGGCGAGGGCCGCAAACAGGTCGGGATGCTGTGTCATTGTGCAACGCCCCCCGGAGGATCGAGCACGCGCCGGCCCATCTCGTGAGATCGCCGCCGGTGTCGTGCCGCCCCCGACTGTCATCCAATACCGGGTGCAACCGGTGGCTTCCACACCCGGCGAGGCCCGGACCCCTCGCGCCACCGCCCACGCGGCGGAACGGATCGGAGCGGAGCGGGCGATCGCCGAAAAAAAGCCACCGTCCGCCGGGAGTGGGGTGAGTTCTCATCCCCTCCCAACGGACGGTTGGATTATACCCATCGAGCGGGCTGGTTGACAAGAGTACAGCAGGCGATTTTTCGGGACAGGCCCCTTTCGAGTTTACTTCACGCTGACGCTGAAGCCATACTGGGTCAGGATCATGGTCATGAGCAGGCAGGCCATGATGATTGCCCCCAGGGAGATCCCCAGCAGGGTGACGTAAATGTCGCTCTTGGGGGCCTGGACCAGGACGCCGGGTCGTCGCGGCGCCGCCGCGCGGGTGGTGGTCGACCCACTAGCTCCGCGGGATGATGGTAGACGAGACAACGTCGCCCTCCTTTATCTTCTTGCCCTGGTAGGTGTTGCCGACCACGCGCGCCACGGCCTGGTCGGGCTCGACCGAGATGATCTGGACCCGACCCAGGTATTCGGGGCGGGGAGTGGTGCGGTAGAGATTCAGTGTGTGACCCACGACCAGGCCGTCGTCGGAGCCGATGGTGACCTCGAGGCGGCGGTTGGCCGCGTCCACCCGCTTGACCTGGCCGGTGACCGGCGGCGGGCTCTCCACGCCCTTGATCTGGGTGATGTCGGTCGGCAGGCCGGCACGTTGCAGCAGGGTGGAGAACTTGGCGACCTTCTCGCGCAGGTCGGAGTTGTTCTTGCTCGCCGACTCGAGCATGCGCTCCAGCTCACGAATCTTGTCGTTGAGCTCGGCCTGGCGCAGCTTGAACTCATTGGCCTGCTTCTCCACGGCGGACTTCTGCGTGCGCAGCAGAGTCGTCTCATTCCGCTTGGCCTCCACCTCGTCGAGCGCCGCCTTGGCACTCTCCTGGGCCTTGACGAGCTGGCCGTGGACGTTGGTGATCTGGTCGGTGTCGAGTTTGTTCTGGTTTTCCAGCTCGTGAATCCGGTTGTCGAGCTGCTTCTTCACCTCGGCCGCGGCTGTCTGGGTGTCCGCCAGTTGTTTTTTGGCCTCGTCGGCCTTGGCCTGGGCTTCGCTCAACTTCTGCTTGACTTTCTCGACCTCTCGCTTCTGTTCTTCCGTGGCCGTTTTCCAGTTCTTCGCGGTCGAGAAGACCACGGTGGAGATGCCCAGGAAGAGCAGGGAGAAGGCCATGATGACGAGCACGAGGATCTTGCCAACGTGGGTCATGGTCCCGTCCTACCAATCAGAGGAAAACGGCCGGCCGACCACCCTCGCGACGTCGCCGCCACGAGTCGAACTCGGGGAGGGGCTTGGACCGTAGCTGTCACGGAGATGAGGCGGAGTCGCCCCGGGCTGAGGTCTTCACCACAGGCCGGCGTACCTCGTCAATCCTATAGTTAGACGACGCGGAGCGGCAAGCCGTTCGCACGCCGGCGCCCAACGACCCGGGAGCGGTCCGATCCCGCTCTCCGCCGCGCCGGTGGCTCGAACTTGACTAAATCTACCCCACGCTGCTCATCCAGGCAAGCGACCCGGAACGCCGAAGTCTGGGGGACCCGTCAATCCTCCGCTGTGCCGCGAGCGCGCCGCCGGACCAGGCCCACCGGCACCAGACCGATCGTCACCGCCAGGCAGGATAAACCCAACCAATCACCCCAGCGTGAATAGTAGGTCGTGCGGTCGTCGAGCGGAACGGTGACCGACAAGACATTCTCGGTGTTCTTGGGGAGGACGGCCCGGATCTCGCCGTTGCCGTCGATCAGGGCCGAGAGTCCGGTGTTGACGGCGCGGGCCAAGGGGACGCGATGCTCGATGGTCCGGAAAACCCCGATGCCCAGGTGCATGTCCAGCTCGGGAGAGTTGGGATACCAGCCATCGTTGGACAGGTTGATCAGCAGGTCGGGCTGATGATGCTCGTCCACCCCGTGAAAGAAGCGGTTGATGACCTGCGGGATCGTGTCTTCGAAGCAGATCGTGGCCGCGAACCGGTACGGGCCGATTGTCAAGATCACCGGGTCCCGGCCGAAGCTGAGGGACGGGATCTTCTCCCGATAGGGGGTCAACAGCGCCAGCCACGGGAGCGTCTCGATGAAGGGGATGAATTCGCCGAAGGGGACCAGGTGCATCTTGTGGTAAAGCTGGATGGCCGGGCGGGAGGGCTCCACCAGCAGCGCCGAATTGTATTTGTTGAGCTTGGCTGGCTGGTGGTCGTACACGGCGCTGCCCACCAGCATCGGGACCTGCACCGCATCGACCAAGGAATGCAGGTCCTGGAGGATGTCCTTCTGCTTGTCCCGCCAGAAATTGACTGTGAGGGTGGGTGCGATCGACCCAACTTGCCGTTCCAGTGTTGTCGCGTCGATGGCCGGATTGATCGTGATGAAGCCGAACGGATAGGCCGTCTCCGGCCAGACGATCAGATCGGGCCGCTCCGGCCGCCGCATCGCCACCTCGATGAGATGCAGAAACCGCTTCTGGATGTCCGCCGGCTCCATCCGGAACTTGTGCGATTGCTCCAGATTCGACTGGAGCAGCGCCAGCCGGGGCCCGTTGCGGAACCGGGCCGTCGAGAGCCGGAAGGCCCCGTAGCACAACGTCGCCCCCACCAGAAGCGTGACCATCCAGAGCCGCGCCGTCTGAGGCTGGGTCAGGCGCGTCCTTCGCCTCGTCACTTGCAAGAGCGGCAGCGTCACGAGGTCAACCAACCACGCATTGACGATGGCGATCACCAGACTGACGCCGAGCGACCCGGTAATATCGGCGATCTGGATGACATAGAGGAAGCGGAACTGGCTGTGGGCCACGTAGTACCAGGGGAAGCCGGTGAGGAAGTAGGCGCGCAGGTATTCGACAGCCACCCAGACGATGGGCGCGGCGAGGATGAGGGGGAGGCGGAGGCGGAAGTAGGCCCAGCGGGTCAAGGCGAGGAACAGGGGCCACCAGAGGGAGAAGACCAGGGCCAGGACGACCCAACCGATCCAGGCGCCGGGGCCGATCAGGCTGAGCCATTGGACGGCGAGGGTCCAGAAGACCAGACCGCCGATCCAGGCGGCCAGGTAGGTTTTGAACGGGGCGCCCCGCACGGTGACCAGCCAGAACAGGGGCGCCAGCGCCACCCAGGCCAGCCCGCTCCATTCGACCGGCGGGAAGGCGGTCCAGAGCAAAAGGCCCGAGGCCAGCCCGGCCGCCACATGGTGGCGCGCCCATCGCGCGAACGGATCCGCCGTGGCAGTCCCTTGGATTTCCCTGTCCGGTGCGGCAACGTTCATGTTCTTGGTCCGTGGTCCGTGGTCCGTTGTGGGAGCCGCCGCTCCGCTGCGCCGTCGTCGCCCGTCTTCAAGTGCCTCAGCTTTCCTGGACCAGGCGAGTCAGCCCGCGTCAGCGAACCACGGACCACGGACCACGGAGCAATAGGTTATCGCGTGGGCAAGAAACCCACAATTTCACCTGGGTCGTAATCGCGGTCGCCGGCGGGGAAGACGGCGAAGCCGTCGGCCGCGGCCACCGTGCGCAGGTCGGCCGACCCAGCCCACTCGAGCGTCTCGATCGGCGCGGCAGCGTGGGGATCGCCTCCGGTCAGGAGCCGAGCCGGATGATAGGTGGGCCGGTCGCCACGATGGCGGAAAACCCGCATCAAGCGAGCCTCGGCGACTCCCTGGGCCCGCGGCCTGCCGCTGAGGGCCGCCAGGGCCGGCTTGATGAACAGGAGGAAGCCGACCAGGCCGCTGACCGGGTTGCCCGGCAAGCCGAAGACCAGCGGGCCAGGCTGCCCGATCGCAACCCGTGGCGGCCCGGTTCCGAACCAGAGGGGCTTGCCCGGTTTGAGCCGGACCTTGTGGAAGATCCGCCGGACTCCCAGTAGCTCCAGCGCGGCCGGGACAAGGTCCCGCTGGCCGGCCGAGACCCCACCGGTGATGATCAAGACGTCCGACTCGAGCCCGCGCGCGAGGACTTGACGCAGCGGGTCGGGTTCGTCGGGCGCGATCGGCAGCACGTCGGCCGCGGCCGTCTCCTCGATGGCCATCGTCTGAAGCATGATGGCGTTGGAGTTGCGGATCTGGCCCGGGCCGGGTTTCCGCTCCGGCTCGACCAGCTCGTCGCCGGTGGGCACAATCGCCACCCGCGGCCGCACGACCCGAACCGACGTGCGGCCGACCGAGGCCAGCACGCCCAGATGCGCCGGCTTGAGGATCGTGCCACGGCTGAGCACCACCTCACCGGCGCGCATCTCCCGGCCGCGAGCCAGAATATTCTGACCGGCGCGGACCCCGGCCTCCTCCACCCAGACCCCGCCGTCGCCGGATCGGGTGCGCTCGTGCATGACCACGGCGTCGCTGCCCGGTGGCACCGGCGCGCCGGTCATGACCACGGCGGCTTCCCCCACGGCCAACCCGCGCGTGGGGGTCTGGCCGGCGCTGATCCGTTCGCCCAGCCGGAGCCAGCGCTCCTCGCCTGTCAAGTCCTGGCTGCGCACCGCATAGCCGTCGACCAGCGCCTTGTCGAACGGGGGCAGGTCGATGTCGGCCAGGACGTCCTCGGCCAGCACGCACCGCAGCGCCTGCGCCAGCGGCTCCCAGGTCCCCGGCAAGGGACGGACCGCCTGAAGCACGGCCTCCAGCGCCTCATCCACGGTCAGCAAGTCGGTCATTGGTCGTTAGTCATCCCGTCGGTCAGGCTGGACAGCCTGACCGACTTCCTTGCCGGCGTCCAGGGTGAGGAAGTTCTTGAGTAGGTGGATGCCCTCGATGGTGAGGAAGCTTTCGGGGTGGAACTGCACGCCTTCCATCGGCCAGTGCTTGTGCCGCACGCCCATGATCTCGCCCTGGTCGGTCCAGGCGACGACTTCCAGGTCGTCCGGCAGGGTGTCCGGCTCGATGACGAGGCTGTGATACCTGGTTGCCTCAAACGGATTGGACAGCCCCCGATAGATCCCCAGGCCGTCGTGATGGATCCACGACGTCTTGCCATGCATGATGCGATCGGCCCGCACGATCCGGGCGCCCAGAGCGTGCCCGATGCATTGATGGCCCAGACAGACTCCCAGGAGCGGGATCCTGGGCCCGAACCGCACAACCACCGCGTTTGAGATTCCCGCTTGGACCGGCGTGCACGGGCCTGGCGAGATGATCAGCCGGCTCGGCCGCGCGGCCTCGATCTCCTCCGGATCGATCTGGTCGTTGCGGACGACCCGCAGGTCGAGACCAGAATCGATCTCTCCGAGCCGCTGGACCAGGTTGTACGTGAACGAATCGTAATTATCAATCAAGAGAATCATGAGTGTTTGTCCGTGGTCCGTGGTTCGTGATGGGAGCGGCCGCTCCGCTTCTTTGGCGGTGGTCCGTAGTCCGTTGTAGGGGCACCGCTGCGCTGCGACTTCAGGCCTCTTTTCGAGTGCGTTGTCTCTCCCGGATCAGGCTCGTCAGCCCGCGTCCGCGAACCACGGACCACGGACCACGGACAAAAGGATCATGAGGATCGTAACGTGCCGGGGAACCAACCGGAAGAGAAACCGCCGCACCGGTGTCCCGCGGAGGTGGTATGTTTGGGGCGACCTCGTCGGGCGGGCGGAGCGGTGTCGGGTCATCGCGGCGCCGTCGCCTCAACCGCGGCCGGCGGTCCCGGCGACCGCCGGCGAGCTGCACAAGGAGGATCGCCATGACCGCCGCCTTCGTCGCCTTGAGCGTGAGCTGGGCCATCCATGCCACGGGCCAAGCCCCTGCGCCGGAGTCCCTTCCCTATTATTATCCGTACCAGAAGAAGCATCATCGCCACCACACCAACTACATCCTCCCGCCCGGACCCGGAGATGGTTGGGGCTTCCCCAACGGGTCGCTCAGCACGGCGGGCTGGGCCGATTATGGCGTCTACCTGCCCCTGGCTGGGGATCGGACCACCGATTACTTCTTCCCGCGCTATTACTCGGTCCCACCGGAACAGATGTTCCTACCGACCTATTACAATCCCTTTGTGACGCGGGGCCAGCGCTACCTGCCGTATGTGGCTGATGGCGGGGCGCACCCGGCCGGAGGTGGACCGACCGGGCCAGCCGATTTGCCGGTCTCCCCCTATGCGGCGATGCCCAGCGCCCGTCCGACCGTCGCGATTCCTCGCCTTAACGGCCGGAGCGACGCCCGGGTCGTGCCGATCCCTTCGGGGGGCTCGGGGCTGACGCCGTGATCCCGCGCGGGCACTGGGAAACTGGTAACTTGCCAAAAAACTTTGGGTCCTTTAGCATGGGTGCGCGGTCGCGGCGCCGGAGCCCGTCTCCGGCCGCGACCCGGCAACCATTTCGGGAGGGAACCCACCGCTGGAATTTCGATCGAACCTTTCCAGGTCTGCGATCGTAGCATCCCCAAAGCCGGGCGTGGGGATTGCGGCCATCCAGCCGTTGTGCCGGAGCTGGACCCCTCCCTGAGGCTGTGTCGAGCTCGCAAGGTCGAAACCAGGGCAGGCAGGATGCCCCCACCCCACCGAGCTGACCCGGTGGGGCAGGCCTCCCGGTCTGCCGGACTTGGCGTACCGGCTGCTCCTGTTTCCGAGGTGGACATTCCTCTCTGACCGTGCATCACTCATTCGCCAATCATCCGCCGGAAGGGGCCCGAGCCGCGGCCGGGGCCGACCGTTTCGACTGTCCGCCCTCGGGCGGGGGCTTTCCGGCCTGCCGTTGCGCGTGGGGCAGGCTGTCTTGACCGTGATTCATGCATGACATCATCAGCAAAAGGCGCCCTTGTAATGAGCCATGACGTCATCATCGAGACGAGGAACCTGACCAAGGTCTACCGGGATTTCTGGGGTCGGCCCAAGGTTCAGGCCCTCAAGGCCCTCGACCTGGAAGTGTACCGCGGCGAGATCTTCGGCTTGCTCGGGCCCAACGGCTCGGGGAAGACCACCACGATCAAGCTGCTGCTGGGCTTGCTCTTCCCGACCGAGGGGGAAGCCCTGATCTTCAACGAGCCGACGACCAACGTCTCGAAGAACGAGAAGATCGGCTACCTCCCTGAGGAGTCGTACCTCTACAAGTTCCTCAATGCCGAGGAGACGCTCCAGTTCTACGGCCGCCTGTTCAAGATCCCGGCGTCGGAGCGGACCAAGCGAGTGGGTCGGCTGATCGACCTCGTCGGCCTGACCACGGCCAAACACCGCCAGCTTCGCGAGTACTCCAAGGGGATGCAGCGTCGCATCGGGCTGGCGCAGGCCCTGATCAACAACCCCGAGCTGATCCTGCTCGACGAGCCGACGTCGGGGCTGGACCCGATTGGCACGGCCGAGATCAAGCAATTGATCCGCGAGCTGCGCGAGCAGGGCAAGACCATCGTCCTCTCGGGCCACCTCCTGGCCGACATGCAAGACATCTGCGATCGGATTGCGATCCTCCATCGCGGCGAGCTCAAGGAGATCGGCCGAGTCTCCGACCTGCTGACCGTCCAGGACGTCACCCAGATCAAGGCGCGGAACCTCTCGCCGGTGGCTCTGGAGGAGGTCCGCGACGTGATCCTCCGGCACGGCGGCGAGGACGTCCTGATCGACCACCCCACGACCAGCCTGGAGGAACTGTTCCTGCGGATCGTGCACGAGAGCGAGCTGCACCCGGGTCGGCGCAAGGTGGCCCACGACGCGGCACGGCCCACGACCCAGGCGCCCAGCGAGCTGGCCGCACCTGTAGCCAAATCTTGATTCTTGGTCCGTGGTCCGTGGTCCGTGGTGGGAGCTGCCGCCCCGGTGCGCCTTCCGTGTCCTCTTCGAATGCCTTGTCATCCCGGCACCGGGCCAGTCAGCCCGCGTCCGCGAACCACGGACCACGGACCCTTCCTAAGAGGAGCACCTCCGGCGATGTCCCTATCGGCCCTGTTCTTGACGATTCCCCTGCTCTGGGCCCAGGTCAGTCCGGCCAATCCCGCGCAGGCTCCCAAAGCCACCGCGGGACCGGTTGCGGGTCAGCCCGCCGCGGCCGCGACCGGGGCCGGCCCCGCCACGGCGCCGACCGCCGTGAATCCGGCTCCAGCGGCCGGCGCCGCCAACCCGGCGGTGCCGCGCCCTCCCGCGCCCCCGCCGATCAACCCCAAGTTGAGAAACCTCCTCGTCTGGCTGTATCTCACCGGTGATCTTGGCTTTACCAGCAATGACCTGCTGGGCAATTTTCTGACCTGGCTGAAGGTGATGAGCCTGCTCTGCCTGGTGGGCTGGCTGGGTTACTGGCTGGTGACCGCGATCAAGGAGCGGGTGGTCGGCCAGGGTCGTTGGTTCGACTTTGTCATCGTGGCCGCGCTGATCCTGACCCCGGTCACGGTCATGATCCGGGTGCTGGAGTCGGTGGGTCGAATCCCGATTTACGCCATCCTGGGGATTCACGTGTCCACGCTGACGGCGCTGGCATGCGTGCTCCTGTACGCGATCTGGGTCGAGGTGGCGGTCGGGCGGACGATCCGGCGGTTCGGCCGGTCCCTCGACCTGGCGGTCCTGATCGGCGTGCATGGGGCGCTGATCGTCGGCCTGGCCGTCGGGTTGTTCATGCAACAGCAAGGCTTCCTGTACTACATCATGCCGATCGTGACGCCCGACATGCAGCTCGTGCAGTTCACCTGGCGCGACGGCCTGATCTACGGTGCCCGGATGGCGTTGACCTATATGGGCTATATCGTCTTGTTGCGGATCGCCGGCCAATTCCTCGTCGAGCTGGTGGCGACCCGAGGGCGTCGCCTCTATTCGATCGCGCGGCTGAGCATCTATGAGGCCAACCGCCGGATGTGGGCCCCCTGGGTGGTCCTCACGGTCTTCCTCCTGGTGCTGGCCTTCACCCACTGGTTCCTCCAGCCCCCGCGGGCTGCCGAGATGGGCCGGCTCTACGTCGGGACGCTCACTCTGCTCTGCTCCGTGCTCCTGACCGTGATGGTCACGATCCTGACCCCCTTGTCGCTGCCGACGGACATCCAGCAGCAGACCATCTACACGGTGGTCTCCAAGCCGGTGCGCCGGCTGGAGCTGATCTGGGGCCGGATGATCGGCTACATGGCGCTGGTGACGGTGCTGGTGGCCGTCTTCGGCGGGATCAGCCTGCTGTACTTGTGGCGGACGGTCGGCCTGACGATCGAGAAGACGTACGCCGACGCCCTGCGCGCCAAGAACGAGAACCGGATGGCCGAATACAAGCTCTTGCTGGAGCAGGCCGATCAGCTCCGCACCCGGATGCAGGCCCGGGTGCCGGTCCACGGCTCGCTGTCGTTCCTCGACTCGCGGGGCACCCCGCACGCGATGGGCATCGACGTGGGCATGGACCAGAACATGAGGGAGCCGCGGAGCCACATCGAGGGGGCGACGCCGTCGGCGGCCATCTGGAGCTTCGGCGTGGTACCCGACCCGTTCTCACCCCCGGGCCGGCCCCGCCCGCTCGACCGCCGGATCCCGGTCCAGGACTTCCTCCGATCGGGGACCGTTGAGTGGTACCTGGACAAGGTCTACCAGCTGGAGAACCAGATCCGGGAGGCCCAGGCCGCCAAGGCGCAGCCCAACGTGTCGGCCAGGACCTCCAGCCAGCTCGATGCGGCCATCCAGCGGAACCAGGAGGAGCTGAAGCGCGTCCGCGCCGAGTACGACCGGCTCCGGCCCCGGGCCGAGGACCTCCAGGCCCGGATCCTGGAGGCCCAGGCGGCCGGCCGGACCGACGAGGCCGACGGCCTGCGCCGCGAGCTGGCCGCCATCGCCTCGCCGCCGGTGACCGTGGAGATGACCTTCAACGTCTACAGGACCACCAAGGGGAAGATCGGCGAGCCGGTCTATGCCGAGATCCGGGCGTTCAACCCCTTCACCAATGCCGAGTTCGAGGGGGACGTCTTCCCGATCAAGGAATACTACACCAACCGCGTGCAGCTCCCCGCCAAGCTGCTGGCCGGCTCGCGCGGCGCGCTGAAGATCGAGATCCGCTGCCTCAGCCCGACCCAGTACCTGGGCATGGCCGAGAGCGATCTGTACCTCCTGCCCCGGTCCGGGAACTTCGGCCTCAACTACATGAAGGGGCTCTTCGGCATCTGGCTCCAGGCGATGGTCTTGACCGCCATCGGCATCTGCGCCGGGACCTTCCTGAGCTGGCCGGTCGCCCTCTTGACCACGATCGCCTTCTTCATCGCCGGCCAGTTGGCCTTCACCTTCCTGGTCGATTTTACCCGGCAGGCCATCCTGGGCGGCGGACCGTTCGAATCGCTGATCCGGCTCCTGACCCATGACAACCAGATGAGCGACCTGACGCCGACTGCCGGTGTCGTGCTGGCCAAGACGCTCGACTCCCTGGTCATGCCGATGATGTCGATGCTGGTCTATATCGTGCCCAACTTCAATGCGCTGGACGTCAGCAACCTGGTGGCCGACGGCTTCGCCGTCGCTTGGGGCCTGATCGGACTGAACACCCTGCTGGCCCTGGCCTACGCGCTGCCGTTCTCGATCGTCGGTTATTTCATCCTGAAGAATCGCGAGGTGGCCGCATGAACGCCCCCGGTTTCCGCAAAAAGCTCATCTACGGGATCATCATCGTCGTGCTCTTCGGAGGGATGCTGCCCTACACCTGGTGGCTGGACGTACAGAAGAAGAACCGCGACCTGGGCGAGGCCGCCATCGGCCAGATCGACACCGGCAGCTTCATGATGAAGCTCTTCTTGCTGGGCGGATTCCGCGGCATCGTCGCCGACCTGCTCTGGCTCCGCGCCGAGGAGCACAAGCGCGACCACGACTGGGACCGGCTGTCGACGACCGTGGACCTGATCACCAAGCTCCAGCCCCACTTCCTGTCGATCTGGACGTTCCAGGGGTGGAACCTCGCCTATAACGTGGCCGTCGAGTGGGATGCGCCCGAGGACAAGTATCAGTGGATCAAGAAGGGGATCCAGTTCGTCCAGGACGGGGTCAAGAAGAACCGGCGCTCGCCCGACCTGATCTGGGATACCGCCTGGTTCTATTACCACAAGCTGGGTTTCTCCGACGAGTCGATCATCCTGCGGCGGCTCTTCCGCGATGACGAGGACGAGGGCTTCAAGACCTATCACGATCCCGAGCGCGACCAGGACGTCGTGGGCAACGATAACTTCAAGCTGGGCTACGGCTGGTTCAGCCGGGCGGTCGCCCTGGTCGACTCCGGCGCCAACCGGGTCACCTCGGGGACCGCATTGGATATCCAGTACGTCGATCCCACTCCGCAGCGGAAGGGCCGGCCCGACGATATCGCCTTCCGCTCGATGCCGGCCCACGGCCAGACACGCTACGCGGCGGGCCTGGAGAAAATGAGCGTTTACGGCATCCCGGCGACCTTTGGCGAGGTCGCCAAGAATGAGTGGTTCGGCGCGCTGCACGAGTGGCAGAAGTTTGGCGATCACGTCTTCCTCTCGCACAACGAGATCCCGCGCAACGGCCGGCTGGAGCGCGACCAGATCCGGCTCGACGACTGCTCCAATCCCGAGCGGCTGGCCCAGCTCAACGACAACCAGCGGTACTGGACCCAGCGCTGGGGCGACCAGATGAACTATCGCTACTGGAAGGAGCGGTGCCTGGCCGAGATGACCGACAAGGGCGTGCGTGCGCGGCAACTGTTCTACGAGGGAACCGTCGCCTACAAGACGGGCGATTTCCCCAAGGCCGCCGAGAAGTTCAAGGAAGGACTGGGCGTCTGGAAGGCGGTCCTCAACGACTTCCCCTGGTATCGCGACGACGATCTGAACAAGAAGGACACCGGCCTGATCGTCAAGCGGTACGTGCGCGTCCTCAAGCAGCTCGGCGCGCCGGTCCCCGACGACCTGCCGTTCAAGGAGCTGCTGCCGATGGCCGAGGCCGACAACACGGTCGATCCCTTCGACGCGATCGAGATGATCGGCGTCCCCGGCGGCGCCCCAACCCCGTCAACCCAGCCGGCGCCCGGACCGGTGGCGGCTCCGACCTCCGGTCGGTAAGCCAGACTGGCCAGAAAGGCACTGACCAGCCCGAAGCGTCCGCTCGTGATGGGATGCTCCCCGCCGGAATGCACTCGCTGGCGCTTCGGGCTGGTAGGATTCAGAGTCTGTCTCGGAAGGGTGGGGAAGTCGATGTTGTAGGGTGGGTGAAACCCACCGATCTTCAAGCCCGCCAAGGTCTTCCGGTGGTGGGTTTCACCCACCCTA